>KV797030.1:0-6381 GCA_001809325.1 Neisseria sp. HMSC077D05 | reverse complement strand
CCGTACTGGTTTAAAGTTAATCCACTATAAGTTTCTTTATTCGCGATGCGCCTGCTCTTGCTTGAACCCGTCGCCCCATTCTTTCAATGCCGTCAGCACGGGGGCAAGCGTTTTGCCGTAGTCGGTCAGGCGGTATTCCACTCGTGGCGGGACTTCGGGATACACAGTACGCAAAATGATGCCGTCGGCCTCCAATGCGCGCAGTTGCGCGGTCAGCGTGCGTTGCGACACATCGGGCAGGATGCGGCGGATTTGGTTGAAGCGCAGCGTGCCGTCCGTGTGCAAGCGGTAGAGTATCGTGCCTTTCCATTTGCCGCCGATGACGGAAAGCGCGGCTTCCACCGAGCAGCCTTCGGCGCAGTCGTAGCTTGGGTGCGGTGTGCGGGGCATGGTGGTATCCTCTATGTAACTATCTGAAAAACAAGTGCGTTCTTGTTAATGGTGTGCTTCAGGCGCATGATACACGCTTTCAGACGACCTAACAGGAGAACATCATGAAAGCCATCGGTTTCAACCGTCCTTTGCCCGTTTCCACCCCTGAAGCCCTGCTCGACATCGAACTGCCCGAACCCGAGCTGCGGCCGCACGATATTTTGGTTGCCGTGCAGGCGGTTTCGGTCAATCCTGTCGATGTGAAAGTTCGAGCGGCGCATACGCCTGCGGCAGGGCAGTACCGCGTATTGGGTTACGACGCGGCAGGCATTGTTCAGGCAGTCGGCAGCGAAGTGCGGCATTTCAAAGTCGGCGACGAAGTGTATTACGCGGGCGCCATCAACCGCCAAGGTTCGAACGCACAATTACAGGCGGTGGACGCGCGCATTGCCGCCAAAAAACCGCGTTCACTGGATTTTGCCCAAGCCGCCGCGCTACCATTAACGGCAATTACCGCCTGGGAAACTCTGTTCGACCGCTTGGACGTGAACAAACCCGTGGCAGGCGGCGCCAATGTGCTGCTCTTAATAGGCGGCGCAGGCGGGGTCGGCTCGCTTGCCATCCAGTTTCTGAAAAAGCTGACCGACATCCAAGTTATCGCCACCGCCTCCCGCCCCGAAAGCCGCGCGTGGGTGAAGGAATTGGGGGCGGATTTCGTCATCAACCATCATGAAGACATGGCGGAACAGATTGCCGCGTTAAATATCGGCGCGCCATCGTTTGTTTTTTCCACCAACCATACCGACCGCCATCTGCCGCAAATCGTGGAACTCATCGCCCCGCAAGGCAGAATCGCACTGATTGACGACCCCGAAACGTTGGACGTGAACCCGCTCAAAGGCAAAAGCCTGTCGTTGCATTGGGAATTTATGTTTACCCGTCCGCTGCGCGAAACGGCAGACATCGAACGGCAGGGCGAAATCCTGGCCGAAACCGCGCGGCTGGTGGACGAAGGCATCATCCGCCCGACCGCCACCCAAATCCTGCACGGCATCAATGCCGCCAACCTGCGCCGCGCACATGAGATGCTGGAACGCGGAGATATGATTGGCAAACTGGTGGTGGAAGGCTGGGACAACTGAATTCGCCGATTATTCTTTGCGCTGTTATACCCGCTTCTGCCTGTATAGCATCCGAAATGACGGCAATCGAATATCCTAGCAATCGAATATCCTAATTGAGCAGGTCGTCTGAAATTTGGCTTTCAGACGACCTTATTCATCCCACAAAGCCTGAAACGCTTTAACCACCGCTTCGGGATTTTCCGCTTCGGTAACGGCGCGGACGACGGCGAGTGAAGAAACGCCGGTTGCCAATACATCTTCGGCGTTGTTTAAATCGATGCCGCCGATGGCGACGACGGGCGTGCCGCGTGCCTGTTTCACATATTCGCGCAGTTTGTCCAAGCCTTGCGGGGCGGTGGGCATTTGTTTGGTCGTGGTCGGGAAAATCGCGCCGCTGGCGACGTAGCTGGAGTGTACGGACAGGGCGCGGTCGAGTTCGGCGACGGAGTGCGTACTCAAACCCAAGCGCAAACCGGCGGCTGCGATGGCGGCAAGGTCGGCGGTGTCCATGTCTTCCTGTCCGAGATGTACGCCGTATGCGCCCGCTTCTATCGCCTCGCGCCAGTGGTCGTTGATGAAAAGCTGCGTGCGGCCGCCCCGACAGGCGGCGACGCAGCGGGCGATTTCGCGTTTCAATTCATCACCGTGCAGGGTTTTGCAGCGCAGTTGCACCGTGTCGGCACCTGCTTCGACCATGCGTTCCACCCAATCGGCGGTGGGAACGACGGCGTAGAATTTAAGCGGGGATTTTAGGGGCGGGAAGGTCATGGGGTGTCCTTTTCATTTCTTACGGAGCAATAGGGGTCGTCTGAAACTCATTTCCTGCGTTTCAACAAGGCTTTTGCTTCGGGATAATCTTTCAAGCGAAACGGGTTGTCGTTCCAAGAGCCGCTTTTCTGTCTTTTGGGTTGTTCGGCAAGTGTGCTGCGGATATCGTGGCGCAGGTGGGTTTCCAGCGGAAGCGGTGTTTCTTCTCCGACAGGCAGGGCGTAGAGCCGTTTGCCGTCGGCGCCGGCGAGAAAGCGTTCGCCTTCAACGGTGTTGCCTTTGCCGTCAAACAGGACGATTTCGTAATACGGATAGCCTTGCACGGGCTGCGACACGATTTCAAAGCGGTAGGCCGCGCGTTCTTCGGCGGTTTTGTATGGTGAATAGGAAACTGCTGCCAGTCCGACAATCAGGTTTTTGTAGCGGTTGATGCGTTGCAGAATATCGCGTTCGGCGGCGGTATAGGCAAACGGGTGCGGATAAAATTTGCCGTTTCGTTCGATGTCGGAAGCGGCGCGGCGAGTGTTGCTGGGGGCAATGGTATTGCCGCGTGCGTCCATCATGCCCCAAGTGCCGCCCTGTACGGCGGTATGTTCTTCGTCCACGCGCACTTCTCGGCAGCCGTCGCAAAATGCGGCATAGCCGTATTCAAACGGTCCTGCCCAATCGTGTTGGGCGGGCGTGACCAAGTTGCCCGCGCGGTCGGCAAAACCGACCTTGCCTTCTTTTGAAACATAGCGGCGTTTGCCTTCTGAAAAATAGTCTGAGGTCAAGTCGTACATCATCGGTTGATATAAAAACTTGCCCTGCCGCGAATGCAGGAAGAAGGGCGAATAGGCAACTTTGCCTCGGACTTCTCGGCTGTTGTCGGTAAACAGCAACTCGCCGTCGGCGGTTTCGCCGTGTTTGACGTGTTCGCACATAAATTCGCAGTGGTATTGCGCAGGGACGATGATTTTGCCGCTTGTGGTTTTTGCACCGAATTTGCCGTTTTGTTTGAAATAAATGATTTTCTCGGCAGAACGCGGTTTGGGGTCGTCTGAAATCTTGGGCGCGGCAAGGGCGGCGGAGTGGGCGAGTAAGAGCGCAGGCAGTAAATACAGGGATTTCAGATTCATTGGAAACCTTGCTGAGATAAGTAGATTGATGACGATGAGGCGTTGGCGCGCCGTGCCCTATTATATTCATACAGGCTGGTATCGGGGTGTACCGATTTGCTGTAAAACCTATGCCGCGGCGTTTTCAGACGACCTCAAACTTATTTTCCAATATACGCCAAACCGCTTTCTTCATCACGTTCGGGCGCGTTTTTTCCGTCAAACAGGGCGACTGCCAATCTGACGGCAGCGGCGGTTACGGCGGGGGAAATCATGAAACCGTGGCGGAAAAGGCCGTTGATTTCAATCAGGCGTCGGGCGCGGCTGTAACGGATTTCGGGGTTGTGATGGTTGAGCGTGGGGCGCAGGCCGGTGGCGATTTCGAGGATGTCGGCTTCGCCGAAGGCGGGATGGACGGCATAGAGTGCGGACAAGAGTTCCAATCCGGAACGTACGCTGGCGGGGGCTTGGCTTTCGCTTTCGATTTGGGTCGCGCCGATGACGAAGACGTGGTTTTCTTTCGGGGCGATGTAGAGCGGATAACGCGGGTGGAGCAGGCGTACAGGGCGGTTGAGCGTGATTTCGGGCGTATAAACCCGCGCCACTTCGCCGCGTATGCCGCGCAAGGTGCTGGTGTGTTCGGGGGATTGGTTCCACGCGGTTTTTGCACCGTAACCGCGGCAGTCGATCAGCCAGTCGTATTGGGCTTGCAGGTCTTCGGGGGCGCATTCGTGTTCCCAATGGCAAGGGACGTTCAGCCCGTCCAAAGCGTCGGCAAGTGCAGACAAGATTTGCCGTCCGTCGAGCTGGCCTTCGGTCGGCAGGTAGATGCCGTCTGAAAAACGTCCGCCCAGTTGCGGTTCGCGTTCGGCGATTTCATCGGCGCGCCAACGGACGATTTCGTCATCCGCTACGCCGCCGCGTTTGAGATGGCGGACGAACTCGCCGGATAATGGCTTGTCCTGCCCGTGCCACACGATCAGGCTGCCTTTTTCCTGCATCATGGTCGGTGTTTTCAGACGACCTCGGATGTTGTGCCACAGCGGAACACTCTGCCTTCCCAGTTTGATGACTTCAGGCGTGGCTTCGACCGCCTCCGAAGCCGGTGCGAGCATGGCGGCGGCAACATAAGCGGCGGCGTGTTCGCCTTTGCGCCCCCCTTTTTCAAAGAGGGCAACCGATAAACCTTGTTCTGCAAGTTGTAAGGCAGTCAGACGGCCGCAGAGGCCGCCGCCGAGAATGGCGATACGGGGCATGGTGGATTCCTTTGTAGTATGGTGCAATCGGGAAGTCGAAAGATAAGACGGAAGCGGAATCTACCGAATGGCGGGAAATGCGGGAAAGGGAACGGAAGCCTTTTCAGGCGTTTGACAGCTTGTTTCCTACGCAGGCATTACCCCGACAGGTTCTACGGATTCCGCTGATGCGGTCTCAGCTGTTTGCGGGAACAAGCAGCACTCCGACAAGAGGTTTCCAGTTTACATAAAATCGATTGCTTTGGCAAAGTCAGGTCGTCTGAAAAATGGGTTTCGTATTTTCAGACGACCTGTTGTAAGGTGTTTTGAGTTGGTTGAGAAAATGGCGTTAGGGAGAAGCGCATCGGCATTATTGATATATACTGTCGCCAATGAACAAGGGGCTTTGCGTTGAAATTCGTTTTTGCGAAAAGCACCGAAGTAGGTTTATTTAAATCAGGATCGGATTGTCAGGATTACCATGTTTCAGCTTGCCTATTTTCAAATGGTCGGTGCCGGTAAGGCACGCAATCAGGATGCTTTATTTGACGGCACGGCGGTGCGTCAGGTCAGGCTGCACAAAACCCGTGTGTCCGAGGCGGACGATGCCGTGCGGTTGGCAGTGGCTGACGGCGTATCCAGCAGCCCCGCCGCGCATCTCGCCAGTCGGTTTTGGTTGGATGCCTTTGTGCGTGAGGGCGATGCAGAAGGGCGTTTCCTGCGAAGGCTGCACGGCAGCTTCTGCGACACGCTTGCCGATGAATATTTCGGCTCGTCCTCGACTTTCGCTTCGGCAGTCGTCGGGGCGGACGGTTTGTGCCGTATCTGCAATGTCGGCGACAGCCGTGTTTACCATATATCGGCAGAGGGGCGTTGGCGGCAGGTAAGCCATGACCACACTGTGTTGGCAGATTTAATCGAGCAGGGAGAAGCGAGGGCAGATACCGAATACGCCGATATGTACTATGCTTTGGCGCACTGCCTGATTGCGGATGATGAAGAAACCCATTTTAAAATTTTTACCGATTCTTTGACCTTGCAAAGAGGCGAGGCGGTTTTGGTTTGTTCCGACGGGCTGCACGACGCGCTATCCCATGAACGCTTGGAAGCATTATGGAACGCTTCCCCGTCTTTGCCCGATAAGTTGGAAGCTTTACGCCGAGCAGTAAAAAAGGTTCCCTATCATGACGATTGTTCGGTAGCGGTATGTCTGCGGCAAGGATAGTGAACCAATCCTAGAATCGGTTATGCAGTTTCTTGAGAACATTTCAAAGGATTAGGTGCAAAGGGTCGTCTGAAAAGGGATTCTCTGTTCAATTCATATTTCGAAAAAAGTATTTCAACCATCTCATCAACGCCGCCAGAAGTATGCCGATTGACAATCCCACCAAGGCTGCCTGCCACGTCCCTTTGATCAGTAGCGCGCTGACCAAACCGCCGATTGCGCCGCACAGATATTTGTCGCGCCGTTTGAATTTAAACGTCTGCTCGGCTAAACCTTCTTCGATAAGCCAAATTGCAAAGAGCGTAACCAACGCTAAAAAGAAGCCGATAGTAATGTGCCAGGGCTTATTCACACGACCAAGGACTTTATCCAGAATTATTTCTCCGCCGAATAACAGTCCGAGAATAATGGAGCCGGCCAGCAATATCACATAGCCCACCATGTTACTGGTGACGAGCCAGTCAAGAATTTGTTCGCATAATTTTTTGAGAAACTTCATGGGTGGTCTGTTGTTGGGTTGGATGGGAAAGTATAGTGGATTAAATTTAAACCAGTACGGC
>KV797029.1:47515-53431 GCA_001809325.1 Neisseria sp. HMSC077D05 | reverse complement strand
CTGTGGTGTAAACAACGCAACGTTTTCCTACATCTCAATCTTGCCTGTTTTCACCACGATGCAGCTCCCAGTCTGCCCGAAAAGCTATCCGCCTCTGTGGACAGCAATTTGGATTTTATTCCCTTAGTTACCCGAGAAATGCTTGAACGATGAGACAAGCGGATCAGGATTGGCAATAGCTTTGATTCGCCTCATTCAAAAAGGTCGTCTGAAACCACAAGTTTCAGACGACCTTTTACATTTCCAACCTATTTCACAAACTTCAGCACCTTGCCGGATTTTGCCGGCGCATCGGTTTCTTGTTTGCTTTCAGTTTCCTGTTCCAGTTGTTCTTTATCGGAAGGCTCATAGGGTTCGACTTCAAATCCCATGCCTTCGCCGCTTTCTCGGGCAAACAGGCTGACAACGTGTCCGACCGGAATCCAAATATCGTGCGCCACGCCGCCAAAGCGGGCTGAAAAGCTGATCCAATCGTTGTCGATGTTCAGATTATGGCTGGCAGTCGGTCCGATATTGAGGACAATCTCGTTTTCGCGAACATACTGCATGGGGACGCGGGTATGTTCGTTTACCCATGCGACAATATGCGGCGTTTGATTGTTGTCCGTACACCATTCGTACAAAGCGCGAATCAGATAAGGCTTGGTAGATGTCGTCATGATGAATCCTTTCGGCCTTTAACGGCGCATGGCCTTCTCAGCAGGGGTCATGGCTTCGATAAAGGCTTCGCGTTGGAAGATACGTTCGGCGTATTTCAGCAATGGCGCGGCAGATTTGCCGAGTTTGATGTCGTAATGGTCGAGGCGCCACAACAACGGAGACAGCGCCACGTCAATCATTGAGAAATCATCGCCGAGAATGTATTTGTTTTTGGTGAACGCAGGCGCGAGCATGGTCAGACCGTTGCCGATGGCTTCGCGCGCTTTCGCCATTTCTTTATTGGTGGAATTCGGGTTTTCCAATACATGCACCAAGCTGAACAGCTCTTTCTCCATGCGGAACAAAACCAATCGTCCGCGGCCGCGCATCACGGGGTCGCCGGGCATCAGTTGCGGATGAGGGAAACGTTCGTCTATGTATTCATTGATGATATTGGATTCATAGAGGATCAAATCACGCTCAACCAAAACGGGGACTTGGTTATACGGATTCATTACGGCAAGATCTTCGGGCTTATTGAAAATATCAACGTCTTTGATTTCAAAATCCATGCCTTTTTCGTACAGGACGAAGCGACAGCGTTGGCTGAACGGGCATGTAATGCCTGAATATAATATCATCATGGTATTGGGCTCCTATAAGCATCCCAGACAATCCACTGCCTGAAATTGCAGAATAAAACAATCGCAAAATTATACGCGATTGCATCCAACAATTCCACAAAAAGCACATATCCTTTTGTTTATCAAGCTATTTTCAATAAAATTCAAATTTCTAAAAAACGATATCCAAACTCAAATTTTTTGCTTTTCCGAGGCGTTTCGATTTTTACAGCAAATTTAAACCGCAACGGGACATTACCGACGTCTTTACTGCACAAACGAAAAAATCGGCGGCTTGTTTCCGACAAGCCGTCAAAAAGGTCGTCTGAAAACCGCTTTTTTTCAGTTTTCAGACGACCTCTTGAGCCGACCGCCCTACTTCGGCGTATAACGACCCGCCATCGCTTTATACACCATGTTTTCGTATTTCAGCGTCTCGTACCGCTGGTTCAGCACGTTTTGGGCGGAGCCGTATTCCGTACTCAACGCTTCCAGCCAGTATTTCAGCTCGTTTTTACCGTGTTGGTAGCGCACTTGGTAGTAGCGGCTGTTTTTCTTGTCCAAGGCGTAACGCTGCTCTTGGTTGTTAAGCGCGGCTTGGGCGTTTTGGTAGGCGAGATAGTTGGTGTTGACTTCGTTCAGCGCGGTGGTCAGAGCTTTTTCAAAATCGAGTTTGGCGCTGTCGAAATTGGCTTGGGCGGTTTTGTCTTTCCACTTCATGGTCTGCCAGTTGAGGAACGGCAGGTTGATGGTGGCGGAGCCGCCCAGCAGCGGGATATTAAACGCGCTTTTGGCTTTTTCAGACGACGTGCTCAAGCTCGCGCCCAATGTAATCGAGGGATACCAACTGCGTTTTTGCGCTTTGACGGACTGGAGCGAGGATTGCAGGCGGTATTCGGCGGCGCGCAGGTCGGGGCGGTTCGCCAACACGGTAATCGGTACGTCGAGGTTCACGCCTTTGACGGGCAGCAGTCGGTATTGCGCGGGGTCGGCGGCGATGGCTTCGTTCGGTTTGAGGTTGAGCAGGTTGCGTAAAACCTGTTTTTGCGTGTCGAGGCTGTTTTTCAGGGAAATCAGGTTGTTTTGCGCGCTCAACAGCGATTGTTTCGCCTGCGTCGGCTGGCTGGAATCGGCTCTGCCGTAGCGGAACTTGGCATCGGCAATGCGGTTGATTTCCTGATATTGTTTGAGGGATTTTTGTGCCAATTCGATGGCTTCGTTGAGATAGGCGATATTGAAATAGGCGTCGGCGACATTGTTGATCAAAGTCAGGCGCGTGTTCGCCATATCCTGCCGCGTGGCTTGGTATTCCCAGACTTGCGCGTCGGCGGTGGCACTGAGTTTGCGCCACAAATCCAATTCGTAGCTCAAGCCGAGCTGGCTGCTGAAGGTGTTGCCGTGGCTGCCGGTTTTCAGGTTTTTGGATGTGGACGCACTCAACGAGCCGCTGAACGACGGCACCAAATCCGCCCCCAAAATATTCGCCTGATACAGGGCTTTATTGACGCTGATGGCCGCCTGTTTCAAATCGATATTGTTTTCCAAAGCCTGCGCCATCAGAGCGTTGAGCTGCCGGCTTTGGTAGATTTCCCACCAGTTGCCGTTCACGTCGTAGCGTTCGGCGGTTTCCG
Source organism: Neisseria sp. HMSC077D05 (assembly GCA_001809325.1). Taxonomy (GTDB): domain Bacteria; phylum Pseudomonadota; class Gammaproteobacteria; order Burkholderiales; family Neisseriaceae; genus Neisseria. Next base: position 50,538 of record KV797029.1, on the reverse strand, counting down.
CCGCGCTCATGACCTGCCCCGTCGATTCGAGTGTGAGGTTTTGGTCGGTGCTGTGGACGGCGCACGCGCTTAAGGCTAGGGCGAGCGACAGGGATAATGCCGTCTGAAAAAAAGGTTTTTTCTGCATGTTGTGTCTTTCGGTTTAAATTTTCAGACGGCATGGAGGGTTGGTTGGGATGTCGTCTGAACAATATTGGAAGTGCCATTTGCCGTCATTCCCGCGCAGGCGGGAATCTAGAGGTTTGAAATTGCAGCATCCCAAAATATTCTTTAAATGCCTAGGTCTGAATTCCCGCCTGCGCGGGAATGACAGGCATGGGTATTTTTATTTGAATCCACTATGTTTATCGGCTAAAAACGCTTTTCGCTGTTCCGTAAAATGCCACCACGGCTTCGGTTCGTTCCCCTGCATAAAATCAACCAGCGACAGAAAAATATCAATCATGCAGGGATCGTGTCGGGTTGCGGTCAGGCTGCACAGGCGGTCGTACATTTCGTAAGCGTCCTGCCCCGCCAAATCCTGCGGCTGCGTGATGCCGAGCAAAACCAAATCCTCCGCCACGGCTTTGCCGACATTGGGCAGGTCGGTCAGTGTGTTCAGCTTGCTTCGTCGTACTTTGTCGGGACTCATGTTTTAGCCTTTGGTTTGGAGGTCGTCTGAAAACCTGCAACCGGATGTATGAACTTGTTTTCGTGGGCGAAGCCCACGCTACTTCACGCTCTTCCGCCTTAAATGCGCCATTGCCGTCGAACGTATTTCATACAAAGCCGAAGTGGTCTTTTCAAATTCATCAGACAAGCCGTGTTCGTGGGCGGAGAACGGCGGGGAGTCATTCCAAGAACCCATGCCGCCGAAAACGTGGCTTTGTTCGCAGGCAAGCCGCAACCGTTCTTCAAAAGGCATGGATTCGTTTTCGAGCGTCCGCGCCGCCTTATCAAAAAAAGCCCTTTTCCAATGCAGTTCGCCAATGGCTTCCGCAAGGGTGGAAATATCGGTTAAAGCCTGATGGAAACGGCGCACCAGTTCTTGCTCAGTCATTTGACTTGTTCTAAGTTCTTCAAACAATTTTTCAGAAGACGTTTTAACTGTTTGGCAGTTTGCGGATGCATCGGCTCTTGCAGTTTACGCTCCAACCGATCGGCTTCGTGTTCGAGTTCATGTTTATACCTGACTCTGGAGCGTTGCTGTATCTCCAATATTTGTAACTGTTGCCGCCACAAATCCTGCTGCAATTTCTGCCATTCTTTGGTTTTATGTTTCGACGGAAGCGAAATTCTATCCGACAGCTCCACACATGGTTTGGAACACTGCGAACAACGGGGCGAACTGCTGTCTTGAGGACGGAAATAGCGTTTCGGACGGCGCACGGCGGTGCGGCAGGAAAAACAAACGTAATTCGTATTACTCATTTCAATAAAATTCAATTAAATCAATTATTCATGTACTTTTCGCCGTTGAATCCGTTTTTCAGACGACCTTTTCCCATTCAAAAAGGTCGTCTGAAATCATGAAATCCTGACCACGACGCCGCAATGCTGTTCGGCGGCGGCTTGATAGAACGCGGCAAGTTCTTGAAACCGCTGCGCCAATTCCGCGCGGGTTTCGGCAAAGGCTTTTTCATCGCCCCAAATATCGGGGTAGATTTGGTTGTTTTGAAAATCTGCGGCTGTTTTGCCGTCGAGCAGTGCGGCGAAATCGGCTTGGTTCAGGGCTTTAGCCACTTCGGCGGTTTCGGTATCGCCAATCCAGCCGATGTGTTCGCCTGCTTCTTCGTCCTGCCGCAGGATGTTACCAATCATGGCTTTGCTCAACGGGTTTGCCGCGTCGGCATCGTCCGAGCCTTTGCCGGTCAGGACGAAATGCAGCGCGTCCCAGAGTTTGCCTGCGCTGCATTCGGCTACGGCGGCAGGCGTGCCGGCGGAGGCTTTGATTTGTTCGATGCCGCTTTGCGGATGGGCTGTGTATGTTGCGTAAACGTCCATAGGTTTCCTTGTATTGAAGGCTTGAGATGCCTGTTTCGGGAGGGGTCGTCTGAAATATAGTGGATTAACTTTAAACCAGACGGCGTTACCTCGCCTTGGCTCAAAGAGAACGATTCTCTAAGGTGCTGAAGCACCAAGTGAATCGGTGCCGTACTATCTGTACTGTCTGCGGCTTCGTCGCCTTGTCCTGATTTAGTTAATCCACTATATGTTGTGGGTTCGGACGACCTTCGGGCTGTTTTCGCAATGTATTGTGTGAACTGTGTGTTCGGTATCTCGTTGGGCAGCCAAACCCGACTTTTGCTTTTTCAGACGACCTTATTTATCCAAACGCAGCAGCGGGCCGCCTGCTTTCTGTACCGCCGTTTGATAGGCGGGGTCGTTTTCGATGCGCTGCAAATAGGCGCGGATGTTGGGATAGTCCGCCAATCCGAATCGGTCGGCGGCGGCTTGCAGCGGGTAACTCATCATGATGTCGGCGCCGCTGAGTTGGTTGTTAACCAGCCAGTCTTTGCCGTTTAATTCGTTTTCGACATAGGCTAGATGCAGGGCGGCTTGCGGCTCGATAAAGCCGTTTTTGACGTTGCCGCTGATTTTGCGTGCGACGGGTTTGACGAAAAACGGCATGGGCGCATTTTCTATTTTGCGGAACACCAGCCCGAGCAAAAGCAAGGGCATCAGCGAACCTTCGGCATAGTGCAGCCAGCGTTGGTAATGCCAGTAATCTTGGCTGCCGCGTTCGGGCATGAAGCGTCCGCCGCCGTAGGTTTGAATCAGGTAGTCGGTAATCGCGCCGCTTTCGTTGAGTACGAATCCGTCGTCGTCGATAACGGGGGACTTACCCAGCGGGTGTACGGCTTTGAGTTCGTCGGGCGCGAGCAGGGTTTCGGAATGACGCACGTAGGTTTTAATTTGATACGGCGCGCCGATGAGTTCGAGCAGCCAGACGATGCGCAGTGCGCGTGATTGTGCCAATACATGCAGAGTAATCATTCGGTTTTCCTCGGTGTGTGTATAGTGGATTAACTTTAAACCAGTAC
>KV797029.1:14507-47415 GCA_001809325.1 Neisseria sp. HMSC077D05 | reverse complement strand
GCTTCGTCGCCTTGTCCTGATTTAAAGTTAATTCACTATAAATTTAATCCACTATATATTCATTGTGATGACAATAGCCAAACTGTATTTTCAGACGACCTTTTGGGTTTGGAGGTCGTTTGAAACTTTAATCCTTAGACAAGGCATCAATCGGGTTGAGTTTGGAGGCTTTGTTGGCGGGCATAAAACCGAACGCTACGCCGATAGCCGTCGAACAGACAACCGCGCCGATGACGGAACCGATGGAAATTTCCATCGGAAATTCGGTGACGAAATGGTTGAACACAAGGCTGATGAGCGTGGACAGCCCTACTCCGACCAAGCCGCCGATAATACAGATTAAGACCGCTTCGATCAGGAATTGTTGCAGGATGTTGTTGCGCCGCGCGCCAATCGCCATGCGCACGCCGATTTCTTTGGTGCGTTCGGTTACGGACACCAGCATGATGTTCATCACGCCGATGCCGCCGACCACCAACGAAATCAAGGCGATGGAGGAAATCAGCAGCTTCATCGTGCCGGTGGTACTTTCAACCATTTGCTTGATGCTGTCGCTGTTGTTCATGAAAAAGTCTTCCGTACCATGCCGCGTTTTGAGCAGCTCGGTCAGTCCTTTTTCGGCGACTTGGGTGTTGGCGTCGTCTTTGATCTTGACGGTAATCGAGTTGGTGTGGCTCTCGCCGGTAATTTGGTGCATCACGGTCGTATAGGGCGACCAAAGCATCAATACGTCGGCGTTGCCAAAGGAGTTTTCCTCTTTTTGCATCACACCAATAACGGTCAGCGGGCGTTTGTTGAAGAGGACGGTTTTGCCCAAGGGATTGACGTCTGTGCCAAAGAGTTTTTCTTTGGTGTTTTGGTCGATCACGACAACTTGCGCGTCTTCTTTGACATCGCTCTCGTCAAACAGGCGGCCTGATTCCAGCTTCAGCCCGAGCACGTCGAAATATTGTTCGCCCACGCCGTAAAGCGAGGCGGACAAGTCAGTATTGCGGTAGGTCAGCGTGCCGCCGGAGGTGGTCTGCGGCGTGGCGGAAGCGACGTAGCTTTGTTTGGCGATAACTTTTGCGTCGTCAATGGTGAGGGTTTTAATCCTGCCGCTGCGCCTGTCGCCGAAACCGCGTCCGGGGAAAATACTGATGGTGTTCGTCCCCATCGCGCTGATGTCTGCGAGGATTTTTTTCTCGGAGCCGTTGCCCAAAGCGACGACGGACACGACCGAGGCAATGCCGATGATGATGCCGAGCATGGTGAGGAGCGAACGCATTTTGTGCGCCATAATCGCCTGCACCGACATTTTGAAGGCTTCGACGAATTGGTCGTAATAAAACAGCCACGAAGATTTTTCTTTGATGCGTTCTATTTTGCTTTCGGGGATTTCGGGATTTTTTGAACTGTCGGAGATGATTTCGCCGTCGCGGATTTCGATGATGCGGTTGGCGATGGCGGCGATACCGGGGTCGTGCGTCACCATAATCACGGTATGCCCTTCCTTATGCAGCTTTTGGATGATTTCAATCACGTTTTTGCCGCTGGCGGTATCGAGCGCGCCGGTCGGTTCGTCGGCGAAGATGATTTCGCCGCCGTTCATCAGGGCGCGGGCGATGGAGACGCGCTGTTGCTGACCGCCGGAAAGTTCGCTGGGTTTGTTGCCTTCCTTGCCTTCCAAACCCAAGTCCTGCAACAGTTTTTCCGCACGATTAGAACGCTCTTTGCCGCCCATGCCCATATACACGGCAGGCAGGGCGACGTTGTCCCGCGCCGTCAGCGAACCCAAAAGGTTGTAGCGTTGGAAAATAAAGCCGAAACGTTCGCGCCGCAATGCTGCCAGTTCGTCCGGCTCCATTTTGGCGGTTTCGATGCCGTCGATTTGATACGAACCCGAAGTCGCGCTATCCAAACAGCCGAGGATGTTCATCAGCGTGGATTTGCCCGAACCGGACTGCCCGATGATGGCGACGAAATCGCCCTTCTCTATCGACAGGCTGACATCTTTCAAAACATGAACGCGGTTCGCGCCGCTGCCGAAGTAGCGGTTGATGTTTTTACATTCGATTAAGCTCATAAGTGTTTCCGACCGATAATGATGTATGGAGTGGAAAGGTCGTCTGAAAGGGGATTCTGCTCAGAAACAAAACTTTCAGACGACCTGTTGCCTATTTATCTCGGCGGACCCTGCATGGCGCGTTGCGCCGCTTCAGCCTGCTCCGCCGCGCTCATTTCCGACATCACCACCTTGTCGCCTTCTTTCAAACCGCTTTTCACTTCGGTATTCATACTGTCTTTCAGACCGACCGTAATCTCGCGTTCCGAAGCTTTACCGTCCGCGCCCAAAACGCTGACAAACGATTTGCCGTCGTGTTTTTTAATTGTCAGCGTCGGCACGAGCAAAACGTTTTTCACGCCGTTGATTTCAATCGTATTCTGCGTCGTCATCCCGATAGAAAGTTTGCCGTCGGGATTAGGCACCAAAGCGCGGGCGTAGTAATAAATCGCATTGGAAGTCGTGTCCGTGCTGGTGGTGTAGCTGCCCAGCGACATCGTGGTCAAGCCCGGATCGACGCTGTCGAGCTTCGCCTTAATCGGCGTATCCGGTTCGGACAGAATCGTAAACGAAATGTCCTGTCCCGCTTTGACCTTGGTAATATCGCCTTCGGCAATCTGCATTTTGTTCAACATCGTATCCAGATTCGCCAACTGGATAATCGTCGGCGTGGACTGCACCGCGTTCACGGTCTGCCCTTCTTCCACCGGAATCGCCACCACCGTACCGTCCATCGTCGCGGTAATGCGGGTATAGCCCAATTCCGACTCGGCAGTATTGATGGAAATTTTGGTTTGCCTGATGGAAGCCTTCAGCTCGGCAACATTCGCCTTAGCCGCTGCCAACGCGTCCTGCGCACTTTCCAAATCCTCTTTGGAAGTCGCGTTTTCCTTCCATAAAGCCGCTTCGCGCTTGTATTTCTTCTCTGCGCTGTTCAGCGCGATTTCGGCAGAAACCAATTTCGCCTGATATGTTTCCAGCTTGGATTTTTCCGTATTGAGCGTGTTCACCTGAGTGGTCGAATTGATTTCCGCAATCAAATCGCCCTTTTTAACCTGCTGCCCGAGCTTGACGTACAGCTTCTTAATCTGCCCGGAAGCCTGCGCGCCCACCGACACCAAGTTCGACGGCGAAATCTCGCCCGTAGCGGATACCGTCTGGCTGATGTCGCCGCGTTTGACCGTTTCCGTGATGTAAGAAGTTTGAGGTTCGGGCTGGAAATAAGACCACGCAGCAAACCCAAGCACCGCAGCAACCGTTATTCCGACCGTCCATTTATTAATAATTTTTGCCATAACTGACTTTCTGATTCATCCATTTCATCTGTTCAATCCGGCACCCGATTCATGTCGCATAATCCCAACACTTATCCGCCGAAAACGCTGAAAACGGACAAATTTTACTGTAAACATCCACCCCAGCCAAGACAATAACCAACCAAACTAAAATCCAACTTATTGTTTTAAATAAAAATAATCAAAACCCTTTTCCAGAATATTTCAACGTATTTACATATTTTCCCAATCTCAATATTTATCCAAACATTCAAAACAAGAGAAAAGAACTATAATTCAACATCTATCGAATACCACAACAGCCTCTCCCCTGAACCTTTCAGACGACCCGGCATGATAAATATAACAACACAATGACACTTACTATGAAAAACAAATCACAAGGTTTTACTCTCCCCGAGCTACTCGTTGTCGTCCTAATCATCGCGATTTTAGCGACGATCGGCTATCCCTCTTACCAACGCTACGTCCGCAAAACACGCTTGGAAAGCGTCCGCTCCGAGCTGCTGATCAACGCCCAAAACCTCGAGCGTTACTATGCCCAGCATGTGACCGTAAAAGCCGAAGCAGGCAATCCCTCGTTGCCTCCTTTGGTTCAAAACCAATATTTCAATATCTCCATCTTCAACTTCGAAGGCCCGGACGACAACGATAAAAAAATCGTAAACTCCGCCTCCTCAAGATACATCCTCGAAGCCAAACCCACAGACGAATACAAGTCCACCGAGACCTGCTCCGTTTACCTCAACAGCGACGGCATCTTCTGGGCAAGCAATTCCAAAAATAATGAAGACTGCCCGGGCTTCGAACCCATCAGCCAAGAATAATTTGAACCTGTCGCCGCGATTCATCATAAAGGTCGTCTGAAAATTTTCAGACGACCTTTATTTATCCCTTTATCTATACAAAACCAACCCACGTCGTTCAATGCCATTATGAACTGATACCAACTGCACCACTCTTATCAATATCCCCATCTTTACCCACAACGGTCAATATCATGCTGACTTACACCCGCAGCGTCTGGCTGGATGCGCCGCTCGAACCGATATTCCGCTACTGCACTTCCCGACATGGATTTGCCCGTCAGTTTCCGTTTGACGTGCAATGGCTGTCTGAAAAGGAATACTGGGCGCGGGGAGATATTTTGGATTTCAGATACAGAGTTTGCGGGATTTGGTTGCGGCATCGTGCCGAAGTCATTTCGCTTGAACCGAACCAATCGTTTACTGACTTAATGTTAAAAGGGATTTACCGCGCCTTCCGCCATACGCATGAATTCAAATCTTCCGGTGGGCGTACTTGTGTAACGGATACGGTGGAATTTACTTTCGGGCTGGGAAAAACGGTTGACTGGCTAATCGGATTACCAACTTTGCGTCGGACATTTGAAAAACGCCACCGTTTATTGAAAGAGTGGGCTGACCAATGGAATGGTCATGTTGAAGGAAATGTTGCAAATTGAAGGTGTAACGGCTTTCAGACGACCTTTCACACGGATTGAAAAGTCGTTTATACTGCCAAACTCTTTATCCGCAACTAAGGGAATAAACAATGACCGTAAACAATTATTGGCATATGCAGATGCATCCAACAGACGAATTGGAAAAATTCAGCGGCTATATCGACTGGATTTTGGAACACCGAGGCTTTATCGGTATGGGAGAGTGGGAAGGTGGTCGTGAGACGATTAGTACATTTATCAACGAAATGACGGTAAACGACATCGTCGCCATCAAACGCGGCAGTAAATTGGTTGCATTGGTTCAAATCATCGGCGGCGCATATTTCGTACCACGCGAAAGCGATGAAGATGAGCGTACCAAATGGATAGAAAACCGCCGTCCCGTCCGTATATTGGATTGGGCAATCAATGGCGAAACCCTGCCTCAACCGATGGGTACATTAAACCGCTGCGCCAACGATGAGGTAAAAACCACACAGATTATCAAAGACTGGCATGAGCGTGTAAAAGCATCCTTTAAAAAGCGCGGCATCCATACCGAAGTCTGATTAATTCTGAAAAAATGTGTTCAATATTTCAGACGACCCTTGTCTAGTGAAAAAAACAGGTCGTCTGAATGTTCAGACGACCTTCTTCATTCCTACTACATTACAAAACGGCTGCCGGATAGGAACCGATGACTTTGACAAACGATGCGCGTTCGCTCAAAAGCCGCAGTGCGTTTTGGACTTTTTCGTCGTTTTGATGTCCTTCGATGTCGATGAAGAACAGGTATTCCCACAGCGCGGATTTGCTCGGGCGGCTTTCGAACTTGGTCATTGAAATGCCCGATTCGGTAAACGGCTGCAACAGCGCGGCGACGGCGCCGGCGCGGTTGGGCGCGGAGACTGCCAGCGAGGTTTTGTCGTTGCCGCTGCTGCCGGTATCTTGATGCCCCATAACCAAGAAACGCGTGGTGTTGTTCGGTTCGTCTTCGATACATTCGGCGACATAGTTCAAATGATAAATATCCGCTGCGGTACGCCCCGCGATGGCGGCGATAGTGGAGTCGTCTGATTCTGCCACCAGTCTTGCCGCCTCTCCGTTGCTGGAAACGGCGATGCGTTCGGCATTGGGCAGGTTGCGTCCGAGCCAGTCGTTGCATTGCGCAAGCGCTTGGGCGTGGGCGAAGACTTTTGTGATGCCGCCCAATTCATGCGTACCTTTACGCAAGAGGTTGTGATGGATGCGGACAATGACTTCGCCGCAGGCTTTCAATGCAGTTACCGCCAGCAAATCCAAAGTGCGTCCGACCGAACCTTCGGTCGAGTTTTCAACCGGCGCGACCAAATAATCCGCCTGCCGCGTTTCGACTTGGCGAAAACATTGGTCTATGGTCTGAAATGCGGCGGTATGGGCGGCATGGCCGAAATGTTTGATGGCTGCCTGTTGGGTAAACGTTCCCTGCGGACCGAGGTAGGCAATCGTCAGCGGACGCTCCAACGCCAAGCATTCGCTCATCACTTCGCGAAACAGTCTTGCGATGGACTCGTCAGGCAGCGGGCCTTCGTTCAAACTCTGAATCCGCCTCAATACCGCTACTTCGCGCTCGGGACGGTACACCGCGCCCGTTCCTTTCAATTCGCCGATGGCGTGCGCATGGCCTGCGCGCTCGTTCAACAGGCGCAAAATCTCGGCATCGATTTCATCGATGGCATTGCGGTGCGGCAAAAGCTGTTCGTCAATGGATAAGGACATATCGACAAGCCCCTTGTGATTCATTCATAAATACAAGCAATCATTCTAACATCAAACAGGTCGTCTGAAAGCCCGAATACGTTTTCAGACGACCTGTTTTAGAATCCCTCCGTCCTTTCTCGAACGCAGCCTTTACCGGCATTATTTTGCCGTCCGTTTGACGCGTATCCGGCGTATATTTTGGGGATTTGGTACAGGGGTCGTCTGAAAATGTAAAGACAGCGTCCCTGCAATGCAAAAAAGCGCAAAAGCATAGGAAAACAAGCTATCAAAAAACTCAAAATGCGTGTTAAGATTAGCCATCACTATCCGCCGCACCCGTTTATTTCGGGTTTGCGCAGCGCATACAATCACGAAAAGGAAATCCCATGAGTCGCGTATTACTCGTAGATGACGACGCTTTGCTGACCGAATTGCTCACCGAATACCTCACCGCCGAAGGATTGAACGTCCACAGCGTTCCGGACGGCGAAGCCGGTGTACACGAAATCCTGACCGGCCAGTACGATGTTGTCGTATTAGACTCCATGATGCCGAAAATGAACGGCTTGGACGTATTGAAAAACGTCCGCTCCCAAAGCACCGTTCCCATCATCATGCTGACCGCCAAAGGCGACGATATCGACCGCATCATCGGATTGGAAATGGGTGCGGACGACTATGTTCCAAAACCTTGCACCCCGCGCGAACTGTTGGCACGCATCAACGCCATCCTGCGCCGTGCTCAACAAAGCGGCGAGCCGAACAACGCGCCAAACAGTATTTCCGTGAGCGATGTCGTACTCTACCCTGCCAAACGTCAGGCAACCATCAAAGACACTCCGCTTGAGCTGACCAGCACTGAGTTCAACCTGCTCGAAGTCCTGATGCGCCATGCCGGACAAGTCGTCAGCAAAGAAACTTTGTCCATCGAAGCACTCGACCGCAAACTGGCAAAATTCGACCGCAGCATCGATGTCCATATCTCCAGCATCCGCCACAAATTGGGCGATGCCTCGCTGATTCAGACCGTACGGGGCTTGGGCTACCTGTTTGTTAAAAACTAAAGATAAAACAGATCAATGAAACTGTTTCAACGCATCTTCGCCACATTTTGCGCAGTCATCGTCTGCGCAATCTTTGTGGCGAGTTTTTCTTTTTGGCTGGTGCAAAATACCCTTGCCGAAAACCAATTCAACCAACGCCGCACCATCGAAACCACTTTGATGAACAGCATCCTCTCCGCCTTTAGGGCGCGCGGGGACAGCGGTGCGCGCGAAATTTTGGCGGAATGGGAAGACAGCCCCGTCTCCAATTCCGTTTACGTCATTTTGGGCGACGAGAAAAAAGACATCCTCGACCGCAATATCGACGGACACACCATCGAACGCGCCCGCGTGTTTGCCATCAATAATCCCAATTCCGATTTGGCGCACATCGAATACGACCGTTTCGGCGAAGAATACCTCTTCTTTATCAAAGGTTGGGACAGCCATCAGGCGCAACGCCTACCCAGCCCGCTCTTCATCCCGGGTCTGCCGCTCGCCCCGATTTGGCACGAATTTATCATCCTATCCTTCATCATCGTCGTCGGTCTGTTGATGGCGTACATCCTCGCCAGCAACATCACCAAACCCATCAAGATCTTGGGCAGCGGTATGGACAGGGTGGCAAACGGCGAACTTGAAACCCGTATTTCCCAGCAAGTGGATGACCGCGACGACGAATTGTCCCACCTTGCCATCCAGTTCGACAAAATGGCGGAAAAACTGGAAAAACTCGTTGCCAAAGAACGCCACCTGCTTCATCACGTCTCCCACGAAATGCGCTCTCCCTTGGCGCGTATGCAGGCGATTGTCGGACTGATTCAGGCACAGCCGCAAAAGCAGGAGCAATACCTGAAAAGGCTGGAAGGCGAATTGACCCGCATGGATACCTTGGTCGGCGAGTTGCTGACGCTTTCCCGTTTGGAAACATCCAACATCCCGCTGGAAAAAGAAAGCCTGAAACTCGTCCCTTTCCTGAAAAACATCGTGGAAGACAACCAAAGCATCGCTCAGCAGAACAAACAAAGCGTTACCCTTTCGGTCGAACCCAGAATCCCCGAAAATGCCACGGTCTGCGCCAACGAAGGCTATTTGTACCGCGCGTTTGACAACGTTATCCGCAACGCCATCAATTACAGCCCCGAAGGCAGCACCATCCGCGTCAATATCGGACAAGACGGCAAACATTGGATTGTGGACGTTACCGACAACGGTCCAGGCGTGGACGAAATGCAACTGCCGCACATTTTCACCGCCTTTTACCGTGCCGACTCCAGCGCCAGCAAACCAGGCACAGGCTTGGGTCTTGCCCTGACTCAGCACATCATGGAGCAGCACAACGGCAAAATCATGGCTGAAAACATCAAGCCGAATGGTTTGAAAATGCACTTTATCCTGCCCAAAAAGAAAGTGAACGGCAAAGCAGAAAAGCCGCATCCTAAAACCACTTGACCATGAATGTTGCCAATCGGGGCTTGTAAACAAATTGCCACACCCCAAGCCTATAAAAGGTCGTCTGAAAAGAACAAACCCTTACGTTCCCGCCTTTCAGACGACCTTTTATGCCATTTGTCATATATAATTCATATAAATAATTAAATCATTTATAGTTTGCATGTTCGCCATACCAAGCAGCAAACAAACTTTTCATTTACAACAAAAACAAATAATAAACACCGAATCCGGTTCATTTACACACGGCAACCCTTCCAACCCAAACCGCCCGAAAGGTCGTCTGAAACGCACCATCCTCACACCGAAAAGGAGGCACCATGTCTGCCCAATCCATGTCCAGCTACTTCTTCATGCCCAACCACATCATCCTCGTGGGCGCGAGCGAACGCCCATACAGCCTGGGCGAACGCATCCTAAGCAACCTCCTGAGCGCACCGTTTCAAGGTCAAATCACACCCGTCAACCTACGCCACCGCACAGTTGCCGGACTCACCTCCTACACCAATCTCAACAAAATCCCGGGCAGCGCCGACCTCGTCATCGCCGTAACGCCGCCTGACAGCTACGACGCCCTGTTCAAATCCTGCCGCAAAAAACAGTTCGGCCACATCATCCTCATCCAAGACTGGGAAAGCCTGTCCGACGACGAATGGCACACCGCCGAAGCCACCATCAAAAAACACCACGGCGACGAGCTCAACATCAGCGTGTGCAGCCCCGCCGGCGTACAGCTTCCATCGCAAAGCCTCAACATCAGTTCCCAACCCGACCATCCGGCAGGCTACACCGCCCTTCTGACCGGACACGCCTCCGTCAGCAGCGAAATCAACCTCATGCTGCAAAAAATGGGACAAGGCATTTCGCGCCACATCAGTCTCAACTATCCGCTCAGCCCCACCACTTCCGCCGACTGGCTCAACCGTTTCGGCCACAACCGCCATACTAAAGTTGCCGTCATCGAGCATAACCCAGCCGAAAACCAACGCAACCTGTTCAGCGCCATCCGCCATTTCGCCCGCCACACCCCGCTCATCCTCCACGTTACCCACTGTTCAGACGACACTGAAAAAGCCGTGTTACGCTGCCTTGCGCGTCATTGCAACTTCCTTGCCACATTCAGCAGCAGCGAACTCGAAGCCGCCCTGCACGCACGTTTATCCGATCTCCCCCCTCTGAACAGTATCGACATCCTGTCTAATACCCCTGCCGAGTGGTTGGAAACCTGCGCGCCTCAAAACCTAAAACTCCAATTCCCCACCGAGCAGCCAAACATCCGCCAAGGTTACATCGGCAGCACACCCACGCCCGCGCATTACCACAGCATCGCCAGCCAACAACTTCAAAACACCCATACCGAAGCCCTGCTCGCCATCGTCTCCCCGACCGACAGCCCTGACGAAAAAAATCTGACCCGCACCCTGAGCATGCTGGCGAAACACACTGCCAAACCCCTACTTGTCAGCAGCCGCTTTTCAGACGACCTCCTGCATTTCGACCGTCCTGAACAAGCCCTGCAAGCCTTATCGTTCCGAAACATTGCCGACCAACTACAAAAAGAGCAGTTACGCATCGCCACGCCTAAAAAAGGTCGTCTGAAAACCCCGCAAGCAAGAAACATCACCAAAGCCCTCGCTTCAAAAGACCTCCCCTTGCTTGCCGAAGCCCTGTGCCTGCCCGCTTATCAGCACACCACGCATAACGCGGTGCAATTCCGTTTTCAACGCCATACCGTCTATGGCGACATCCTGACCGTATGCCATCAAGGCAGAACCACTGCCGCGCTCCCGCCGTTTTCTACGCTGGACATTGAACACATCGCCCATTTCGCCCAACTTGAAAACACGCATATTCTCAACCAACTCCTGCACACCTTAAACACACTCAGCCAGCGGCAGCAATACATCGGCGAAATCCTGCTCAACCTCAACGGCGACCAATACAGCAGTGACTTTGTATTGCAGGCTGACGAACGTCCCTCCCCGAAAAACAAACCAACCAATATAGCCACCCTCAAGCTCGAACAAGCCGCCGCCAAAGTACAGACCGCAGCGGAATACCTGCGCAGCAAAAATCCTGCTGCCGCCGAGTTCCTCCGCAATACCGGCGAAGCCGCCGCCGAACTTTTGGGCGCAAAAACTGAAAGCGAAGCCCCCATCCAAAACGTACTCGCCCCCTACCCGACCGAGCATCCTTCCACGCTTACCCTCAAAAACGGCGAAACCGTAACCATCCGCCCCCTCACTCCCGAAGACGCGGAAGCCAAGCAACAATTCGTCCGCAGCCTTTCTCCGCAAGCGCGCTACACCCGTTTCATGACCCACACCAACGAATTGCCCATCCCCACCCTCGCACGCTTCAGCAAACTCGACTACCACAGCGAAGCCGCATGGACGGCACGCAATTCAGACGACCTCATCGTCGCCGTCAGCCGCTTCAGCCGTATCAACCGCAATGAATGCGAATTCGGCATCACGCTTGCTGAAAACGTACGCGGCAAAGGGTTGGCAGTGGAAATGATGAAGCTGATTATCCAATCGGCAACACAACAAGGCTACCGCGTCATGAGCGCCCAAATACTCAAATCCAACACCCCTATGCTTAAACTTGCTGAAAAATCAGGCTTTACCATCACACCTTCCGAAGAAGACAACACTTTGTGCCAAGCACGCCTCAGCCTGACCACTCCGCAAAACAGCAACAAAAACAAATAAAAACTTGCATGAACAACGCAAAATGTCCTAAAATTAGCGGTTTCTTATCTATCCGATTTTCTCAAAAGGACTCAAAATGGTAGTTATCCGTTTGGCTCGCGGTGGTTCTAAACACCGTCCCTTCTTCCACGTAGTCGTTGCCGACTCCCACAACCGTCGCGACGGCCGCTTCATCGAGCGCGTTGGCTTCTACAACCCTGTTGCCAATGAAAAACAAGAGCGCGTACGCCTCCAAGCCGACCGCCTGAACCACTGGATCGCTCAAGGCGCACAAGTTAGTGACGCAGTTGCAAAACTGATCAAAGAACAAAAAGCTGCTGCTTAATCACCGGCTAATCTTGCTATGACCGACACTCGACAACGGGTAGCCATGGGCTACATCAAAGGCGTATTCGGCATCAAAGGCTGGCTCAAAATAGCCGCCAATACAGAATACGCCGACAGCCTCCTGGACTACCCTGAGTGGCAGTTAAGCAAAGACGGTAAAACACTGAATGTGACACTCGAAGCCGGCAAAATCGTCAGCGGAGAGCTTCAGGTCAAATTCGAAGGCATAGACGATCGCGATCAGGCTTTTGCCCTGCGCAGCTATACCATCGAAATCCCCCGAGAAGAATTCGCCCCTACCGAGGAAGGCGAATACTATTGGGCAGATTTAGTCGGCATGACTGTTGTCAACAAAGACGATATCGTGCTCGGCAAAGTCACAAACCTGATGGAAACCGGTGCCAACGATGTTTTGATGATTAATGGAGAACATGGTCAAATCCTGATCCCGTTCGTATCCAACTACATTGAAGCCGTCGATACCGAAAGCAAAACCATTACCGCCGACTGGGGCTTAGACTACTGATGTTGATACAAGCCATCACCATCTTCCCCGAAATGTTCGACAGCATCACCGAATACGGCGTAACCGGTCGCGCAAAAAAACAAAACCTTTGGCAATTCCAAGCCATCAATCCTCGCAAATTCGCCGACAACAAACTCGGCTATATTGACGACCGCCCCTTTGGCGGAGGTCCGGGAATGATTATGATGGCACCGCCGCTGCAAGCAGCGATAGAAGAAGCAAAACAAACATCTTCAGTTCCTGCAAAAGTCATCTATCTTAGCCCGCAAGGTCAACCGCTGACCCACAAAAAAGCCGTAGAACTTGCGAAATCTCCGCATCTCATACTGCTTTGCGGACGATACGAAGGAATTGACGAACGCCTGTTGCAAAGCAGCGTAGATGAAGAAATCAGCATAGGCGATTTTGTTGTCTCCGGCGGAGAGCTGCCCGCCATGATACTGATGGATGCCGTACTCAGACTGATACCCGGCGTATTGGGCGATATACAGTCAGCCGAGCAGGACTCATTTTCAGACGACCTGCTAGACTGCCCCCATTACACCAAACCCTTAGAATTCCAAGGCATGACTGTTCCCGACGTATTGCGTTCGGGCAATCATGGCTTGATAGCCGAATGGCGGTTGAAACAATCGCTGCGGCGCACCCTGGAGCGCAGACCAGACCTACTGGAAAAGCGCAGTTTAATCCCAAAGGAATCCCGCCTCTTAAAAGAAATCTTGCAAGAGCAACAGGAAATCCAATCATAATTTAGGAAAAACAATGAACCTGATTCAACAATTAGAGCAAGAAGAAATTGCTCGCCTGAACAAAGACATCCCCGAATTCGCACCGGGCGACACCGTAGTCGTTTCCGTACGCGTAGTAGAGGGTTCACGCAGCCGTCTGCAAGCTTACGAAGGCGTTGTTATCGCCCGTCGTAACCGCGGCTTGAACAGCAACTTCATCGTTCGCAAAATTTCCAGCGGCGAAGGCGTTGAGCGTACTTTCCAACTCTACTCCCCTACCGTAGAAAAAATTGAAGTAAAACGCCGCGGTGACGTTCGTCGCGCCAAACTGTACTACCTGCGCGGTCTGACCGGTAAAGCGGCCCGCATTAAAGAAAAATTACCTGCCCGTAAAGGTTAAGCAAAAGAATTGCAAAACAAAATCCCCACTTTTCAGTGGGGATTTTTTTACATCATCTTTCTATCATTCTGCAACAAATTCAATCACAGATAAGATTTCGGTTACCACCCTACAACCAAAACCTTAGAATAACTTCTGTAAACCGTCAGCCTCTTAAAGTACATAAAAATAGATGCAGATAAATTGAGCCAAGCTTCCACCAAGAACAAACAAATGCCAAATACCATGACCATGTTTAATCTTTTTATCATTCACAAACCAATAGATACCGACGCTATACAATACACCGCCCAACGCAAGCCAAAACAGTCCGGCAGATGAAAGCGATTGAACCAATGGAAATAAAGCAACCAAAATCAACCATCCCATTACCACATAAATAATCATGGACAACAGCCGTTTTTCACTCTTTCTCCCTATCGTAAGCTCTTGAATAATCCCTAAAAATGCCAAGCCCCACGACACACCGAAAATCGACCAACCCCATTCTCCCTTAAGAGGAATCAAGGTAAACGGGGTATAGCTGCCTGCAATTAACAGATAAATCATGCAATGATCCACTTTTTGCAAGACAGCCTTAATTTTAGGTTGAGGAATACTATGGTATAGCGTTGAGCCCAGATAAAGCAAAGACAGGCAAACGCCATAAGTGATCGCACTGGCAAGCTGATATGAATCATCAGCCTTGATAATCATCAGCACCAATGCGGCAACAGCCAGCATGGTACCGATTAAATGAGTATACGCATTAAAGCGTTCACCATGATACATAAGAATCGTTCTTAGCTTGAATAGACCGGCAAGTGTACGCCAAACACAATGTCACAAGCGCAAGAAAATGATAAAAATAAGTTAAAACCAACACCGTTATCATTCTGAAGCGCCTAATTCAACCTCACCTTACATTCAACATCATCCCTCTTTTCGCAAACGTTCCAAATGTTCGCGTACCTCCTGCACCTTTTCTTCGGTAAACAAATTCTCAATATTTTTCCAAATACTATGATAACCATAAGGCCCGTGTTGCATTTCCAACCTAGCCTCTTCCACCGACCAACCCTGATAAATAATACGGTACATTCCGGAAATCAAACCCGTACGGTCAGCACCATGATAACAATGAACCAATACAGGACCGTATTCTTGCTGCTTTTCAATTAAGAAAAGCGTTTGCGCGACATCTTTAGGCTTAATTTTCCACGTCAACAAAGGACGGTTCAGCAGCATCAAATTGCGGCCTTTTAAATGTGTTTCGTTGTCGTTCCGATCAAAAAATCGCAAATTAATCACGCTACGGATACCGAGTTGCTCAATCAGCTCCCCATCTTCCGCAACCGGCTGTTCACTGCGGTAAAGCTTATCATCAATACGGTACAAATTAGCATCTTGCTTTACCAAAGTCGCCCAACGGGCGGAAGCGGCAGAAATATCTTGAGGAGCCATAGGAGTGGAACACGCAGCGAGGAAACATGAGCACAAAATTACAGATAAAAAATGACGCATAAATTCTTCTCTAAAATAAAACGTGATTGTAATAGCAGGTCGTCTGAAAACGAAGCCTGATTAAAGTGAACAACCACAACCGGCAACTTCAAGCATTTTCAGACGACCTTTATGTCGTACAAATCAAACACAAACCACATATCGAAGAACAATCATCGCAGTAAATGTAAAAAACAGTTTGTTTTTGTCATGATTATATCTATGATAACGCTTTTATGCTGTTTGATAAAAACGCACCATTCCAACCGACAAAAAAGGGGACAACATGTCTGTAATCAACACTAAAATCAAAACCATCATCTTAACCGCGATCAGCGCGGCAATCCTGTCTGCCTGTGGCGGCGGCGGTGGCAGCGGCGGCGCATCCACCCTTTCCACCGGCTCAACCAGCACAAGCGGCAACGGCAGCCCTGCTAAAAACAGCAGCCCAAGCAATGCCACCCCCAGCGCTAACAACAATAATGGCAATACCGTAGCAGCAGCAACCCCTAGTCATAACCGCGCTGACAATCTCGCGGACTTGATTGATGAAGCACCGCTTGAAGCTTTAAACCTTGCCACACCGCTGCACACCAGCTTCATTTCTTCAGCCAGCGCACAACAAGACAACCCAAATGTTCAATTGCGCCAAAAAGAAACAGGAGAGAAATTCCAAACTGACAACCAAAATAAAAACCAAGGCGGTTTGATCAGCTCTTTAGATTTTAAAGCCAACGATGAAGTGAAATTGGATGGAATTGTACTATTCAATAAAAATGCGAATGGCAGTGCAACACAACCCGAATGGACAACCACCGATTCCCTCATCGCAAAAATCAATTCTAAAGGCAACACAAAAGCCGATATCAGCGAACAAGATGGCAGCGAAAAAAATACCAAATACGAATACGGCAAATCAACTTTGGACGACCGTATTGTCGAAATCTTCAAACAATTGAAGACCGAACGGGAAAACCTTAAAAAAGCAAAAGAAGGCGGTACCGACGGTATTGATACAAACAAAATTGCAGAAATTGAAGCCAAGATCAAAGAGCTGTCAGAACTGTATGACTTTAAACGCCAACTTCGTGCAGGTTTGACAAAATATACTCAAGATTCCATGAATCAAATTGCCTATTTCCGCACTGATGCCGATGGTTTGGTGTTTGACAAACGATTCGACGGCATCTACGTCATCCGCTTTGTTGATGGTACGCAGATCGTTATGCACGATCCTGCCGCTGCCGGTTGGACTTACCAAACTTTCGCCCACTATATTGATCCGAAATCCGGTGTGATTTACGGCTATCAAAGCTTAGGCGATGAGACCAAGTTCACCGACCTGCCTGAAAAAGGTACGGCAACTTACAACGGCTTGACTACTGCCTATGTTGTGAAAGGTGATCAAAGCCGTCAGTTGACGGCGGATGTTAAAGCCATCGTCGATTTTGGTTTGAAAGGCGTACGCTTTGAAACTGCCAATTCCCAATTCCACTCTCTCGACGCCAACGGCCGCCGCGTAAGCGAAGCCGATGCGAAGTACGACATGAAAGGTGCGGCGAAATGGGAAAACGGCAACCTCTTCCTTGGCTCGGTTGAAGCAGCCGCAGCAGGTCTGAAAGGTAATTTGAGTGGTAAATTCTACGGTGCAAAAGCTGCTGAAATCGGCGGTACTTACGGTCTGAAAAACCAAGACGGCAGCGAACACCTCATCGGTGGTTACGGCGCGAAACGTCAATAATCCTAATGACCGTCTCCTTTAAATAAAAAAGGTCGTCTGAAAGACTGTTTGCAGTTTCAGACGACCTTTTTCTTTTTACCTGCCAAACATACCCGCACCAATATGAAAGCGCATAACACGATTACCCAATGCAGCGACAAATTGATTTGAAATCAGCGAAAAACAAGGAAGTTATCCTTATCCGGCAGCTTTGCCTATTATCTTCATCACCCTCTACCCGCTTCTATCACCAACTTCTCTAATAATCGCGCCGCAGAGAAGGCGCAATTGTGGCATAATCTGCACCAAATCAAACAGACATCGGCAATGCACACCATACCGGCGCGCGGATCCGATGGCTTTATCACCAAACTTTCAGACAAATCAAATCAAGACGGAGCTTCCAGCCAGAGGTCGTCTGAAAGTATCCGCTTCAACGAAATTAAAACCGACAAATGTAAAGAGCAGAAAGTCTCCCATGACAACCCAAACCCTTTTAATCGAACTCCTTACCGAAGAACTCCCCCCCAAAGCCCTGAATAATTTAGGCAACCACTTCGCCGCTTCTGTTGCCGAAGGCTTGGAAAAAACGCAACTGATTGACGGTGCAGCCGAATATACCGCCTACGCATCGCCGCGCCGTTTGGCTGTTCAAATCAAAAATGTCAAAACCGTGCAAGCCGACCAGAAAATCGTGAAAAAAGGCCCAGCCGTGGCGAATGCCATGAAAGACGGCGCGCCGACCAAGGCTTTGGAAGGTTTCGCGCGCGGTGCTGGGGCGAAAATCGAAGACTTGACCATCCTCCACGACGGCAAGCAGGATGTGTATGCCTACGAATACGTCCAAACCGGCAAGCCGTTGGGCGAACTTTTGGAAGACATTATCAATCAAGCCGTTAAGAAACTGCCGATTCCGAAAGTGATGCGTTGGGGCAGCAGCACGTTTACCTTCGTGCGCCCCGTTCACGGGCTGATTGTGCTGCACGGCGGCGACATCGTGAACGTCAGCGTTTTGGGCCTGCAAAGCGGCAATCAAACCTTAGGACACCGCTTCCTGTCCAGCGGCGAAATCACCATTGAAAACGCTGACAGCTACGCCGCACAAATGCGCGAACAAGGTAAAGTCGTCGCTTCGTTTGCCGAGCGCAAAGCCGCGATTCAGACTGCCTTGAACGAGCAGGCAGGTCGTCTGAAAGCCACCGTTGCCGCCGATGAAGCGCTGTTGGACGAAGTCACCGCGCTGGTCGAATGGCCTGTCGTTTTGGAAGCCGGTTTTGAAGAGCATTTCCTCGCCGTGCCGCAGGAATGTCTGATTCTGACCATGCAGCAAAACCAAAAATACTTCCCGCTGCTCGACCAAAACGGCAAGCTGATGAACCGCTTCCTGCTGGTCTCCAACCTGCAAACCGAAGACCCGTCGCACATCATCCAAGGCAACGAACGCGTTTTGCGCGCGCGCCTGTCTGATGCCGAGTTCTTCTACAAGCAAGACCAAAAAGCGACTTTGGAAAGCCGCCTGCCCAAGCTGGAGAACGTGGTTTATCACAACAAAATCGGTTCGCAAGCCGAGCGTATCGAACGCCTGCAAAGCATCGCCGCCCACATCGCCAAGGCTTTGGGTGCGGATGCCGCCGCAGCCGAACGTGCCGCGCGTTTGGCGAAAGCCGACTTGGTGACCGAAATGGTCGGCGAGTTCCCCGAACTGCAAGGCACGATGGGCAAATACTACGCCCGCTTGGACGGCGAAACCGAAGAAATCGCCGAAGCCGTCGAGCAACACTACCAACCGCGTTTCGCCGGCGACAACCTGCCGAACGGCAAAGTTGCCACCGCCGTAGCGCTGGCCGACAAGCTGGAAACCTTGGTCGGCATTTGGGGCATCGGTCTGATTCCGACCGGCGACAAAGACCCTTACGCCCTGCGCCGCGCTGCCTTGGGTATCCTGCGGATGCTGATGCAGTATGGTTTGGACGTAAACGAGCTGATTCAGACGACCTTCGACAGCTTCCCAAAAGGTTTGCTCAACGAGAAAACGTCGTCTGAAACCGCCGACTTCATGCAGGCGCGCCTTGCCGTATTGCTACAAAATGACTATCCGCAAGACATCGTTGCCGCCGTACTCGCCAAACAGCCGCGCCGTTTGGACGATTTGACTGCCAAACTGCAAGCCGTTGCCGCGTTCAAACAACTGCCCGAAGCCGCCGCGCTCGCCGCCGCCAACAAACGCGTGCAAAACCTGCTGAAAAAAGCCGATGCCAAGTTGGGCGAAGTCAATGAAAGCCTGCTGCAACAAGACGAAGAAAAAGCCCTGTACGCTGCCGCGCAAGGCTTGCAGCCGAAAATTGCCGCTGCTGTTGCCGAAGGCAATTTCCAAACCGCCTTGTCCGAACTGGCTTCCGTCAAACCGCAAGTCGATGCCTTCTTCGACGGCGTGATGGTAATGGCTGAAGATCCCGCAGTGAAACAAAACCGCCTGAACCTGCTGAACCGCTTGGCAGAGCAGATGAACGCGGTAGCGGATATTGCACTCTTGGGCGAATAATATCGAGCCATAAACAAAGGTCGTCTGAAAACGGAAAAGCAGCTTTGTCCAACGTTTTCAGACGACCTTTTTGATTCTATGAATCTAATGCCATCCGTCCACGCACGAAGCCAATTCCCGCTCACATCCTTGTCTTAGCCCCATACCATTCCGTGTGGGCACGGCCTATTTACTATATAATTTCGACTTTCAGCATTTTCCGCGCTTAATCATGAAACGGCTCAAACGCATCAAAACCATCCTCCGCACGCTTTACCTCTACCGCCTCGCCGAGCTGTTTGCCGCGCTTGTCCGTCCGAGCTGGACGCGGACGCTGTTGAAAATGCTGCCGCAGTCGTCTGAATTGGAAAACGAACCGCCTGCCGTCCGCCTGCGCCTTGCCCTAGAAAGCCTGGGTCCGATTTTCATCAAATTCGGGCAGGTTCTGTCCACACGCCCCGATTTGATTCCGCATGATTACGCGGTCGAACTGGCAAAGCTGCAAGACCAAGTCCCGCCGTTTGATGCGCAGCTTTCACGCTCGCAAATCGAAAAATCACTGGGGCAATCCATCGAAACGCTGTATGCGGAATTTGAAACCGAACCCGTCGCCAGCGCGTCCATCGCCCAAGTACACAAAGCCCGCCTGCATTCGGGCGAACAGGTGGCAGTTAAAGTTTTGCGCCCAAACCTTCTGCCCGTTATCGAACAGGATTTGTCGCTGATGCGTTTCGGCGCGGCTTGGGTCGAGCGTCTGTTTGCCGACGGCAAGCGTTTGAAACCGCGCGAAGTGGTGGCGGAATTCGACAAATACCTGCATGACGAGTTGGACTTGATGCGCGAAGCCGCCAATGCCAGCCAGCTCGGCCGCAACTTCCAAAACAGCGATATGCTGATTGTACCCAAGGTGTTTTACGACTACTGCACCAGCGACGTACTGACCATCGAATGGATGGACGGCACGCCGGTATCGGAAATCGCCAAACTCAAAGCGGACGGCATCGATTTGCACAAACTTGCCGATTACGGCGTGGAAATCTTCTTCACGCAAGTCTTCCGCGACGGATTTTTCCATGCCGATATGCACCCCGGCAACATTCTGGTCGCCGCCGACAACCGCTACATCGCCCTCGATTTCGGCATCGTCGGCACGCTGACCGACTACGACAAGCGCTATCTCGCCATCAACTTCCTCGCCTTTTTCAACCGCGACTACCACCGCGTCGCCACCGCCCACATCGAATCGGGCTGGGTGCCGGCCGACACGCGCGCGGAAGAATTGGAAGCCGCCGTCCGCGCCGTGTGCGAACCGGTGTTCAACAAACCGATTTCGCAAATTTCCTTCGGCTTGGTGCTGATGCGCCTGTTTGAAGTCAGTCGCCGCTTCAACGTCGAAATCCAGCCGCAGCTTGTGTTGCTGCAAAAAACGCTGCTCAACATCGAAGGCTTGGGACGGCAGCTTGATCCCGATTTGGACTTGTGGAAAACCGCCAAACCGTTTTTGGTGAAATGGATGAACGAACAGGTCGGCCCCAAAGCCCTTTGGCGCAACCTCAAAAACGAAGCCCCCGACTGGGCGCAAATCATCCCTTCCCTGCCCCGCAAAATCAGCGCGCTGGTTGACGAAAACCGCCAACAGGAAATGCGCGATGCCTATATCCATTTGGTCAAAGTGCAGCAGCGGCAAAGCATGTGGCTGGGCGTGATTGCGATTGTGTTGCTGCTGATTTTGCTGTTTGATTAAAAATCTATAAACACAAAAGGTCGTCTGAAAACGAAGTAGTAGTTTTAGAAAAACTCGCTATCCTTGTTTTCAGACGACCTTTATTATGGGTTTGAATAAAACACCTGCCGCAGCCGTAACATGGGCTTCGCCTGCAAAAATCAGATATTTTGCCCCTCATCCCAAACAAAATTAACCAACATAATTTCTCGCGGGCAAAGCCCACGCTACTTTTCCACTCGTTACCAAGGTCGTCTGAAAACACGGATTGCAGCCAGGCAAACCTGATATGACCGTTTTCAGACGACCTTCTATTGCGAGTTTGAATAAAACACCCGCTGCAGCCGTAGCGTGGGCTTCGCCCACAAAAATCAGGATATTTTGCCCATCGCCCAAAACAAAATAGACCGATATATTTCTCGCGGGCAAAGCCCATACCACCTCTTCCCTCTCTTCCCTTCATCATCGAGGTCGTCTGAAAACGCCAACCGTTCCCATCGCATAAAACCGCGCTTTTCAGACGACCTTTACAGTTTTTGAGTCATTCCCCGATATGCTATAATCCGCCGTTAAACTTTTATCTTTTCAGGAAAAACCATGAGCTTGAAATGCGGCATCGTCGGCCTGCCCAATGTAGGCAAATCCACCCTCTTTAACGCGCTGACCCAATCGGGCATCGAAGCGGCAAACTATCCCTTCTGCACCATCGAACCCAACGTCGGCATCGTCGAAGTGCCCGACCCGCGCATGGCGGAGCTGGCAAAAATCGTCAATCCGCAAAAAATGCAGCCCGCCATCGTCGAGTTCGTCGACATTGCCGGTTTGGTTGCAGGCGCGAGCAAAGGCGAAGGCTTGGGCAACCAGTTCCTCGCCAACATCCGCGAAACCGACGCCATCGTCAACGTCGTGCGCTGCTTTGACGACGACAACATCGTCCACGTCGCAGGCAAAGTCGATCCGATTGCCGACATCGAAACCATCGGCACCGAATTGGCGCTTGCCGACCTCGCCAGCGTCGAAAAAGCCATCGTCCGCGAAGAAAAACGCGCCCGCTCAGGCGACAAAGACGCGCAAAAACTGGTCGAACTGTGCAAAAAACTGCTGCCGCATCTGGACGAAGGCAAACCCGTCCGCTCCTTCGGTTTGGACGCGGAAGAACTCGCCATGCTCAAGCCGCTGTTCCTGCTGACCGCCAAACCCGCCATGTATGTGGGTAACGTTGCCGAAGACGGTTTTGAAAACAATCCGCACCTCGACCGCCTGAAAGAATTGGCTGAAAAAGAAAACGCCCCCGTCGTTGCCGTTTGCGCCGCGATGGAGAGCGAAATCGCCGAATTGGAAGACGACGAAAAAGCCGAATTCCTCGCCGAAATGGGCTTGGAAGAACCCGGTCTGAACCGCCTGATCCGCGCGGGCTACGACCTCTTGGGCCTGCAAACCTACTTCACCGCCGGCGTCAAAGAAGTCCGCGCCTGGACCATCCACAAAGGCGACACCGCCCCGCAAGCCGCCGGCGTCATCCACACCGACTTCGAACGCGGCTTCATCCGCGCCCAAGTCATTTCCTACGACGATTTTGTCTCGCTCGGCGGCGAAGCCAAAGCCAAAGAAGCCGGCAAAATGCGCGTGGAAGGCAAGGAGTATGTCGTGCAAGACGGGGATGTGATGCACTTCTTGTTCAACGTATAAACCAAATGCAATAAGTTTTCAGACGACCTTCCTAACCGAGGTCGTCTGAAAACCATCATTCTGTTGTTTCGGACTTAGGAAGTTATCCATGAAAAAATCTATTCTCTATATGGCATTATTTTTCGCTGCCTCAACTGCCCAAGCACAAACACCGCAACAAATCGTACAGAAGTTTTATCCGAAATATTCGCAAAAATACCAATGTTACCAAGTCAATGTGAAAGACAATGGTCAATACTGTGTACGTCAAACCAAAAGCGAAACGCGCCAAACTGCTCAAGGCAAACTGATGTACCTGCTGTTTACAGGCAACGCATTTAATTTTGAAAAAGGCGTAGCAGACGGTGCGCACGTTCAATCCGGTCTGGCGGGCGTATTTGTTTTGAAACAGACTGGCAACGACTGGAAACTTCTCGCTGCGCAACCACATGGCTGGGCGGGCTCATTCGGTAATGCGCCTGAAGCAAAGTCTTGGTCGTTCCACGAATTCGGCAAAGACAAATGGGGATTTCTGACCCTTCATGGCGATGTTCATAATGGTTATGCGGGTTCTGCCTATCAATTGTTTGTTCATGACGGCGCGAAAAAAATCACAAAAAGCAGTATCACGGCAGAAGCAGAAAATACGGGGGCATTAGGCGACTGCTCGGAAAATTTTTATAAAGGTCGTAAAAACACCGCTGCCGAACGACGTAAATGCTTGAGCGAACTGTACAACCTTTCTTCTAAAATCAAAATACTAAAAGACGGTAAAACAAGTGCCGGTTTCTACCCGCTTCAATTGACGGTATCTGGTTTTGACGGCTCGAAAAAATACACCAATAAAGTCTTTATTGCCACCTATAACTCTGCCAAAGAATATTACAGCACCCCAAAAGACTATCCACTGGCAGATAAAGATTTTTAATTTTTCAGACGACCTCCAATATTTTAAGGTATAGAAAAAGTCGTCTGAAACACCGACTATATAAAAGGAATTTCAGTGAAATCAGTTATCCAAGACCTACAATCGCGCGGCTTAATCGCGCAAACTACCGACATCGAAGCCTTAGACGCTTTGTTGAACGAACAAAAAATCTCCCTCTACTGCGGTTTCGACCCGACCGCCGACAGCCTGCATATCGGCCATTTGCTGCCCGTATTGGCATTGCGCCGTTTCCAACAGGCGGGGCATACGCCGATTGCTTTGGTGGGCGGCGCGACCGGCATGATCGGCGACCCCAGTTTTAAAGCGGTGGAGCGCAGCTTGAACTCCGCCGAAACCGTTGCCGGCTGGGTAGAAAGCATCCGCAACCAACTGAAACCGTTTTTGAGCTTTGAAGGCGAAAACGCCGCCATTATGGCGAACAACGCCGACTGGTTCGGCAGCATGAACTGCCTCGACTTCCTGCGCGACATCGGCAAGCATTTTTCCGTCAACGCCATGCTGAACAAGGAATCCGTCAAACAGCGTATCGAGCGCGACGACGTAGGCATTTCCTTCACCGAGTTCGCCTATTCCTTGCTGCAAGGCTACGACTTTGCCGAATTGAACAAACGCCATGGCGCGGTTTTGGAAATCGGCGGCTCCGACCAATGGGGCAACATTACCGCCGGTATCGACCTGACCCGCCGTCTGAACCAAAAACAAGTATTCGG
The DNA here is from genome assembly GCA_001809325.1 of Neisseria sp. HMSC077D05. Classification (GTDB taxonomy): domain Bacteria; phylum Pseudomonadota; class Gammaproteobacteria; order Burkholderiales; family Neisseriaceae; genus Neisseria. Next base: position 22,929 of record KV797029.1, on the reverse strand, counting down.
CCTGACCCTGCCGCTGGTCACCAAATCCGACGGCACCAAATTCGGTAAAACCGAAGGCGGCGCGGTATGGCTGAACGCGAAGAAAACCTCGCCGTATCAGTTCTACCAATTCTGGCTGAAAGTTGCCGATGCCGATGTGTATAAATTCCTGAAATACTTCACCTTCCTGTCTATCGAAGAAATCGACGCCATCGAAGCGAAAGACAAAGCCAGCGGCACCAAGCCCGAAGCGCAACGCATCCTCGCCGAAGAAATGACCCGCCTGATTCACGGCGAAGCCGCTCTGCAAGCTGCACAGCGCATTTCCGAAAGCCTGTTTGCCGAAGACCAAAGCCATCTCACCGAAAGCGACTTCGAACAGCTCGCCCTAGACGGCCTGCCCGCATTTGAAGTTTCAGACGACCTCAACGTCGTCGAAGCCTTGGTTAAAACCGGCTTGGCGTCTTCCAACAAAGAAGCGCGCGGTTTTGTGAACAGCAAAGCGGTATTGCTCAACGGCCAATCCGCCGAATTGAACAACCCGAACCACGCCGCCGAACGCCCTGACGATGCCTATCTGCTGACCGACGCGCACAAACGCTTCGGCAAATACACCATCGTACGGCGCGGCAAACGCAACCACGCGCTCTTGGTTTGGAAATAAGCCTTAAATGACAAAGGTCGTCTGAAAACTTTTTTTCAGACGACCTTTTTTCTACCGTCAACAGTATGATAGCGAATATAGTGGATTAACTTTAAACTAGGACGGCGTTACCTCGCCTTGCCGTACTATCTGTACTGTCTGTGGCTTCGTCGCCTTGTCCTGATTTAAATTTAATCCACTATATATTCCCATCTATAGTGGATTAACTGCAGATCGGCACGGTATTTCCCATTCATCCCGTCTGAGGTTTCGTCTTGCCCTGATTTACAATCAATCTGCCACACCTGCGCTCATCATAAATCTTAAATCCGGTAACGCCCTATCCGTTTGAATTTAATGAACAATAAGAAAGAAACACCATGACTTCCCCCTACACTCTTGCCGACCTGAAGACCGCCTACCAGCGCAAAGAAAAACTGAAATATCTATACTTCTGGGGACACACGCCAAAACATAAAAATGAGATAGATAAAGCCATCTTCAGCCAATGGTATCCTGCGCCCTTTGAAATCGACGGCATCCGCTATGCGACTGCCGAACACTATATGATGGCCGAGAAGGCGAGGCTGTTCGGCGCAGACGATATCCGCCGCCAAATCATCGCTTCTGCCCACCCCAAACAAGCCAAGGACTTGGGGAGACAAGTCCTTGGATTCAAAGACGACATTTGGAATGCCCGCCGCTTCGATATCGTTTGCGAAGGCAACCGTGCCAAATTCATCCAACACCCCGATTTGAAACGCTTTTTGCTTGGCACCGGCAGCCGTATCTTAGTAGAAGCCAGCCCGGTTGACGCAATCTGGGGAATCGGACTTGCCCAAGATGATCCACGCGCCCAAAATCCATTGCAATGGCGGGGTTTGAACCTACTTGGTTTCGCGCTAATGAAAGTACGAGATGAACTTCAGGTCGTCTGAAAGCAACTTCAAAAGCAACTTCAGACGACCCCATAAAAAAACGCACCTTATGAAAAGGTGCGTTTTAATTTCTATGGTTTAGAATTTAGCGCCGGATTGGTTGGCCATATAGTCAACCGCTGCTTTGACTTCGTCATCGCTCAGACTTGTGTTACCGCCTTTGGCAGGCATGGATTTAAAGCCTTCGAGCGCGTGTTTGTGCAGGGTATCTTTACCTTGTTTGATACGCGGAGCCCACTCGTCTTTTTTGCCTATGCCTGGAGCACCGGGGATGGTACCGCCGTGACACATTTTACAGTTGGCTTCAAAAACGGCTTTACCGTCCACTTTGGCAGAAGAAGCATCTGCTTTTTCTGCCGGCTTGGCTTCGGCAGGAGCGGCCGCTTTTGCATCAGCTGCTGAAGCTGCTTTTTCAGCTTGTACAGGTGCGGACGCAGATGAAGCGTCAGTGGATGATGCGGCAGCAGAAGCAGGTGCCGGTGCGGGAGCAGGTTCGGCTTTTTTCACGGGCACTTTGCCGTCTTTATTGGACAGACCCCATACATACGCAGTCATGATGTGGAGTTTGTCTTTATCCAAGAAACGACCCCAAGCCGGCATTTGACTGTGTCGGCCATTGGTGATGGTTTCGATAATCGATTTTTGAGTACCGCCCCACAGCCATACGTTGTCGGTCAGGTTCGGACCCAGTCCTTGGATACCTTGACCTTTGTCGCCGTGACAGGTAAAGCAGTTTGCCGGTGGACCACTGAACAATACTTTACCGCGTGCGGCACGTTCTTCATCGTATTGGTCTTTGGATTTAGATAAGGACATGACATAGTTTGCCACATCTTTTACCCGCTCTTCACCCAACGCAGGACCCCATGCTGCCATCGTCGCCGTACGGCCTTTTTCAATGGTCTCATGGATTTTCTCAGGTTCGCCGCCCCACAACCAATCGTTGTCGGTCAAATTCGGGAAGCCTTTGGAACCTTTGGCATCAGAACCGTGACATTGGATACAGTAGGTATTGAAGAGGTTTTGACCGATGGCGCGTGCTTCAGGATTTTTTGCCACTTGCTCAATCGGCATATTGGCAAACTTGGCATAAACTTTGCCGTACTTCTGATCTGCTTTAGCCATTTCTTGATCATATTGTCCATGGCTGCTCCATTTCCACCGGCCTTCATAATCGCCCAAACCCGGGTACATGACCAGATAGCCGATACCGAACAGCCAGACAAAGACATACAGCCAAAACCACCAGCGTGGCAACGGGTTGTTGTATTCTTCGATACCGTCCCATTGATGGCCTGTCGTTTTGACTTCTTCGCCCTTTTTAGGACGCTTCACAACGTTTTGGGAAAGCAGCAGCCATGCCAAGCCGATAAAGCTGAGCACGACGATGACTGCAATGTATATATTCCAGAAATTACTGGTAAATTGGGGTGATGTGTTCATTATTTTGCTCCGTGATCACGGACTAAACTGTTATCGCCCGTCTTTTTCAGACGACTCTTTATCCTCATCATTTTCGAAAATACTGTTGGCGGCATCATCGTAGTTCTTTTTATTGCGTCGGTTGAAAACGATATAAAGCACTAAGATAAAGCTGATAAAAACCCAAACAGTAAAGAGCGAGCGGGCCCAGTTTACGTCCATGATGTTACCTTACGTTTTTCAATGCCAAGCCTAAGCCTTGCAGGTATGCAATCACCGCATCCAGCTCCGATTTGTTTTCCAAGGCTTCAGGTGCTTTGGCAATCTCTTCGTCGCTGTAAGGCGTACCGACTTTACGCAGGGCTTTCATATGCGCCACGGTTGCTTCGGCATCGACTTTGTTGCGGGCAAGCCATGGGAAAGCGGGCATATTGGACTCCGGCACAACGTCGCGCGGATTCAGCAGGTGGATGCGGTGCCATTCGTCGGAATAGCGGCCGCCGACACGTGCCAAGTCCGGACCGGTACGTTTGGAACCCCATTGGAACGGATGGTCATAAACAGACTCGCCGGCAACGGAGTAGTGGCCGTAACGTTCGGTTTCCGCACGGAACGGACGGATCATTTGAGAGTGACAGTTGTAACAACCCTCACGGATATAGATGTCGCGACCAGCCACTTGCAAAGCGTTATAAGGTTTCACACCTTCAATAGGCTTGGTGACGGCTTTAGTAAAGAACAGCGGCACGGCTTCAATCAACAGGCCTACGCTGACTACAAGCAGGGTAAATACAATCAGGACGCCGACTTTTTCTTCAGCTAATTGTTGTAATTTCATTTTGGTAGCCTTTTCTTATGTTTTTAGTGGTGCTGGGTTTGAGACACCGCAGGAATCTCGGCATCAACCGCTTTGCCACTGATGGCCGTACGGTAAACGTTGTATGCCATGATACACATACCGCTCAGGTACAGCAGGCCGCCGGTGAAACGAATCATGTAGAAAGGCATGGTGCGTTTAACTGACTCTACAAACGAGTAGGTCAAAGTACCGTCCGCATTCAGAGAACCCCACATCATACCTTGCAATACCCCTGCAATCCACATGGAGGCGATATACAGAACCACGCCGATGGTCGCAATCCAGAAATGCGCTTCCACCAATTTGGTGCTGTACATTTCATTTTTACCGAACAGGCGTGGAATCATGTAGTACACGGAACCAATGGTCACGAAGCCCACCCAGCCCAATGCGCCGGCATGAACGTGTGCAACGGTCCAGTCAGTGTAGTGGCTCAAAGCGTTGACGGTTTTAATGGACATCATCGGACCTTCGAAGGTGGACATACCGTAGAAGGAGAGGGAGACGATCAAGAACTTCAAAATAGGGTCGGTACGCAGTTTGTCCCATGCCCCGGACAAGGTCATGATACCGTTAATCATACCGCCCCAAGAAGGTGCGAACAGAATCAGGGACAACACCATACCCAAGGACTGAGTCCAGTCAGGCAGCGCGGTATAGTGCAAGTGGTGGGAACCTGCCCACATGTAAGTAAAAATCAAAGCCCAGAAGTGGACAACGGACAGGCGGTAAGAGTAAACCGGACGACCTGCCTGTTTCGGCACAAAGTAATACATCATGCCCAAGAAACCTGCTGTCAGGAAGAAACCTACGGCATTGTGGCCATACCACCATTGAACCATCGCATCGATTGCACCGGCGTAAACAGGGTAAGATTTCATCAGACCGGCAGGGATGCTGATGTTATTGACGATGTGCAACAGTGCGACAGCCAAGATGAAGCCGCCGTAGAACCAGTTGGCAACGTAGATGTGTTTGATTTTACGTTTGGCAATCGTACCGAAGAATACGATGGCGTAAGCAATCCAAACCAAAGCGATCAGGATGTCGATAGGCCATTCCAATTCGGCATACTCTTTAGCTTGGGTATAACCCAAAGGCAGGCTGACGATTGCCGCAACGATAACTGCCTGCCAGCCCCAGAAGGTAAATGCCGGCAGCCAACCGCCGAACAGGCGTGCATTACAGGTACGTTGAACAACGTAGTATGATGTACCCATCAGACCGCAACCGCCGAACGCAAAAATCACCGCATTGGTGTGCAACGGACGCAGGCGACCGAAGTGGAACCAAGGGCCGACATCTGATAAATCAAGGGCTGGGGCGAACAATTGGGCGGCAACGATGACGCCGACCAACATGCCCACAATACCCCAAACTACGGTCATGATGGCGAACTGGCGCACCACTTTGTAGTTATAAGTTTGTGTGTCCATGAGAGTCTCCATGAATTATGGGAATAAAAATTTTTTATCTCACTTTGCCGTATGCGTTTTGAACAAACGCAATAAGGGCTAGGTTTAAATTTTTCTAAATTTAACATATAAGACAAGCCTAGCCAAGCAGAATTACATTTCACTCCATCTGGCGGCTTTATCGATTTTTTATATTTTTTACTTTATAATCATATTATTATTTAACAACCTTCCCGGCAGCGCCACTTTATTTTTTCAAGCCTCCCTTGTGAAGGGGAGTTTATCGATATAAATCAAACTGCATAATTCGACTTTTTTATTCATAAAATTTAACAAATACATTAATAGTCATGATTAATTACAAAATCACCCCTAACCCGCTCGCCCACGAGTGGCATATCCGCCTAACCTTCCGACAAGAACATGATTTGGAAACAGAAATCAGCCTGCCGAACTGGGTTCCCGGCAGCTATCTGATACGCGATTTCTCGCGCCACATCACCACCATCCGCGCCTTTTGCAACGGCGAATATGCCCATCTGACCCAAGTCAAAAAAAACCGATGGCACACTGCCCCGCAGTCCGGCGAGTGGGAAATTTACTACACCGTTTACGCCTACGACCTGTCCGTCCGCGGCTCGTTTTTGACTGCCGAACGCGGGTTCTTTGACGGTGCATGCCTCTTTTTGCAGGTGAACGGACACGAAAACAGCACACACCAAATCGAATTCCCGACACTGCCAAAAACATGGCGGATTGCCACCACCCTACCCCAAACCAACGTCCATAGCTTTCAGACGACCTCCTACCACGACTTAATCGACCACCCTGTCGAACTGGGCAACATCGAATTTCTCGATTTTGAAGCCGGCGGCATCCCGCACCGCATCGCCTTAAGCGGCCACTATCCCGATTTCGACCGCAACCGTCTCGTGTCAGACATTCGCAAAATCTGCGAAACCGAATTGGCCATGTTCCCCTCCCCTGCCCCGTTCACGCATTACCTCTTTCTGCTCCACGTCGGCGACAACATCTACGGCGGACTTGAACACATCAGCAGCACCGCCCTGCTCGCCGACCGCCACAGTCTGCCGCCGCACGGCATGACCGATGCCAACGACGCCTACACCCAACTGCTCGGACTGTTCTCACACGAATACTTCCACGCTTGGAATGTCAAATCCATCAAACCCGCCGCCTTCGCCCCCTACGACCTTGACCGCGAAAACTACACCGAGCAGCTCTGGGCGTTTGAAGGCATCACCTCCTACTACGACGATCTCTTCCTCGCCCGAAGCCGCACCATCGCCCCCGAAGCCTACCTGCGCCTGCTCGCCCAAAGCATCACCCGCATTCAGCAAACCAAAGGTCGTCTGAAACAAAGCCTTGCCGAATCCAGCTTCACCGCTTGGAACAAATTCTACAAACAAGACGAAAACAGCCCCAACGCCATCGTCAGCTACTACCAAAAAGGCGCACTCGCCGCCCTCTGCCTCGACCTCGCCATCCGCAACAAAAGCAGCGGGCGACACACCCTCGACAGCGTCATGCAGCAACACTACCGCGATTGGCTGGACACCCGTCAAGGCATCCCCGAAAAACAATGGCAAGCCCGTTGCCAAGTGTTTACCGGTCTGGACCTCGAAGACTTTTTTCAGACGACCCTCTACACCACCGCCGACCTGCCCCTTGCCGAACTCCTCGCCACCATAGGTATCGGACTGCAATGGCAGGCACAGCCGCGCAGCCACGGCGGCGCATTCCTGTCCGAACCGCCAACCGAAACGCCCGCCCCCGTATCCGACTTCGGCGCAAGGTTCAAACAAAACAGCGACCACGCCACCCTGACCCACGTCTTCAACGGCGGCAGCGCGGAAAACGCCGCCCTCTGCCCGCAGGACAAAATCATCGCCATCGACGGCTACGCCTGCACCGACCTTGCAGCACAGTGGGCGCAACTCCCCATCGGCGCCACCGCCCGCCTCCACTACTTCCGCACCGGCATCCTGTACGTCGCCGACATCACCGTCCAAGCCGCCGAAGCCGACACCGCCGTCCTCTACATCACCGACCGCGAATTATTTGAAAACTGGCTTTATAATGACCGAGCCTGATTTTCAGACGACCTCAAATACCAGATTGAGGTCGTCTGAAACATCCACACCGAAAGAAACAACCATGAAAAAACTCCTTATCGGCATCACCGCCCTGTTACTCAGTTTGCACGCCACTGCCGCCCCCGTTCAAGACCCCATCACTTCCCCTGTATCACTGGATTTCTATTGGGAAACCTACTTTGCTACTGGCAATCCGGAAGCGGTCGAGCGTATCGTTGACTACATCATCGAAGCCCAAACGACTGCCGCCCACCCCCCTGACTATATAGATGACTTCACACTTACCGTTGCCATTTTGTCAACCCGATCCAATATGGAACAAAATACAACGATTGACAGCATTGTCCGCAAACACATACAAAAACAATCCGAAGCCAATAAAAAACTATTGGAACAGACCCTGTTAGCCCCTCAAGACGACTAAAATCAATCCATCTTCAAACGTAGAAAAGGAAAACCCATGTCTATCCAAAAACTTGCCGACAACCTCTACATCGCCCCGCAACTGACTGAAGCAGACGTACAAGAAGCCGCCAAACTCGGCATCCAAACCGTCATCTGCAACCGTCCTGACGGTGAAGAAGAAAACCAACCCTCGTTCAAACAAGTCGAAAGCTGGCTTAAAGCCGCGGGCATCCGCGAATACCATCATCAGCCCGTCGTCGCACCCGCCATCAACGCCGCCGATGTCGCCGCCTTCCAAAACCTGCTCAAAAGCGTTCCCCAACCCGTCCTCGCCTACTGCCGCACCGGTACCCGCTGTTCACTGCTCTGGGGCTATCATCAGGTGCAAAACGGTGCAAGCGTCGCCGAAGTCGTCGCTGCCGCACAACAAGCAGGCGTCAACCTAAGCAACTTCGAAGCCCGCCTGCAAGACGCGCAACAAAACGGGCTGGTGTAACACGCCTTCCGTTTAACCAAACGCAAAGGTCGTCTGAAATACCGTTTCAACGAATGGAAACCGTTTTCAGACGACCTTTTTACATTATGCCGTTTGGCGAACCGAATGAACGCATCCGATATAGTGGATTAACTTTAAATCAGGACAA
>KV797029.1:0-14407 GCA_001809325.1 Neisseria sp. HMSC077D05 | reverse complement strand
GCACCTTAGAGAATCGTTCTCTTTGAGCTAAGCCGTCCTGTTTTAAAGTTAATCCACTATATTTTAAGCATGGCGGCAATCCGATACATTCGGATGAAACTCAATATCCAGACCTGCCGTTTTCATTTACAATCCCCCCGTTCCATCTCATCAATCTATTATGCAAATCCTGCTCACTTTTTTGTTTAAATGCTTTGCGGCGCTGCCTTTGCCGTTTTTACACGTGCTGGGGAATGCGGCGGGCGGCTTGGGCTATTATCTGCTCAAAAGCGACCGGCAGCGCGTGTTCGACAATATGCGGCTTGCCGGATTGAATCCCGAGCCTTCGTCGGTCAAAGCCGTTTTCCGCGAAACGGCAAAAGGCGGGCTGGAATTGTCCGTCGCCTTTTTCAGACGACCTGAAAGCATTGAAACGCTGTTTAAAGAAGTGCACGGTTGGGAACATGTCCAATCGGCTTTGGACGCCGGAGAAGGACTGTTGTTTATTACCCCGCACATCGGCAGCTACGACCTCGCCGGACGCTATATCAGCCAGCAGCTGCCGTTTCCGCTGACCGCCATGTACAAACCGCCTAAAATCAAAGCCTTAGATTCCGTCATGCAGGCGGGGCGGGTTCGCGGCAAAGGGAAAACCGCTCCCACCAATATTCAAGGGGTCAAACAAGTCATTAAGGCTTTGCGTTCCGGCGAAGCCACGATTGTCTTGCCAGACCACGCGCCCTCCCCCGAGGAAGGCGGAGACGGCGTATGGGTGCCGTTTTTCGGGAAATACGCCTATACCATGACACTGGCGGGCAAACTGGCACAAGTCAAAGGCGTGAAGGCACTGTTTTTCTGCGGCGAGCGTTTACCGAACGGCAAAGGATTTGCGCTGCACATCGAGCCTATGCGCGGCGAGCTGAACGGCGACAAACAACACGACGCGCAAATTATCAATGAAAACACCGAATACTGGATACGCCGCTTCCCGACCCAATATCTGTTCATGTACAACCGCTACAAACAGCCCGCAGGTGCACCGCTTTCTCCCGACTGGAAACCGGAACCCGGTTGGAAACCTGAGCAAGTACAAGACTGAACATTCCTTGCGGGTCGTCTGAAAAGGCGGCTGATACCCGGTTTCTCAAAACATCGCCATACCAACAAAAAAAGCACCTCAACCGAGGTGCTTTTTCTCTTTTCAGACGACCTTTTGCCGAGTATCAGCCTTTTTTATTGTTCAACGCGGCTTTGACAAACGCGGTGAACAAAGGATGGCCTTTGCGCGGGTTGGAGGTGAACTCGGGGTGGAACTGGCAGGCGAAGAACCAAGGATGGTTCGGCAGTTCGATGGTTTCGACCAAACGTTCGCGTCCTGCGGATACGCCGCCGATGACCAAACCTGCTTGTTCCAGCGCGGGAACGTAGTTGTTGTTGACTTCGTAGCGGTGGCGGTGGCGCTCGCGGATGTGTTCGCTGCCATAGATTTTGGCGGCGAGGCTGCCTGCTTTCAATTCAACCTCTTGCGCGCCCAAACGCATGGTGCCGCCTAAATCAGCAGATTCGTCGCGGGTTTCGACGCTGCCGTCGGCGGTTTGCCATTCGTCAATCAGGGCGACAACAGGTGCGGCGCATTTGAGGTCGAACTCGGTGGAATTCGCGCCCTTCAAGCCTGCAATATCGCGGGCGTATTCGATCAGCGCAATCTGCATACCGAGACAGATGCCCAAGTATGGCACGTTGTTTTCGCGGGCGTAGCGCACGGCGGCGATTTTGCCTTCCACGCCGCGCGAACCGAAACCGCCGGGAACGAGGATGGCGTCCATGTCTTTGAGCATGGAAACGTCGCCGTTGTTTTTTTCGATGTTTTCGCTGTCGACGAAGGTGATTTGCACGTCGGTTTCGGTATGGATGCCCGCGTGTTTCAAGGCTTCGATCAGCGATTTGTAGGATTCGGTCAAATCGACGTATTTGCCGACCATGGCGATTTTGACGGTGTGTTTCGGATTTTTGATGGCATGGACGATTTTTTTCCACGCGGTCAAATCCGCCTGTTGTACGTTCAGCTGCAACTGCTCGGTAATGATGTTGTCGATGCCTTGGTCGTGCAGCATTTCGGGGCATTCGTAGATGCTGTCCACGTCATAGCTGCCGACAATCGCGCGCTCTTCCACATTGCAGAACAAGGCGATTTTGCGGCGTTCATCCGCGGGCATGGTTCTGTCCATGCGGCAAATCAGGATGTCGGGCTGCAAACCGATGCTCAACATTTCTTTAACGGTATGCTGGGTCGGCTTGGTTTTGATTTCGCCTGCGGCGGCGATGTAGGGGACGTAGCTCAAGTGGGCAAACAAAGTGTTGTTGCGTCCCAACTGGCTGCGCATCTGACGGATGGCTTCCAAAAACGGCAGCGATTCGATGTCGCCGACCGTGCCGCCGATTTCGACGATGGCAACGTCGTAACCCGCCGCGCCTTCGTGGATGCGGCGTTTGATTTCGTCGGTAATGTGCGGGATGACTTGAACCGTACCGCCGAGGTAGTCGCCGCGGCGTTCTTTGGCGATGACGTTTTCGTACACCTGCCCCGTACTGAAGCTGTTGCGGCGGGTCATGGTGGCGTTGATGAAACGTTCGTAGTGTCCCAAGTCGAGGTCGGTTTCCGCGCCGTCGTCGGTCACGAACACTTCGCCGTGCTGAAACGGACTCATGGTGCCGGGGTCGACGTTGATATAAGGGTCGAGCTTGAGCATGGTCACGTTCAGACCGCGCGATTCGAGGATGGTGGCAATAGAAGCGGCGGCGATACCTTTTCCGAGTGAAGATACGACGCCGCCGGTTACGAAAATAAATTTAGTCATGATGCAGTACCCATGTTGGAATACGGGATTTTACCTTTAAGCGGGTTTTCTGGCAAACGCGGGAAGCCGACGCTGTCCGAAAGAAACCGCCCGAATATAACGAAATCATCTTTTTTTAAAACCAAGCATTCTTTCCCATTTTCAGACGACCTCATTAAAGTAACGAGCAATCCGAGAAATAAGGAAAGAACCATGACCGCAACCACCGCCCCGCTTTTGCGCTTCATCACCGCCGGCAGCGTCGACGACGGCAAATCCACCCTCATCGGCCGCCTGCTCTACGACAGCAAAACCCTGCTGACCGACCAACTCGACAAACTCAACCGCGCCGCCGAAAACGGCGAAACGCCCGACTTCGCCAGCCTCACCGACGGCCTTGCCGCCGAGCGCGAACAAGGCATCACCATCGACGTCGCCTACCGCTATTTCGCCACGCCCAAGCGCAAATTTATCATCGCCGACACGCCCGGACACGAACAATACACCCGTAACATGGTAACGGGCGCATCGACCGCCGACGCCGCCATCGTCCTGATAGACGCAACGCGCGTTGATTTTTCCGGCAGCGAACCCGTCCTCCTGCCGCAGACCAAACGCCACAGCGCGATTCTGAAACTCTTGGGCTGCCCCAATATCATCGTCGCCGTCAACAAACTCGACCTGCTCGACTTCGACGAAGCCAAATATCAAGCCATTACCGCAGCCTACCGCAAGCTGGCGGAACAAATCGGCCTCCAAGCCCAAATCCACTTCCTGCCCATCAGCGCGTTAAAAGGCGACAACATCGTCAACGCCAGCAGCCAAACCCCGTGGTATCAAGGTTTGCCGCTGTTACCCCTGCTCGAAAGCCTGCCCGTCAACCGCCAAAACGCCGCCGACCAAGCCGCCCATTTCCCCGTGCAGCGCGTCGCACGGCAAGACGGCAGCAGCAGCGACGACTTTCGCGGCTATCAAGGAAGACTGGAAGCAGGCCGTCTGAAAACAGGCGACGAAATCAAAGTCCTGCCTGGCGCACACACCGCCAAAATCGCCGAAATCTACAATCCAAACGGCAAAACCGAATCCGCCGAAGCAGGCGAAGTGCTGACCATCGCGCTCGACACCGACCTCGACATCTCGCGCGGCAACAGCATCGCCGCCGCCGACAGCTCCGTCGCGCCCGAACAGCAGTTCCAAGCCGCGCTGTGCTGGTTCGACGACATCCCGCTCAACCTCCGCCGCAAATACCTGCTGAAACACACCACCCAAACCACGCCCGTCAAAATCAGCGCGATTTCCTACGTTTGGGACGTGAACACCCTCAGCCGCGTCGAATCCGCCGACACGCTCAAACTCAACGACATCGGCAGCGTCAGCCTCAAAACCCAGCAGCCGATCGCCGCCGCGCCCTACGAAGAAAACCATGCCCTCGGCGCGTTTATCCTGATAGACGAAGCCACCAACCACACCGTCGCCGCAGGCATGATACGCAAGGCTGACCAAGCGGACAGTTTTGAAATTTGAAACAAGGGCATCTTGAACCACAAAGGTCGTCTGAAAAACCGAAACAAGGGTTTTCAGACGACCTCTTTAGTTTGGCAGATTAAGGTAGGGAATGTGGCAGGTCGGCTTTAAGCCATACGGCGTTGCCTTATCCTCAGCCAGCGCGGTGGGAAATCACAGTGAATTATAGTGGGTTAAATTTAAATCAGGACAAGGCGACGAAGCCGTAGACAGTACAGATAGTACGGAACCGATTCACTTGGTGCTTCAGCACCTTAGAGAATCGTCTCTTTGAGCTAAGGCGAGGCAACGCCGTACTGGTTTAAAGTTAATCCACTATAAAATAACGAAATCGCGGCATGGCATTTTTCATTTGGACACATGGTAAAAGGTCGTCTGAAAATCCAAAATCGGATTTTCAGACGACCTTTGCCTTACTTACTTCAACCACCTTAGCAGGCGGACATCATGACCGCTAAGGTTTGGCTTACCTTTTGAAACATCAGGCTTTGGGTTTCAACGCCGCCGCTTCTTTGGCGAGGCGAGTGATGGTGTCCCAGTCTTTGTTTTTCACGGCTTCTTTCGGGGTCAGCCATGAGCCGCCGACGCATAAGACGTTGGGCAGCGCCAAGTAATCGGGCGCGGTGGTGAGGCTGATGCCGCCGGTCGGGCAGAAGCGTACGTCGGCATAAGGGCCGTAGAGGGCTTTGAGCATGGCTTTGCCGCCGACGACTTCGGCGGGGAAGAGTTTGAGGGTATCGATACCGTGTTCCAAAGCCAGTTGGACTTCGCCCGGAGTGGCAACGCCGGGAATCAGGGGGATGCCGCTGTTGTGGCTGGCTTTGGCGAGGGATTCGTGCAGACCCGGACTGATGGCGAAAACCGCGCCTGCATCTTCGACGGCTTTGAGCTGTTCGGGGTTGGTAACCGTACCCGCGCCGACGATGGCGTTGGGCACTTCTTTGGCAATCAGGCGGATGGCGTCGAGGCCGACGGGGGTGCGCAGGGTAATTTCGAGGGTGGGGATGCCGCCTTCGACAAGGGCGTGGGACAAATCGACGGCGGTGCTCAAGTCGTCAATCGCCATGACAGGCACAACTGCGCCGGCAGTCAGGATTTCGCGTGGGGTCAGTTTGGACATTTCGATTCTCCAGATGGGATGGGGTTGTCGTTTTTGTTGAGGTCAAACGGGATGGGGGTTTAAGTTTTCAGACGACCTTTGGGGGCTGTAGGTCGGATTCTTGAATCCGACAAACCTTCTGATAACGTCGGATTCAAGAATCCGACCTACGTCTTTGCTTTTGTTCGCGGGCAAAGCCCACGCTATGTTTGCTGCGTTCAAACGGGACGGGATTTAAAATTTCAGACGACCTTTGGAGGGCTGTAGGTCGTATACCCGTATCCGACAAATGCCCGCTGATAACGTCGGATTCGAGAATCCGACAGTTGCTACGTCTGTTTTAAACGGCTTCAATAATTTTTCAGACGACCTTCCGTTTGAAAAGGTCGTCTGAAACGTGCATCAGGCAAATTCGCCGCCGAAGCTCATGGCACCGGTTTCTGCGCTGCTGGTCATGCTGCGGAAGTTGGCGAAGAGTTCGCGGCCGCAGCCTTGTTGGTTCGCGCTCAAATCAATGTGTTCGACTTCGCGGGCGTTCCATTCAGCCTCGTTAATCAGGACGTTGAGTTCGCCGGTAACGGAGTCGAAGCGGATCAGGTCGCCGGTACGGATTTTGGCGATATTGCCGCCCATTAGGGCCTCGGGCGTCATGTGGATGGAAGCCGGAACTTTGCCGGATGCGCCGGACATACGGCCGTCGGTCAGCAGCGCCACTTTGAAGCCGCGGTCTTGCAGGATGCCCAAAGGCGGGGTCAGTTTGTGCAACTCGGGCATCCCGTTGGCGCGCGGGCCTTGGTAGCGGACGACGCAGACAAAATCGCGTTCCAACTCGCCGCGTTCAAATGCCGCCAACACTTCGCGTTGGTCGTTGAACACGATGGCGGGCGCTTCGATGATGCGGCAGCCTTCGCGCACGGCGGACACTTTAATCACGCCGCGTCCGATGTTGCCTTTCATCAGGCGCAGACCGCCGTCCGGGGAGAACGGGTTGTCGGCTTTACGCAGGATATCGTCGTTGCCGCTGGTTTCGGGGGCTTCGCGCCATTCGAGTTTACCGTCGATGAGGAAAGGTTCTTTGGTGTAGTGGCGCATACCGTGTCCGACGACGGTATCGACATCGTCGTGCAACAGACCTGCGTCCAGCAATTCGCGGATGACGAAAGGCAGACCGCCTGCTGCGGTGAAGTGGTTCACGTCGGCTTTGCCGTTGGGGTACACGCGGATGAGCAGCGGGATGATGGAGGAAATTTCGTCAAAGTCGTCCCAGTTCAAAATCACGCCGGCGGCGCGCGCCATGGCAACGAGGTGCATGGTGTGGTTGGTCGAGCCGCCGGTTGCCATCAGACCGATCAGGGCGTTGATGAAGGATTTTTCGGTCAACATTTCGCCCAAGGGTTTGATGGTGCCGTTTTTGATGCCGCGCGCGAGGTGTCCGGCGGCGTAGCGGGTCAGAGCTTCGCGCAGGTCGGTATAGGGGTGGACGAAAGCGGCGGCGGGCAGGTGTACGCCCATCATTTCCATCATCATTTGGTTGGAGTTTGCCGTGCCGTAGAAGGTACAGGTGCCGGGGCTGTGGTAGGAACCCATTTCGCTTTCGAGCAAGGCATCACGACCGACTTTGCCTTCGGCGAAAAGTTGGCGGGTACGGGCTTTTTCTTTATTGCCGATACCGCTGGACATCGGACCTGCGGGGACGAAGATGCCCGGAATATGACCGAACGAAAGCGCGCCAATCATCAAACCCGGCACAATTTTGTCGCACACCCCCATAAACAGGCTGCCGTCGAACATTTGGTGCGACAGGCCGATGGCGGTGCTCATGGCAATCACGTCGCGGGAGAACAGCGACAATTCCATACCGGCATAGCCTTGCGTGATGCCGTCGCACATGGCGGGCGTACCGCCGGCGACTTGGGCGGTTGCACCGTTTTTCTGCGCTTCGTCTTTGATTTGGTCGGGGAAGTCTTTAAACGGCTGGTGTGCGGAAACCATGTCGTTGTAGGCGGTGATGATGCCTAAATTGGGAACGGTGTCCTGAAGCATTTCGATTTTGATGCTTTTGGGCATGGAGGCGTAGCCGTGCGCCAAGTTGCTGCAACCGAGCTGGTTGCGCTCCAGCCGTCCCATTTGTTTGGCGCTGCGGATTTTCGCCAGATATTTTTCGCGGGTCGGACGGCTGCGCTCGATGATGCGCTCGGTGATTTCGGCGAGCTTGGGGTGGATAGGAGTGGGATTCATGTTCGGTCTCCTGTCGGAAGGGGTGGTATGGGATTTTTGTTTGCGCGTTTCTGATTTTTTGTATTGGGTGTGGGGCGTTCAGCGTTTCAGACGACCTTTCAAACCATGCAAGGGTCGTCTGAAAGCCTCACTCTATCTATGCAAGCTATTATAATACAAAACCTGTAATTTAGTTACAAAATAATCTGCTAAATGTAAGAAATTTGATTTAAATCGTGATATGCGTCATTTGTGAAAATCTACCAGACCAAACTCATCAAACTTTTAAACTAAGTCAAATAATTTGTAAAAATGAGAATAGACAAAATGTGTAGCCATGTGTAGTATTACTACTCATTAGCCCGCCTGTTTTGAAATTTTGATGCAGGCGATTGGTTTCCATTGCTTTTCTGCCGAAACCGCCCGTCTTTCACGGCATCCGGCGGCGCCGGCACAAGGCCTTCCTCAACGAGAGATAAAACGATGAGTACACAAACAAATTTTGATTTGGTGTTGTTCGGCGCGACCGGCGATTTGGCAATGCGTAAGCTGCTGCCTTGTCTGTATCAGGCGCACGTTGCAGGGTTGCTCAATCCTCAGGGTCGTATTTTAGGTGTCAGCCGCAGCGATTTGGATACGGCGGGCTTTTTGGCAAAAGTGGAAACCAACTCCAAAATCCATGTCAAACAAAACTTTTCAGACGACGCTTGGGCATCGTTCGTCAAACGCATCGAATATTTGAAAGTCGACGTTACCCAAGAAGCTGATTTTGCCGCTTTGGGCGAAAAAGTCAAAGCCCGCAAAGAGACCGACAACGTCATCATCTATCTTTCCACCGCGCCGAAATTCTTCGCGCAAGCCTGCGAAAACCTTGCCAAAGTCGGACTGAACGCCGACAACGCGCGCGTCGTTTTGGAAAAACCGCTGGGTACCGACCTCGCCTCTTCCCAACAAATCAATACCGATGTCGCCCGCTACTTCAAAGAAAGCCAAATCTACCGCATCGACCACTACTTAGGCAAAGAAAGCCTGCAAAACCTGCTGGCGCTGCGTTTTGCCAACGTGATGTTCGAGCCGTTGTGGAACAACAAATACATCGAAAGCGTACAACTGACCATCGCCGAACAGCTCGGTGTGGAAGAGCGCGGCGAGTTCTACGACATTACCGGCGCGCTGCGCGACATGGTGCAAAACCACCTGATGCAAATGCTGTGCATGACTGCGATGGAAGCCCCCGCCAGCTTGGATGCCGACGCGGTACGCGATGAAAAAGTCAAAGTCATCAAGTCGTTAAAACCGCTGACCATCGAATCCGTCAACGAAAACGTCGTGCGCGGACAATACACCGCCGCCAAAGGCATGAACGGCTATCTGCAAGAAATCAACGTTCCGCAAGACAGCTTCACCGAAACCTACGTCGCCATCAAAGCCGAAATCGAAAACGACCGTTGGAAAGGCGTTCCTTTCTACCTGCGTACCGGCAAACGCATGGCGGGCAAAGTGGCGGAAATCGTATTGAACTTCCGTCCGCTGCAAAACCATATTTTTGAAAACAGCCAAGCCGCGCCAAACCGTTTGGTTATCGAATTGCAGCCGACCGAGTCCGTTCGCCTCTATACGCAGATGAAAACGCCGGGTGCGGGCAACAAAGTGGAAATCGTGCCGCTGGCAACCGACCTGGAAAAAGCCCTCGAAGGCCGCCGCGCCGAAGCTTACGAACGCCTGCTGCTGGATGTAATCAACGGCAAGCTCGCCCTCTTCAACCGCCGCGACGAACTCGAAGCCGCTTGGGAATATGTGATGCCGATTTTGGACAACTGGGCAAGCAACACCACCCCGCCGCACGGCTACGACGCGCATTCATGGGGACCGGAAGCCGCCCGCGAACTGTTGGCGCGCGACGGACACAAGTGGCACGAAGACCAGTAAAGCCTTTTCAGACGACCTTTGCTTGAAGCGTTCACGGTTCAAAAAGGTCGTCTGAAAACCATAAGGCGGCAGATTAGGCGTTTCCGCCGACATTCGCGCCGCCATCGATAACACAGGCTCTCACTTACTTTCCCCGCTCACAAACACTGCCTTTCAGACGACCTCCCACCTCCTTCTTAAAAAAGGTCGTCTGAAAACAGAGAAAGGACACTTTTATGTTCGTTTGGCATGAATACGAAAACGCAGCAGCCGCTTCAGAGGCTTTGGCAGACGCAGTCGCCGCCGCGCTGCAAAACGCGCTGGATAACAAAGGCAGCGCAGTGTTGGCGGTTTCCGGCGGCCGCTCGCCGATTCCCTTCTTCCAAGCCTTGTCGCAAAAAGATTTGGACTGGCAAAAAGTCGGCATTACTTTGGTTGACGAGCGCATCGTGCCGACGACCCACGCCGACAGCAATACCGCCCTGGCGCACGAATACCTGCTGCAAAACAAAGCCGCCGCAGCAACCTGGATTCCCGTTGTCGAAGCGGGTAAAACTGAAACTGAATTACAACCTAACAGCGTCGTTGCCTACGCGCTGAAACATTACAAACAACCTGACGTACTGATTTTGGGCATGGGCGGCGACGGACATACCGCCTCCCTCTTCCCGAAAGCGCCGCAACTGAAGGCAGCCATCAACGAATCAGACGACCCGACCCTTATCCACACCACGCCCGTTACCGCGCCGCACGAGCGCGTCAGCATGACCTTGGGCGCCATCGCCAAAACGGAAAACGTCTTTTTGGCGATTCAGGGTGCGGAGAAAAAAGCCGTGTTCGACAAAGCCGCCGCGCGCGCCGATTTGGAATATCCGACCAGCCTGGTATTGAACCATCAAGGAGTGAACTGCCATGTCTTCTACTCAAACTGATATTCAACAACCCGTCGGCAAAAACTATCCGCGCCTGGTCGCCGATATCGGCGGCACCAACGCCCGCTTCGCGCTCGAAACCGCCCCGCACCAGATTGAAAAAGCCCAGGTCTTACCGTGTAAAGACTACGACACCATCGTCGATGCCGCCAAAGCCTATTTGGAACAGGCAGGCGGAGCCGAAGTCCGGCACGCCGCCTTCGCCATCGCCAACCCGATTTTGGGCGACTGGGTGCAAATGACCAACCACCACTGGGCGTTTTCCATCGAAACCACCCGTCAGGCATTGGAGCTGAACACCCTCATCCTCTTGAACGACTTTACCGCGCAGGCATTGGCGGTAACGCAGACTTCAAGCAAAGACCTGATGCAGGTAGGCGGGCATAAACCCATCGAATTTGCCCCCAAAGCCGTCATCGGGCCGGGAACCGGTTTGGGCGTGAGCGGACTGGTGCACAGCCCCGCAGGCTGGGTCGCGCTTGCCGGTGAAGGCGGCCATTCCAGCTTCCCGCCGTTTGACGACATGGAAGTTTTGATTTGGCAGTATGCGAAAAACAAATACGGCCATGTCTCCGCCGAACGCTTCCTCAGCGGCGCAGGTTTGAGCCTGATTTACGAAGCACTCGCCAAACGCGACAAACTGAAAAACTACCGCCTCAAACCGTCCGAAATCACCGAAAAAGCCTTAAGCGGCACGTCCCCGCTCTGCCGTCAGACTTTGGACATCTTCTGCGCCATGCTCGGCACGGTTGCCTCCAACCTCGCCCTGACGCTGGGCGCGCGCGGCGGCGTGTATTTGTGCGGCGGCATCATCCCCCGCGTTTTGGAATATTTTAAAACCTCACCTTTCCGCAGCCGCTTTGAAAACAAAGGCCGTTTCGAAGCCTATCTCGCCGCGATTCCCGTCTATGTCGTCTTAAGCGAATTTCCGGGCATCACCGGCGCAGCGGCGGCACTCGACAACCACTTGAAAAACGTTTAATCACACAAGCCGCCCCGCCGCGGGGCGGCACACACCGAAGGGCATATTTATGTTAAGCAAAATCAGCGAATCACTGTCAAACCTGTCGGGCGCAGAACGCAAAGTCGCCGAATGCGCCTTGGCGGAACCCAAATGGTTTGTCCATGCCGCCGTCGCCGAAATCGCCGAGCGCGCATCCGTCAGCCAGCCGACCGTCATCCGTTTTTGCCGCAGCCTGGGCTACAAAGGACTGCCCGAGTTCAAACTCGCCCTGTCCGCCAGCATAGGCCACGAAGGTATGCCCTACGTCCATGAAGAGCTCAACGCCGACGACGACATGAGCATCGTTGTCGAAAAAGTATTGGGCAACGCCGCCGCCTCCATTTTGGGCGAACGCCGCTTCCTGAAAGAGTCCGAACTGGAAAACGCCATCGCCACCCTGATGCACGCGCGCCGTGTCGAGTTCTACGGCGTCGGCAACTCCGGCATCGTCGCCCAAGACGCGCAACACAAATTCTTCCGCTTCGGCATTTCCACCGTCGCCTACGTCGATACCCACACCCAACTGATGGCGGCTTCCGTCCTGTCCGACCAAGACGTCGTCGTCGCCATTTCCAACACCGGCTCGTCCATCGAGCTTTTAGACGCCGTCAGCATCGCCAAAGAAAACGGCGCATCCGTCATCGCCCTGACCCGCAACGACTCCCCGCTGGCACAGCTTGCCGACTGCGTATTGAGCATCGCCACGCAGGAAAACGCCGAACTCTATACCCCCATGGTGTCCCGCCTGCTGCAACTCGCCGTCATCGACATCCTCGCCATCGGACTCGCCCTGCGCTTGGGCGATGCCGCCAGCCTGCAACTGCAAAAAAGCAAAAAAAGCATACACAACAAACACATCGATTACGACAAAGACTAAACATTATAGTGGATTAAATTTAAATCAGGACAAGGCGACGAAGCTGCAGACAGTACAGATAGTACGGCAAGGCGAGGCAACGCCGTACTGGTTTAAAGTTAAGCCACTATACATTTTCAGACGACCCGACATATCCCAAGGTCGTCTGAAAATACCGGCCAAAAAATCAGTGCCGCCGTTTTCCTTCCCTGCTGAACCCAAATAACGGCAGACACCCCGCATTCACACCCAACCCTAAAAACGGAAACCCACCCGTTCCCGTTTCAGACGACCTCGCGGCCGTTTTCCCACAAAACCGTCCAACCTCAGGAGCATCCGATGAAACACCTTCACGACTTACCGGCTTGGTCAAAATTATGGATACATTTTGACGAAACCAAAGAACAACACATGCGCGAAATGTTCGATCAAGACCCGCAGCGTGCCGAACGCTACTGGCTGCAAGTCGGCGGACTGACGCTGGATTACTCCAAAAACCGTATCAACGAAGAAACCATGGCGCTGTTGTTCGAGCTTGCCCGTGAAGCCGGCGTACCCGAACGCATGCAGCAGATGTTCCACGGCGAAAAAATCAACACCACCGAAAACCGTGCCGTCCTCCACGTCGCCCTGCGCAATCGCACCAACTCCCCCATCGTCGTTGACGGCGAAGACGTCATGCCCAAAGTCAACCGCGTCCTCCAACGCATGGGCGAATTCGCACACGAAGTCCGCAGCGGCAGCTGGTTAGGCTACACCAACCAAGTCATCACCGACATCGTCAACATCGGCATCGGCGGCTCCGACCTCGGCCCGCTGATGATGTGTACCGCGCTCAAACCCTTCGGACACCCCCGCCTCAACATGCACTTCGTCTCCAACGTGGACGGCTCCCAACTGCGCGACGTATTGTCCAAAGTCCACCCCGAGACCACCCTCTTCATCATCGCCTCTAAAACCTTCACCACCCAAGAAACCCTCACCAACGCCCTGACCGCGCGCAAATGGTTCCTTGACCACGCAGGCGACGAAGCCGCCGTCGCCAAACACTTCGTCGCCGTCTCCACCAACCAAAAAGCCGTTGCCGAATTCGGTATCGACACCGCCAATATGTTTGAATTCTGGGACTGGGTCGGCGGACGATACAGCCTCTGGTCGGCAATCGGCCTGCCCATCATGCTCTACTTGGGCGAAGAAAACTTCATCGAAATGCTCAACGGCGCGCACCTGATGGACCAACACTTCATCAACACCCCGCTCGAGCGAAACATGCCCGTCATCCTCGCCCTCATCGGCATCTGGTACATCAACTACTACGGCGGCGGCAGCCACGTCATCGCCCCCTACGACCAGCACCTCCACCGCCTGCCCAAATTCATCCAGCAGCTCGACATGGAGAGCAACGGCAAACAAGTTACCCTCGACGGCAAGTCTATCGGCTACGAAACCTCCCCGATTATTTGGGGCGAAACCGGCATCAACGGTCAGCACGCCTTCTTCCAACTGCTGCACCAAGGTACCCACATCACCCCGATCGACCTCATCGCCTCGCTTGAAAAACGCAGCAACCTGCGCGGCCACCACGAAATCCTGCTCGCCAACGTCTTCGCCCAAGCCGAAGCCTTCATGCGCGGTAAAACCCCCGACGAAGTCCGCGCCGAACTCAAAGCCCAAGGCATGGAAGAAGCCCGCATCGAAGAGCTGGTTCCGCACAAAACCTTCTCCGGCAACCGCCCGACCAACCTCATCCTCATGGACAAGGTTAACCCCCGCAACATGGGCAGCCTGATTGCCATGTACGAACACAAAACCTTCGTCCAAGGCATCATCTGGGGCATCAACAGCTTCGACCAATGGGGTGTCGAACTCGGCAAACAGCTCGCCAAAACTATCCTTGCCGAGCTGACCGGAGAAACCGGCTTGCAGAAACACGACAGCTCCACCACCCGCCTGATCAATCTTTATCTGAACGCCAACAAATAAAGACAGCTCCATCAGGACAAAAGGTCGTCTGAAAACCCTGAACTGCACCCCAAAAGTTGGACATCCCCC
>KV797028.1 GCA_001809325.1 Neisseria sp. HMSC077D05 | reverse complement strand
CGACCTATTCTTCCTCCCCAATCCATCCGTATGCCTCCGTCTATCCCGTTCTGACGGTGAATGAAACAAGAACAGTCACGACGTCATACCTGCCCGACACGAAGGCCGCCCGAATCCCCGAGGGTTTCGGACGGCCTTTTATCACGCGGTCTGTTGCGCACATTCCCGTTTGGGAGGGTGTTCAGGTTTATTTTTTAGCAGCAGGCACGGCGGCTTTGTTTTTAGCGGCCGGGGCGACGGTTGCCTCCGCCTTCAGTTT
>KV797027.1:29757-39076 GCA_001809325.1 Neisseria sp. HMSC077D05 | reverse complement strand
ATTGTACTATTTTATTTTTAATTGACTATATAAGGATGAAACAGCTGTGTCAATTTTCAATCACCTGTACACAGGAGCAGAAAATCATCTGTTTAGAATTTGATGAATCAGCCAAAAGGTTGTGGATTAATACAGCTAATAAACTTGAAAAAAATATTTCGGAAACAGGAAAGTACCAAAGCGTCAAAGATGTAGTAAGCAAATTTATGAATAATGCTTCTAGAATTGCGGCTCTGTTTCATTTTTATCTTTATGGTGATGAAAATGAGGAAGTAACGAGAAAAATTTCGGAATCGATACTGGGATCAGCGATTACGCTTATGGGATACTATTTGGAAGAGTCACTCCGATTATTTGGCGAGAAGTCAGAAGAGCAGGTGCGTTTTGAGTATGCTCAATCCTTATTTCAATATCTTGCCAGAACCTATAATCCACAAAATCCTTATCTAGGTATAGAGAAGCAGACTATCTGTAGAAATGGTCCACGGTTAATTCGTAAAGCTGTTTTGGCACAAATCGCAATTGATGAGCTTGTGAGACATGGCTATTTATATTATTACCCAAATGGAAAACCACTCATTTATTGGTTTACTCACAAATGGTTTCTAGAAAATGGATATGTCTGCCCATCTGGGTATTATCCCCCTTGTTAATTTACAATTAACATACTAATGGCTAAAACGGCGATATTCGCCGTTTTAGCCATACTTTATGTCTGAAGTTTTTCAATCATGTTCAAACCGATGCTCAATTCTGTTTGAAGGTCATAATTATGCACTATCCAATAGTGTCCAACTACATGCATTTTTTATTCAATCTCTTGTTAAGCATAAACCAAGAATTTAAGATGTCAGCACTATCTACTCAAACAAAGGGGGTAATATCAATTATTAGGATCCTACCGACCGATCATAGCGATGCTTGGAGGGGCAAATTTATATGTGGGAAACTAGTAATTCGACTTTTTATGGTTACGTTGGTAACTTTGAAAAATCTCATGTTTATTAACTAAATGGTTGAGGCCATATGATATTATTGGTATAGTTGAATCCAATGTTGGAAATAGTAAACAGAATTGATTTGATGTGGCTCTATAAGTTTTGTTGGTACATTTGTTGGTATCTTTAAGAGATTGACTGAAAATCTACTTTAAATACATTCGGTTATATAGTTTTGTGAATCCTGCTCCCGCAACCAAATTTTCAAACCCTCGGTTCTACCGAGGGTTTTTTCTTGGTCTGATGACTGGGGTAAGTGAATCCCTATACCTTAAGAAGGTCGTCTGAAAACTTGATGTTCGGGTTTTCAGACGACCTTTGTTTTCAATCATTTTCGTGGACGGAGTCCACGCTACGAAACCACGGCACAAATGTTGCCAAAAAACTTCGTAGCGCGGGCTTTGCCCGCGAATCTCTAAACATTGCAGACGACCTTTCCTACACCTTCCCGCATCGGTAATATCGGACTTCACTTCTGTCCGCTTTGTTCCACCTGCCGTTTGAAGCGTGTGCCTGCGGCGTGGTAGAAGGGGCGGGGGGAGAATTGGCGGGAGACTTGTGAGGCGAAGATGCAGGCGATGAGCAGCCAGAAGAGGAGGTTTTGTCCGCCGGTCATTTCCATCACCACGACGGCGGAGGTGAGCGGGGATTGGGTGGCGCCAGCGAGGAAGGCCGCCATGCAGAGGAGGACGAGGACGTGGGTGCCTTGGGTAAGTCCGGTGAGGACGGCGATGCGTTCGCCCAAGACTGCGCCTATGGTGAGGGAAGGGGTGAAGATGCCGCCGGGTGTGCCTGTCCAGTAGGTCAGGACGGTGGAGAACCATTTGGCGACGGCGAGTCCGGCGGGGGCTTCGTGGATGCCGCGCAGGGCTTGGGCGGCTTCGTGGTAGCCGGTGCCGTAGGTTTTGCCTTGGTAAAGTGTGCCGATGGCGGCGAGCAGGATGCCGATGAGGGCGGCGATAATCAGGGGGTGGCGGCGGATGTGTTCGCGCCATTTGGCGGGTGCGAAGGCGGTGGCACCGAGATACAGGGTGCGTCCGAACAGTCCGCCGGCGATGCCGCACGCGAGTCCGCAGCCCAATACCCAGCCGAGCATATTGTCGAGTGCGCCACCGCTGAAGCCTGAGAAATAGGGGTTGTTGCCTTGGATGGCGACTTGGATGAAACCGGCGGCGAGGACGCCGAGCAGGATTTGCCGCTCCCAACGCAACATGACTTCGCGCCCGAGTTCTTCGATGGCGAAAATCACGCCTGCGAGCGGGGCGTTGAACGCGGCGGCAAGCCCGCCTGCCGCGCCTGCGGCGATGAGGTCGTTTTCCTGCATGCCGCGGAATGCGAAGCCGTGTTTTTTGCACCATGCGCCCCACGCGCTCATGACTGCCGCGCCGACTTGGACGGACGGTCCTTCACGCCCGACGGACGCGCCTGCGAACATGGCAAGGAAAGTAAGCGGGATTTTGATGAGGGTTTCGCGGAGGCGGATCAGGCGGGTTTTGTTGGCGCCGTAGGGCAGGGCGAGGCTGGCGAGCACTTGCGGGATGCCACTGCCGGAGGTGTAGGGGGCGAAACGGCGGGTAATCCAGACGATGAGCGGCAGCCCTAAGGGCAGGGCAACCCAGGCAAACCAAGGATATTTTTGCACCAGCTCCGCGTTCGTTTCCAACGCGAAATCCGCCATCCAGGCAAACAGGAGGGCGGTCAGCGCAACCAGTGCCGAACCTGCCAGCAGGAACAGAAAAGCAATGCTTTTACGCGAGATGCGGCGGGTTTGGCGGATTTTATGCGTGATGTGGTAGGCGGGTGGTTTGGTCGGCATGGTATGCGGAAGTGTGGAAAAGGTCGTCTGAAAAGGGTTATTGCGGAAGGGGCACCAATGCGTTAAGAAAGCCTAGAGCGAAGGGTAGTAAAAATGCCGAAGCGATGCCGACACCCCAGTAAATAGATCGGTGCTGCGTAGGTTTGTCAGTGGTGGTGCGCAGCAGTTTGAAATAGAGTGCGAACCAGGCAGATGACACGGCGGCAGTCAGTAACAAGCTGAAGGGAGAGAAGAATGAGTAAAAAACGTAGCTTATCAGTGTCATTATCACGGCATAAAGTACACCCGCGCCTACCGCCCATTTCCAGATGGGATAGAGCTTGTCGGGAAAGTCTAGTGTTCCTGAGGCTTGAAGTCTGCCGAATGTTAATATGAATATAATGTCTAACATGATTATTGCCTTGGAGTAAGATGTTTTTGTTTTCAGACGACCTCGAGGTCGTCTGAAAAAGAGGGGCGGCATTCATCCTATTGCCCCTCCAGTCAATGCATAATAAATAAGTTCGCCAAAGAAAACAATTTTTCGGTCAGTAGTGTTAAGGCTATACCTGAAAGAATGCCCAGTCCCCAATAGATAAACTGGCGGCGTTTCGGGTTGGACGTGGTACGCAACATTTTGAAATACAAAAGCAAGCAGCCGAACATGCAGATAGTTTGAAACAGAATGAGGGGAAGGCTGTCAATGGCTTTGGAAATCGAATCAGAAAGGCTGCTTGTCACTGTGCGTATACATAAATAAATCAAAGCCGAGCCTGCCGCCGAATGCCAAAAAGGGATGGGCGTGTCGGATGAGTCGGGTGTTCTGTGGGGTTGAAGCCTGCCGAATAACAAGATAAATACAATGTCAGACATAATGATGGCTGCCTTGACGTAAGCTGTTTTTGTTTTTCAGATGACCTCGGGGTCGTCTGAAATGTTATGGTGCGGCGATATGGGGCAATACCGCGCTAAAGTGTGTCAGTACGTTGATCATCTGCAACGCCGAAGCGGCTGCCATATCCCTGTAAACACAGTGATGTAGCAGAATAATATGGGCTTTCGCAGATAAAGCCCGCGTTACGGTTTTGCGCTTGGTCTAAAGGTCGTCTGAAACGGTTTCAGACGACCTTTTTTCGTGCTGCCTTAACCTGTATTGCGCAAACCTTGTGCCACGCCGTTGATGGTCAGGTGCACCATCAGGAGGGTGTGCGGGTCGTGCGGGTCTTTGCGCAGGCGTTTGAGCATGGCGACTTGCAGACCGTTGAGCGCGTTCAGGTACGGAATCCGCAGGGCGAGCGAACGGGCGAGGCTGCGGTTGTCGCGCAAGAGTTCGTCGGTTTGCAGAAGGTCGAGCAGGGCTTTGCGGCTGCGTTGGTATTCTTCCTTAATCATGCCGAAGATGACGGCGGCTTTTTCGGGCGATTCGCTCAAGCCGGCGTAGTTTTCGGCGAGGGTGATGTCGGTTTTCGCCATGACTTGTTCCATATTGGAGAGCATGGCTTGGAAGAATGGGTTGTGCTGCGCGTGTTCCCGCAGGGCGGCGAGGGTTTCGGGTTTGCCTTCGCACAGGTTTTCCACTGCGCTGCCGAAGCCGTACCACGCGGGCAGCATGAGGCGGTTTTGCATCCATGAGAATACCCACGGTATTGCGCGCAAATCCTGTATCCGCGCCAAGGTCTTGCGGCTGGCGGGGCGGCTGCCGAGATTGAGCGTGGCGATTTCCTGTATGGGGCTGGTTTGCAGGAAATAGTCGATGAAGTCGGGGTGGGTAATCAGCTCGCGGTAGTATTTGAACGATACGTCCGACAATGCCTGCATGAGCGCGGGTTCGGGGTCTTTTTGATCGGGCAGCAGGCTGGCTTCGAGCGTTGCGGCGACGAGGGTTTCGAGGTTGCGCACGGCGTTACCGGGGTCGGCGTATTTGGCGGTGATGACTTCGCCTTGTTCGGTGATGCGGATTTGTCCCGCCACGCTGCCCGCCGGTTGGGCGAGAATGGCTTGGTAAGACGGGCCGCCGCCGCGTCCGACGCTGCCGCCGCGGCCGTGGAACAGGCGCATACGGACATCGTATTTTTTGAAGAGTTCGACCAAACCCAATTCCGCCTGATAGAGACACCAAGAGCTGGTAACGTAGCCGCCGTCTTTGTTGGAATCGGAATAGCCGAGCATGATTTCCTGAATGTTGTCGCGGCTTTGCAGCAGGTCGCGATACCATTCGTTGCTGAACATGGTTTCCATGACGGGGCAGGCGTTTTCGAGGGCTTCGATGGTTTCGAAGAGCGGGACGATGTTGATGCGGCTTTGCGGTTTGCCGTTTTCGATTGTCAACAAACCGCTTTCTTTAAGCAGCAGCGCGAGCGCGAGCAGGTCGCTGGGCTGTTCGCAGTTGGAGATAATGCTTTGGGTAACGGCGTTTTCACCGAATTCGTCTTTGATGTTGCGCGCTTCGTTGAAAATCGCCATTTCGCGGCGGATGTGTTCGCTGTACGTGATGAACGGGCTGGACAGCGGACGCTGGTGTTTCAACTCGCGCAGCAGGACGGTTTGTTTTTCCGTTTCGGAAAGGCTGGCGTAGTCTTCCAAACCGGCGTGTTTGAAGAGTTCGGCAACGACATCGGCGTGTTTTTCCGCGTGTTGGCGCAAGTCGAGCGGCATCATGTGGAAGCCGAACACGGATACGGAGCGGATCAGGTCGGCGAGCCTGCCTTCGCCCAAAAGCGCGCTGCCGTTGTCGCGCAGGGAGCGTTGCAGCTTGTGGAGGTCGTCTGAAAACTCTTGCGCGGAGGCGTAAGGCAGCATGAAGCCGAATTTGCAGCCCATACCCAAACCGAGCGAGCGGGCTTTGCCCATGACGCGCGCCATGATGTAGGCGATGGCGCGGCGGTAAGGCTCTTCGGTGCGGGCGATTTCTTCGTCGGGCGATTCGTCCGACAACGCCATCACATCGTCGTTGACTTTGACGCGGCGGACGGAAAGCGGCAGCTCGCGGTAGAGTTTGTCGAGTTCGCCGCGGTAAAAGCGGAACACCGCGTCGGCATGGCGGCGGAAGGCGAAACGCAGGGTTTCGGCGGAGACAAAAGGATTGCCGTCGCGGTCGCCGCCTATCCAACCGCCGATTTTTAAGATGTCGGGCACGTCAACGTCAGGATAGGTCGTCTGAAACTCGCGTTCCATGCTGCGGTAGAGTTTGGGCAGCGCCTCGAAGAAACTCATCGGGAAGATGGATACGCCGTTGTTGATTTCATCGTTGACGCTGAGTTTGTGGTGGCGCGTTTCACTGGTTTGCCACAAGCCCAGCAAAATAGTGTCGATTTCGCGACGCAATTCCGCCAGCGCGTCGGCATGGGTGCAGCGTTCGCGGCGGGGCAGGAGGGCGCGGATGCGGCGGTTGAAGTTCAACACGGTTTGGCGTTGCACTTCGGTCGGGTGCGCGGTCAGAACGGCGGTAACATTGGTCGTATTTAATTGTGTTTGAACCACCTTGCCGCCGATTTTCGCCGCTTTGAGTTTGCGTACCGTTTCCGCCAAGCTGCCTTCCGCACCGCCGTGTCCCGCCTCTTCGTGGATTTGGCGGCGGCGTTCGTGGTGTACGTCTTCGGCGATGTTCAGAATCTGCGCGAACAAGCCGCAAGCAAGCGTCAGGTCGTGGGTTTGCTGTTCGTCCAGTTGCGGCAAAACCTTCTCAATCAAAGCCGCGCTGTCGTCCGAAGTGGACAACAGCTTGACCGTTTCCACCACCAAAGGCGAGGCTTCTTCGTGCAGAAGTTTGTACAAAGACTGTTTCAAAAATTCCGCGTCTGCTGCCAGAGCGGCGTCCTTGGGATTGTTCAGGATATGCAGTTGCATGATTTTCTCTCTTTATTTATTTATCTCAAAAACAAACGTAAAACATTGTATAGCAGGTCGTCTGAAACCGCCATCGGAAAAGGTGTTGCAAAACGCTGAAACTTGATGTAACCCGCGTCCGCACAAGTCGAGCCGTTAATTGCTTAACAAAGTCGCGCGTGCATTTCAGTCCGATTATTCTGCCGTTCGTATCCGCAGCATAGTCCGAAGCGCAGAAATCCCGCAAAATATAGTGGATTAACTTTAAACCAGTACGGCGTTGCCTCGCCTTGCCGTACTATCTGTACTGTCTATGGCTTCGTCGCCTTGTCCTGATTTAAATTTAATCCACTATACTACGACATAAAATCCTATTTTCACGCAGGCACAGTATGTTCAACTTCAATTCCGTACGCGAAAACGACAAACGCCAACCCACCGTCCGCACCGCCGTGGCAAGCGGCTCCATCAATATGAGTACCTCCGCCATCAAAGTTTTGGCGGAAAACGCCACCCAAAACGCAGGCATCCTCAACGTCGCCCGTATCGCCGCCGTACAAGGCATCAAGCAGGTCGGACTGCTTGTCCCGCTCTACCAACCCCTCCCCCTGCAACACGTCCGCGTCGATTTCGATGTCGATATCGAACTCGCCTACGTCAAAGCCACCGTAACCGTTTCCTCGGAAGTCGGTAAAAGCATCACGACCGAAGCCATCACCGGCGTCAACATCGCCCTCATATCCATCTACGACATGATGAAAGAAGTCGACCAGTCCATGATGATGACCCGCATCCACCTCGAATCCGAAAGCGGCGGCGAACGCGGCCCGTTCGTATTCGACGATGCCTACGAAAACATCGAATTCTGATTGAACAAAAAAAGGTCGTCTGAAAACCGGTTTGAGGTTTCAGACGACCTTTGGCATGAGGCATACGAATGGATACAACAGGGGGCAAACGTCGGTACGGCGTTGCCCGTTTTGCCGATTCCATCCGCGATACAACATTCAGACGACCCATCATGAACGACCACCAACTGCTCCGTTACAGCCGCCACATCCTTCTCGACGAAATCGGTATCGAAGGGCAGGAAAAAATCCTTGCCGCCAGCGTCCTCGTTGTCGGCTGCGGCGGACTGGGCGCGGCAGCCATCCCGTATCTTGCCGCTTCGGGCCTCGGCAGACTCATCATCGCCGACCACGACACCATAGACGACACCAACCTCCAACGCCAAACCACTTTCACCGAAGCAGATATCGGACAAGCCAAAGCGCAAGTGATGGAAGGTCGTCTGAAAGCCGTCAACAGCGCGTGCGACATTACCGCTCTGACCGAAAAGCTGGACGAAGCCCACCTGACCGAACTCATGCGCGCCGCCGACATCGTCCTCGACTGCACCGACAACTACCCCACCCGCCAAGCCATCAACCGCGCCGCCGTCGCTACCCGTACCCCGCTGGTTTCCGGCGCCGCCGTGCGTTTTGAAGGACAAATCGCCGTGTACCGCCCCGACTTGCCTGACAGCCCTTGCTACGCCTGCTTGTTTGACGGCGATAACGCCGACGACGGCGCCTGCGCACTGTTCGGCGTATTTTCCCCACTGGTCGGCATCATCGGCGCCACCCAAGCCGCCGAAGCCCTCAAAATCCTGACCGGCGCAGGCGAACCGGCACACGGCAAACTGACAACTTACAACGCCCTTACCGCTAAATGGCAGACATTCCGCGTCCATAAAAATCCCGATTGCGGCGTATGCGGCAAAGCGCACCGGTCGTAGTGGGACAGTTCGCTAAAAGTGATAAAAGATAAGGAAACGGTGTTTCAGACGACCTTTTCAAGAAGGTTTAAGCCGTAGGGAAGGTCGGTTTTGCATCGATAAAACTGCCCCACGCGGCTTATTTCACATAAAATGGGGTTGCCTGAATAACCAGCAATCTTGGGATACGCTATGGACACAGACCTCCAGCAAACTGAACACCTGCAAATATCCTTCTCTCCTACCGATCAAGACAGACGCTATGTGGGAAGGCGGCTTTTGCGTTATATAGAGCCTGCTTGGCGGCGCAAATATTGGTTTGGTTCGGCTGCATTCCTGCTGGTGTGGGGTAGTCTATTCGTCTTTGCTTGTTGGTTGTTTAACGGCATCAACAACACCTATGTTCAAAACTGCTATCTGTTTGCCGATTCGCAAACTGACAGTTTGGAGTACTGTCTGTATAAAGCTGGGGACGACGGCAGCTCCCTATGGATAATGGCAGGTCTCATCTACGCCACCACCATGGTGATGTATTTCGATCAGCGTTGGACATATCGCAGCTTTACCCGCATAGTCAGCCATCCTCTGGATGGGCGACGTTTCTCCGTCATCCTTTCAGCCGAAGGCCTTACTCAGGAGGAGGCAGGGCGCAGCAGGCATTTCCATCATTGGGCAGGCGTGGAACGTATCATCGAAGACCAAGCATTCCTGCTGTTTTATATCGACCGTAACATCGCCTATTTTATTCCGATTGCCGCTTTTGCAGAGGCGGGAATGGATGCCCACGCGTTTTATACCCGAGCGATGGAGTTGAAGGCTGCGGCAGAGTAGGTAAATCCAAACGAGACAAAGGCTACCTGAAAAACCATTTTTGGTTTTCAGGTAGCCTTTTTTCTTCAAATACAGGGCTGATTCAGTCTTTCAACTTCGCCAACTGATTTTGAA
>KV797027.1:0-29657 GCA_001809325.1 Neisseria sp. HMSC077D05 | reverse complement strand
AACTTCGCCAACTGATTTTGAACTTTCGCCATTTTGTCTTCCAATTCTGCCAAATGGCAGACATTCCGCGTCCAAAAAAATCCCGATTGCGGCGTATGCGGCAAACCGTATCGACCCTAGAGCGACAGTTCGTTAAGAGTGATAAAAGATAGGGAAACCAAGTTTCAGACGACCTTTGTTATTATCAAGTACAATTAAGAGACCTCGTATATAGTCACACAAGGGATGCCTGCAAATTCAGCAATTTTCTTGCACAAGCTGCTAGCTGACACTTCGCCAACATTCGGGAAAACAACAGCAAAATCGGAATAAGCCATATCGGCATCAGTGGTATCCGACGGTAAAAAGCGATAATACAAATCTTCAGTTCCACAAACAGAACAAGTGAGATAGCCACCTTCGTCATCAAAATCAAACGAAGGCAATAGGTCTTCTATATCCATCTCCTCACCTTGAGCATAATGTTGACTGCAATGCGGACAAACAAGCTCGCCTTTTCCAAAGTTTTCCAAAGCAGTGAACAGCGTCGGCTCATCTTCAATCTGAAAGTAGATGCCGCGGGAATATCGGGCATTTCTTTCATCTACAAATTCAATAATTCCTTTGTTGGTAAACGTATAACCTAGCTCTCCATAATAAAAAACTTCTTGCAACTCAGGATGAATCCATCCTTGCTCCAGCATATAATTTCGGATCTGTTCTGCAAGCTCCTTTTTTTTCTTCCCTACGGGAGAGACAGGAACTATATAGTAGCGATGATCAGACATTTTTTTCCTTTCTAAAAAGGTCGTCTGAAACCCATTTTCAGACGACCTTTCCGTTTCTTCAACCTATCAGTCTTTCAACTTCGCCAACTGATTTTGAACTTTCGCCATCTTGTCTTCCAACTCCGCCAAATCGGCTTTGTCTTTTTCCACCAGATGCGCGGGGGCTTTTTCGGTGTAGCCGGGTTTGGAGAGTTTGGCATTGAGTTTGTCCAAAGCTTTTTGCAGCTTCTCGGCTTCTTTGCTCAAGCGGGCGGTTTCGGCGGCTTTGTCGATTTCGACTTTCAGCATCAGGCGCGCGCCGTTGCAGACGGCGACGGGCGCGTCTTCGCTTTCGGGCAGGGCGGCGACTTGCTGTGCTTCGGTCAGGCGGGTCATCATCGGCAGGTATTTGAGGTAGTCCGCCAAGTCGTCCGCGCTTTCGACAAACAGCGGGGCTTTCACGTTGGGCTGGATGCCCATTTCGCCGCGCAGGTTGCGGACGGCGCCGATCAAATCCTGCAACACGGTCATTTGCTCGAAGGTCGTCTGAACGATTTGTTCGCGGTCGGCTTCGGGAAAACGGGCGAGCATGATGCTGTCGGCGGTTTTCGCGTCGCACATGGGGGCGACGGTTTGCCACAGTTCTTCGGTGATGAACGGGATAATCGGGTGCAGCAGGCGCAGGGCGGCTTCGAGTACGCGCAATAAGGTATGGCGTGTGGCGCGCTGACGGCTGGCGCAGCCGGTTTGGAGCTGTACTTTGGCGAGTTCCAGATACCAGTCGCAATAGTCGTTCCACACGAAGCTGTACAGGGTTTCCGCAGCCAAATCAAAGCGGTAGGTTTCGTAGGCTTGCGTAACCTGCTCGATGGTTTGATTCAGACGGCCTATGATCCACATATCGGGGAAGGAGTAGCCGCGCGGTTCGGTGGCGGTTGCGCCGTAGCCGCAGTCTTGGTTTTCGGTGTTCATCAAGACGAAGTTAGTGGCGTTCCAGATTTTGTTGCAGAAGTTGCGGTAGCCTTCGGCGCGTTTGAAGTCGAAGTTCACGCTGCGACCCAAGCTGGCGTAGCTTGCCATGGTGAAGCGCAAGGCGTCCGCGCCCATGCTGGGGATGCCCTCGGGGAAGAGTTTTTTCGTGGCTTCTTCCACTTTCGGCGCGGTTTCGGGTTTGCGCAGACCGGTCGTGCGTTTCACCAGCAGTTTGTCCAAGTCGATGCCGTCAATCAAATCGACGGGGTCGATGACGTTGCCTTCGGATTTGGACATTTTTTTGCCTTCGTGGTCGCGCACGATGCCGTGGATGTACACGTCTTTAAACGGCACTTTGCCGGTGAAGTGGGTGGTCATCATAATCATGCGCGCCACCCAGAAGAAGATGATTTCGTATCCGGTAACCAAGACATTGGACGGCAGGAAGGCTTTGAGTTCGTTGGTTTCAGACGGCCAGCCGAGCGTGGAGAACGGCACGAGCGCGGAGGAGAACCATGTGTCCAATACGTCTTCTTCGCGGGTCAAACCGGTTTTGCCGGCTTGTTTTTCGGCTTCCGCCTGATTGCGGGCGACGTAAACATTGCCTGCTTCGTCGTACCACGCGGGGATTTGATGGCCCCACCACAGTTGGCGCGAGATGCACCAGTCTTGGATGTTGTTCATCCATTGGTTGTAAGTATTGACCCAGTTTTCGGGGATAAAGCGTACCGCGCCGCTGTCAACGGCTTTTTTGGCTTTGTCGGCGAGGCTTAAGCCTTTGAATTCGCTGTCAGGCTCGCCGCCGTTTGGCGTGGCGGACATCGCCACAAACCATTGGCTAGTCAGCATCGGCTCAATCACTGAGCTGGTTCGGTCGCCTTTCGGCGTCATCAGCGTGTGCGCTTTGATTTCGACCAACAAGCCTTGTTCCTGCAAATCGGCAACCATTTGTTTGCGCGCGGCAAAGCGGTCTAAGCCTGCATATTTTTCAGGCAGGGCAAAGCCTTGTTGCGCTTCGCCTTTGAAGTTGAACACTTCGGCGTTTGCCAGCACTTTGGCTTCCAAGTCGAACACATTAACCAAGCGCGTGTCGTGGCGTTTGCCGACTTCGTAGTCATTGAAGTCGTGCGCAGGCGTGATTTTCACGCAACCTGTACCGAAGTCTTTTTCAACGTATTCGTCGGCAATCACGGGAATGGTGCGGCCGGTCAGCGGCAAGATTAATTCCTTGCCGATTAAATGGGTATAACGTTCGTCTTCTGGATTGACGGCTACGGCAACATCGCCCAGCAGCGTTTCAGGACGGGTGGTCGCCACGATAACGGCTTCGGCGGGATTGTCCGCCAGCGGATAGCGGATGTGCCACATAGAGCCTTGTTCTTCCACGCTTTCCACTTCCAAATCCGATACCGCCGTGCCAAGAACGGGATCCCAATTCACCAAGCGTTTGCCGCGGTAAATCAAGCCCTGTTCATACAGGCGCACGAACACTTCGGTCACGGTTTCGGCGCGCACGTCGTCCATCGTGAAATACTCGCGCGTCCAGTCGGCAGAGCAGCCCACGCGGCGCATCTGCTGCGTAATCGTGCCGCCGGAAACTTCTTTCCATTCCCACACTTTTTCCAAGAATTTTTCGCGCCCCAAGTCATGACGGGACACGTTTTGCGCGGCAAGCTGACGCTCGACCACGATTTGCGTGGCGATACCCGCGTGGTCGGTGCCGGGAATCCAAGCGGTATTGCAGCCTTTCATGCGGTAGTAGCGGGTCAGGCCGTCCATAATGGTTTGGTTGAAGGCATGGCCCATGTGCAGCGTGCCGGTTACGTTGGGCGGCGGCAGTTGGATGGAAAAAGACGGTTTGGTCAAATCCATATCGGGCTGGAAATAACCTTGGGTTTCCCAATTTTGATAGTGTTTGGATTCGATTTCGGCGGGATTGTATTTGTCTAACATAGTAAAAAATGCTGTCTGTAAAAGGGTTTGCGGGCAAACGTCTGTTTAAAAAATAATTGCGGATTATAGCGCAAAAAGGCCGTCTGAAACGATATTCCGTTTCAGACGGCCTTTTTGAAACAAACCAAAACGAGCTTATTTGCCTTTGTCGGATTTGGCTTCTTTCTTCAGAGAAGCGTACAACTCAGGGTCGCGGTTTTTCAGCAGGGAGGCAATCGCCAAATCGTCACGGTTTACTTTTGCCAAGTCAACGCGTTCGATGTGTACCAAGCGCAGCAGCTCGCGTACAGGTTTGGGCATATTGCGGCCGGATTCGTAACGTGAACCACCGGACTGAGTTACGCCGATACGGCTCCAAAAGTCCATTTGGTTCAAACCGAGTTTTTTGCGGATATCGCGGATGTTGTCAATTTTCTCAAACGACTTCATGAAAATTCCTTTTTCTTCTGTATTGTTTGTTGATAAGCAAGAATCTGCTTCTTCACATTGGGAAAGTGCAAATTAGTTTTCGGCGGCAAAGTTCCTTACAGGGGAAATCATTAATTGCGACATAGAAAACTATCTATACTGAATTGTTAGACAGTATATTCGAAAGAAGTTTTGTGGAATTCTTCATAAATTGGCTAAATATTTCCAAGTTAAATATTTTATAGAAGAAAAAACATTTAAAACAATAGGATAGTAATTGGGTGTCGGTAATATTTTACACAAATAAACAGTCGTTTCGGGAATGTTGCGTTTGACATTATTTATTATACATAATTGTTTTGCATGAAATTATGGAGAAAGTGCAGTGGAGATGGGCAGATTTGTCTATATCTCAGCCTGATGTTTAGATCTGGATTGGGTGATCGGGAATGGTTTTGATAGGGGCAATTTAAAAGGTCGTCTGAAAACGAGGTTTGCGGGTTTCGCCAACAACCTTGTTTATATTTCAGACGACCTTTTTGCTTTGAGAGCGGGATGGTTTGATAGATTAGGGTTTGCCGGTGGCAGGGCTGATGGTCAGGATTTCGTAGCCGGTTTCTGTCACTAAAACTTCATGTTCCCATTGGGCGGAGAGGGAGCGGTCTTTGGTCACGACCGTCCAGCCGTCGTTTAGGATGCGCAGGTGGCGTTTGCCTTGGTTGATCATCGGCTCGATGGTGAAAATCATGCCGGGCTTCAGAACGACGCCTTGTCCTTTTCGGCCGTAGTGCAGGACTTGCGGGGCTTCGTGGAAACCGCGTCCGATGCCGTGGCCGCAAAATTCTTGTACGACGGAATAGCCTGCGTTTTCGGCAACTTGTTGGCAGGCGTAGCCGATGTCGCCCAAGGTTGCGCCGGGTTTGACGGCGGCGATGCCCGCCATCATGGATTCGTGGGTGATGTCAATCAGGCGTTGGGCGATGGGGGAGACTTTGCCGACGGTAAACATGCGGCTGGAGTCGCCGTGGAAGCCGTCTTTTTTGATGGTCAGGTCGATGTTGATGATGTCGCCTTCTTTGAGCGGCTTGTCGTCGGGAATGCCGTGGCAGATGACGTGGTTGACGGAGGTGCAGCAGGATTTGGGATAGGGCGGGTTGCCGTAGTGCAGGGGGGCGGGATAGCCGCCTTGGACGTTGACGTGGTAGTCGTACACGAGTTTGTCGATTTCGTTGGTGGTCACGCCGGGTTTGACGAATTGTCCGATGTAGTCGAGGGCTTCGGCGACGAGTTTGCCCAGTTCGCGCATTTTCTCGATTTCTTCAGGGGTTTTGATGATGATTTCGTTCATGTTGTTTCCTTGATGGTTTCAGACGACCTTAGTGCGGCACAAAGGTCGTCTGAAAGGGAAGGGGATGAGTCGGCAGCTTGCTTTAAGCACACTGCAACGAGGCGTGCGGACGTTTCGGCTTTTTTGGATTCGCGACTGATGCCGGAAGTTCAGATTAAAGCCGAACGCCAGTCCGCACTAGAATAGATTGTCGATGACTTCTTTGGATTTGGAAGGGGCCTTAGGTTTCGGAGTCGGCTTAGGTGCAGGCTTGGCTGCTTCGGGTTGGCGTTGTTCGGGTTTTGCCGCAGGTTTGGATTCGGTCGACTGTTCCGACGGCGTACGTCTGTTGCCTGCTGCGGGAAGTGTACTGCGCGGCGTTTTTTCTTCGGTATCGGGCGTTTCGGTTACAGCAGGTTTGGCGTTTGCTTTGTTATTGGCGGGTTTGTCTTCTGAGGCTTCGTCCGCGGTCGGGGTGCTGTTGCTGTTTTTGCCGTTTGATTTGTTTTTAGGCGGGATGACGGGATTGCGGGAATCGGTTTTTTCGTCATCGTCAAGCTCGGCTTTGGCGGCAGGCTTGGTTCTGTCCTCTTCGGGAGCGCCGATGGGACGCCAGACTTCGACAGGGGTGTCTTTGGGAACGGGTTTGTTTTTAATGGCTTCGCGTTCTTGGGAGTCGTGGCTTTTGATGGTGCTGATGACGCCGATGACCAAGGCGGCAACGGCAATGATGCAGACGCCGAAAAAGGCTCTGATTAAATGTTTAGGTTTGAGTTGGAATGAGGATTTAGGGGTTTTGGACATGATAAATCGGTAAAAATGAAATCAATCGGGCGGATTGTATCGTAATAGGTCGTCTGAAACAAAATTGGGTTTCAGACGACCTCTCAGTCAAGGAACAATCCTATGGCTGTGGGGTGTAGTTTTGATACAGGGTAACGACTTTTTGTACGCCCACGGTGGTGCTGACGCGTTGGGTCACTTTTTCCTGTTCTTCAGGCGTCAGGATGCCCATTACATAGGTCACGTTGCCGTAGGTCACGATTTTGACGCGCGCCTGCGTGGTGGGTTTGAGGCCCAAAAGGGCGGTGCGGACTTTGGATGTGCCCCATGTGTCGTTGGTTACGTCGCCGAAGGTGCGTCCTTGGGGGGCAACGGTGATGTAGTTGTACACGCCTTCGGCGGCTTGTTCGGCACGGGCGATTTGTTCGACGAATTGTTTTTCGCCTTCAGTGGCGACTTGTCCGAGCAGCAGCAGGTGGCGGTTGTAGCCGACGACGTTGAGTTTGGGTGTGTAACCCTGCGCTTGGTTGTTTTGGCGCAGGTAGGAGCGGGCAGTGGTTTCGACGCGCACAGCCATTACGTTGTCGTCGGTTTGCGCGCCTGTGGTACGGCGGTCGACGGCGGATTTGGTGCCGACTGCCGCGCCGCCGAGGAGTACGCCGACACAGCCGCTGAGTGTCAGGCTGAGGAGGAGGGCGGTCAGAACGGGTGCGGTATGACGTTTGATGTTCATATTTTTTTCCTTGATGATGAGTTCGGCGGATATGTTTCAGACGACCTTTAAAAGAGGGTCGTCTGAAAAAAGGCTTACATTCCTTCAAGCAACATGGAGTCGATGCAGTCGCACATGGCGTGTATCAGCAGGATATGGTTTTCCTGAATGCGGGCGGTGCGCGGGTAGGGGACGTTGAGCAGTACGTCGGTGTCTTTGAGCATAGCGGCGATTTTGCCGCCGTCGCGGCCGGTCATGGCAATGACGTGCATATCGCGTTCGTGCGCCGCTTTGATGGCTTCGATAACGTTGGCAGAGTTGCCGGAAGTGGAGATGCCGACCAAAACGTCGCCGGCACGTCCGAGCGCGCGCACTTGTTTGCTGAACACATGGTCAAAACCGTAGTCGTTGCCGATGGCGGTCAGCGCGGAAGTGTCCGTCGTCAGCGCGACGGCGGCAAGTTCCATTCGCTCTTTTTCAAAGCGTCCGGTCATTTCGGCGGCGAAGTGCTGCGCGTCGGCAGCCGAACCGCCGTTGCCGCAGGCTAAAATTTTGCCGTCGTTCATCAGGCATTGCAGCATCAATTCGGCTGCTTGAGCAGTCGGCTCGACCAGCACTTTTTCGGCTTCCTGCTTGGCAAGGATGCTTTCGGCGAAATGGGCGGCAACGCGCTCTTGTAAAGTCGTCATATCGTCAACCTGTAATATTCTTTATCCATTCGGGCGGGCGGTTTCCTTCTATCAGTACCGCATCGATGCGGCACGCGGTATCCGTCATGCCGTTTTGTTGCAGATAATACTCCGCAGACCGTTGCAGTTTCAATAACTTAGACGGCGAAATACTGTATGCGGCACCGCCGAAACCCTGATTTTTGCGGTATTTTACTTCAACAAACAGAATCATGTTACCGTTTTTGACAATCAAATCGATTTCGCCGTAAGCGCAGTGCCAGTTACGCGCCACGAGTTTGCAGCCTTGCGAAAGAAGAAACGCCAGCGCGGCATCTTCGCCTGCCACCCCTTGTTTGTGGTTCAGACGCATGGAGGTTTACCCCGTATAATATCGTTATATTGTTTTCAGACGACCTGATAAAGCCATGTTTCAAAAACACCTTCAAAAAGCCGCCGACAGTATTGAAAAACGGACATTATACGTTGTCGCCACGCCCATCGGCAATTTGGCGGACATCACCCTGCGCGCGCTCGCCGTCCTGCAAAAAGCCGACATTATCTGCGCCGAAGATACGCGCGTTACCGCACAGCTTCTGAGCGCATACGGCATACAGGGCAAGCTCGTCAGCGTGCGCGAGCATAACGAACAACAGATGGCGGACAAAATCATCAACCATCTTTCAGACGACCTCACTGTCGCACAAGTTTCCGACGCAGGGACGCCTGCCGTCTGCGATCCCGGTGCAAAACTCGCCCGCCGCGTGCGCGAGGCTGGGTTCAAAGTCGTCCCCGTTGTCGGCGCGAGCGCGGTCATGGGTGCATTGAGCGTCGCAGGCGTTACCGAACCCAATTTCTACTTCAATGGTTTTTTGCCGCCGAAATCCGGCGAACGGCAGAAGCTGCTTGCCAAATGGGCGCAGGCTGATTTCCCCGTCGTGATGTTTGAAACCCCGCACCGCATCGAAGCCACCCTTGCTGACATGGCAGTCCTCTTTCCCGAACGCAGCCTGACCCTCGCCCGAGAAATCACCAAAACCTTCGAAACCTTCCTCAGCGGCACGGTTACTGAAATTCAGACGACCCTGAAAAACGACGGCAATCAGGCGCGCGGCGAAATGGTGCTCATCCTCCATCCTGCGCCCCGTGAAAAACACGATACCTTGCCCGATGCCACCCAAAACGTTATGAAAATCCTCGCCGCCGAGCTGCCCACCAAGCAGGCCGCCGAACTTGCCGCCAAAATTACCGGCGAAGGCAAAAAAGCCTTGTATGATTTGGCATTGGAGTGGAAACGGGTTTCAGACGACGTTTGAAGGTGAAAGGTCGTCTAAAAAAGAGGGAAGGGCAGTTATTGAATGATGATGGTATTAACGTGGGTTATGTCCTGAATCACAGAATATTCTGCGAAAAGAAAATCCGCCAAAGACTTGCCTGATTTTTATCGTTTTATTTTAAACGAAATAAAACAGAAACCCTCATAAAGCCTGATGTCGAAGGTCGTCTGAAACGTTCAGGCGACCTGCTTTTAAAGTTAAGGTGGAAATATTGAAAATTCTGCAATCTAATGTCTGTAATTGTATGTAATGCGTGATATAATGCGAACTCTTTGCCTTACGTTAAGACAAAGTTGGATATGAACTCACAAAGATTAACATATTGCTTGACGTTCATAGGCTTCTTGATTATATTTAGCCTCGCATTACTGTCGGGATTTCCCGTTTTTATGAAGCAGATTCTCATCTTACAAATTCTGGTTTTGACAGCGGTTGCGCTGATTAGCGCCGCATTTTCAGGTTTGGCAGGATTTTGGTCTGCTGTTGCAGGTGGGTTTTCCTACCTTGTCCCTTCCGCTTTCGCAGTTTTACTTTTAAAACTTTCCAAACGTAATCCTTTGTATCATGGTAAGGCTTTCATTATTGGGGAAGTTTTAAAAGTAGTGCTGTCGCTGGTGATGATGCTTGCCGTATTTATGGTTTGGCATCAGTCTTTGATATTCTTTCCGTTCTTGTTCGGATTGCTCGGTGTCAGCCATTTGGTTTTTTTAGTATCGTTGAGAGTGAAGCATTATGGCAGGTGACAAAATTACTGCTACTGATTACATCACGCACCACTTGCAAAGTTTAACCAGCCTTTCCGATGTAACTAAAGGACAGGGCTTGGACAATATTGCTGATTTTTCTTTTATTAATATCGATGCAATATTTTTCTCTGTATTGTTGGGCGTAATCGGCAGTTTCCTACTTTTGCGTGGAGCCAGGAAGGCGACAGCAGGTGTACCCGGTCGTTTTCAGGCTGCTGTCGAGATTTTGTTTGAATTTGTGGATGATATGTGTAAAAGCATTATTCACAACGAACAATCCCGAAAAGCCATTGCTCCGTTGGGCTTGACCCTGTTCGTATGGATTTTCCTGATGAATGCCATGGATATGCTGCCGGTGGATTTGTTCCCGTGGCTGTGGCAAAACATTATTACAGGTAACCATCATGCATTGCTGCGCATTGTGCCGACTGCAGATTTGAATACTACTTTGGCGTTGGCTATCGGTGTCTTGGTAATTTGTATTTATTACAATATCAAAATCAAAGGTGTTCGTGGTTGGATTCATGAGTTGTTCAGCGCTCCGTTTGGCGCCAAACTTGCTCCCGCCAACTTTCTTTTGAATCTGGTTGAATTCCTCTCTAAAACAGTTTCTCACGGTATGCGGTTGTTCGGTAACATGTATGCCGGTGAGCTGGTGTTCCTCCTGATTGCTTTGCTGGGTGGTGCTTGGGCATCATCTGGAAGCGTTGAAGTGTTGGATCCGATTCTGTTTGGTTTCCACATCCTTGCCGGATTGGCATGGGCGATTTTCCATATTTTGGTGATTACCCTGCAGGCATTTATCTTTATGGCCTTGGCGTTTGTCTATATCGGACAAGCTCATGATGCACATTAATTATTAGGTAGTTTTTCATTAACTTTCTTTGTTTCCTCAAGGAGTAAAAAATGGGTTTGGTAGCAATTGCATGTGGTTTGATCGTAGCATTGGGTGCATTGGGTGCCTCTATCGGTATCGCAATGGTTGGTTCCAAATATTTGGAGTCTTCTGCGCGTCAACCTGAATTGATTGGTCCGCTGCAAACTAAATTGTTCCTGATCGCTGGTCTGATTGATGCTGCATTCCTGATTGGTGTGGCTATTGCGCTGTTGTTCGCCTTCGTTAAACCATTTGGTGCATAATCAAACGGCGTGTTCCGTCTAGGTACAGACTTTGGTCTGTTTGATTAACACTAGTACGAAGGTTAACTAACGTGAATATTAATGCAACCTTATTCGCTCAAATCATCGTCTTTTTCGGTTTGGTTTGGTTTACCATGAAATTTGTGTGGCCGCCGATCGCAAAAGCATTAGATGAGCGTGCCGCAAAAATTGCCGAAGGCTTGGCTGCTGCCGAGCGCGGTAAGAGCGATTTTGAACAGGCAGAGAAGAAAGTTGCAGAACTCTTGGCTGAAGGGCGTAACCAAGTTTCCGAAATGGTAGCTAACGCCGAAAAACGTGCCGCCAAAATCGTAGAAGAAGCGAAAGAGCAAGCTACTGTCGAGGCGGTGCGAATTACAGCACAAGCTAAAGCTGATGCCCAGCAAGAAATGAATCGTGCACGCGAAGTTTTGCGTGAACAGGTTGCTGCGTTGGCGGTTAAAGGTGCCGAGTCTATTTTGCGCAGTGAAGTGGATACTTCAAAACATGCGCAGTTGCTCAGTGCTTTAAAACAGGAGCTGTAATCTTATGGCTGAGTTCGCAACGATTGCCAGACCTTATGCGAAAGCATTGTTTAATCTGGCGCAGGAAAAAAACCAAATTGAGTCTTGGTTGGGCGGACTGGAAGAATTAGCCGCGGTTGTTCAAAATGAGAAAGTCATTTCTTTGATTGAGCGACCTGAAACAAATACTTCTGAAAAGGTAAATGTGCTTGCCGAACTCGTTGAGTTAAAAAGTGATGAATTGAAAAATTTCATTACTGTTCTGGCAGAGCAAAAGCGTTTGCCTGTATTGCCTGAAGTCTATGCTCAATATCAAGCTTTAACCTTGTCATTCAATCATACTAAGTCCGCTGTAATTTACAGCGCTTATCCATTGACTGAAGATCAACTGGCTGAGTTGGCTGAAATATTGAAAAAACGCTTTGACAGTAAGTTGCAAATTACAACTGAAGTTGCGCCTGAGTTAATTGGCGGTGTCAAAGTTGAAGTGGGTGACCAGGTCTTGGATTTGTCGGTGCAGGGTAAATTGAATGCCCTGTATGCGACTATGACAAATTAGGAGAGTTTTCATGCAGCTTAATCCTGCTGAAATTAGCGATTTGATTAAAGCTAAAATTGAAAATCTGTCTGGAAATACAGAAGTACGTACCCGTGGTACGGTTATTTCTGTAACAGACGGTATTGTTCGTATTCATGGCTTGTCAGACGCAATGCAAGGTGAGATGCTCGAATTCCCGGGTAACACTTTCGGTTTGGCGATGAACTTGGAGCGTGACTCCGTCGGCGCCGTGGTGTTGGGTGAATACGAACATATTAAAGAAGGCGACACAGTTACTTGTACCGGCCGTATTTTGGAAGTGCCTGTCGGTCGTGAATTGGTTGGTCGCGTTGTAGATGCACTGGGTCGCCCGATTGATGGCAAAGGCCCGATCAATACATCTTCTACTGCACCTATCGAAAAAATTGCACCAGGTGTGATTGCCCGTAAATCAGTTGACCAACCTATGCAAACCGGTCTGAAGGCCATTGACTCAATGGTTCCGATTGGTCGCGGTCAACGTGAGCTGATCATTGGTGACCGTCAAACAGGTAAAACAGCCGTAGCATTGGATGCTATTGTCAACCAAAAAGGTACAGGCGTTATCTGTATTTATGTTGCAATCGGTCAAAAAGCGTCTTCTATTGCTAACGTAGTACGCAAATTGGAAGAGCATGGTGCAATGGAACACACTATTGTGGTTGCTGCGACCGCTTCTGAGGCTGC
Organism: Neisseria sp. HMSC077D05; assembly: GCA_001809325.1. Lineage (GTDB taxonomy): Bacteria > Pseudomonadota > Gammaproteobacteria > Burkholderiales > Neisseriaceae > Neisseria. The sequence continues at coordinate 17,080 of KV797027.1, read as the reverse complement.
CGCTCTGCAATATATCGCACCTTATGCAGGTTGTACGATGGGCGAGTTTTTCCGCGACCGCGGTGAAGACGCATTGATCGTATATGATGACTTGTCCAAACAAGCTGTTGCTTACCGTCAAATTTCCCTGTTGCTGCGCCGCCCACCTGGTCGCGAAGCATATCCTGGCGACGTTTTCTATCTGCATTCCCGCTTGTTGGAACGTGCTGCCCGTGTAAATGAACACGAAGTTGAAAAACTGACTAATGGCGAAGTGAAGGGTAAAACAGGCTCTTTGACTGCATTGCCGATTATTGAAACCCAAGCCGGTGACGTATCTGCGTTCGTACCGACAAACGTGATTTCGATTACCGACGGTCAGATTTTCTTGGAAACCGACTTGTTTAACGCTGGTATCCGTCCTGCGATTAATGCCGGTATTTCAGTATCGCGCGTAGGTGGTGCAGCGCAAACTAAAGTAATTAAAAAATTGGGTGGCGGTATCCGTTTGGCACTTGCCCAATATCGTGAATTGGCAGCCTTCTCGCAATTTGCTTCTGATTTGGATGAAGCTACACGCAAACAGCTGCAACACGGTGAAGTGGTTACTGAATTGATGAAACAAAAACAATTCAGCACTTTGGATACAGCTGAAATGGCTTTGACTTTATGGGCCATTAATAATGGTTCTTACGAAGATGTACCGGTACCCAAGGCATTGGCTTTCGAAGCGGAATTTTTGAGCTTTGTACGCACTCAGCATCCTGGTGTTTTAGAAGCAATCAACGCATCAGGTGCGATGTCCGATGAAAGTGAAAAAACATTGACTGAAGCCATGAATTCTTTCAAATCTTCTTATGCTTACCAAGCCTAAGAGCTGAAATGAAAGGAGTCTGAAATGGCAGTCGGAAAAGAGATTCTCACCAAAATCCGTAGTGTTCAAAATACCCAAAAGATCACTAAAGCGATGCAAATGGTGTCAACCTCTAAAATGCGGAAGACTCAGGAACGGATGCGCTTAGCGCGTCCGTATGCCGAAAAAGTGCGGACAGTTATGAGTCATTTGGCGCGAACCCATGAAGATCACGGTATTAAATTATTGGCACCTCATCGTGAAACACGTCGGGTAGGTTTCATTTTAATCACCTCTGATAAAGGTCTTTGTGGTGGTTTGAACGCGAATGTTTTGAAGAAATTCTTAGCGCAAGTCCAAGAATACCAAGAACAAGGCATTGAAGTTGATGTCGTCTGTTTAGGTAGTAAAGGTTTGGCAGCTTGTCAAAATATCGGTTTGAACGTTATTGCCAGTGCGATTAATTTGGGTGATACCCCAAGAATGGAATTGCTGCTTGGTCCATTGACTGAAATCTTCCAACGTTACGAGAAGCATGAGTTAGATAAGATACATCTGGTGTATTCATGTTTTGTGAATACCATGCGTCAAGAACCACGGTTGGAGGTTCTGCTGCCTATCGGCGAAAATGTGATAGAAGACGAGGAGAGTTATTCTTCATTCAGTTGGGAATACCGTTATGAGCCAAGTCCTGTCGCTGTGTTGGAATATCTGGTTCGCCGCTATTTAGAGTCTGTGGTTTACCAAGCATTGAGTGACAATATGGCATCTGAGCAAGCTGCGCGTATGGTGGCAATGAAAGCAGCCACCGACAATGCGGGCAATGCCATTAAAGAGTTGCGTTTGGTATATAACAAATCGCGTCAAGCTGCGATTACCACGGAATTGTCAGAAATTGTAGCAGGTGCGGCGGCAGTTTAATGTCGTCTGAAACCTGAACAGGAAATTAGGATACGATAATGAGCCAAGGCAAAATCGTACAAATTATTGGTGCGGTAGTTGACGTGGAGTTCCCGCGTGATGCCATTCCGCGTGTTTACGACGCCCTGAAATTGGATGCAAACGGCCTGACTTTGGAAGTGCAACAGCTTCTGGGTGACGGCGTAGTCCGTACTATTGCAATGGGTAGTTCGGATGGTTTGAAACGCGGCATGACTGTAAGCAATACAGGTGCGCCGATTACAGTACCGGTAGGTAAAGGTACTTTGGGACGTATTGTCGATGTATTGGGTACGCCTGTTGATGAGGCAGGTCCGATTGATACCGACAAACACCGTGCCATCCATCAGACAGCTCCGAAATTTGATGAACTGTCTGCGACTACTGAGCTGTTGGAAACCGGCATTAAAGTGATTGACTTGCTGTGTCCGTTTGCTAAAGGCGGTAAAGTAGGTCTGTTCGGTGGTGCCGGTGTAGGCAAAACCGTCAACATGATGGAATTGATTAACAACATCGCCAAAGCACATAGCGGTTTGTCCGTGTTTGCAGGTGTGGGTGAGCGTACCCGTGAAGGTAATGACTTCTACCACGAGATGAAAGATTCCAATGTATTGGACAAAGTGGCGATGGTTTACGGTCAGATGAACGAACCTCCGGGTAACCGTCTGCGTGTAGCCTTGACCGGTTTGACGATGGCCGAATACTTCCGTGATGAAAAAGACGAAAGCGGCAAAGGCCGTGACGTATTGTTCTTCGTGGACAATATCTACCGTTACACCCTGGCCGGTACCGAAGTATCCGCATTGTTGGGCCGTATGCCTTCAGCAGTAGGTTACCAACCGACATTGGCTGAAGAAATGGGTCGTTTGCAAGAGCGTATTACCTCTACCCAAACAGGCTCCATTACTTCTATTCAAGCCGTATATGTACCTGCGGATGACTTGACTGACCCGTCTCCTGCAACGACATTTGCCCACTTGGACGCTACTGTCGTATTGAGCCGTGATATTGCCTCCTTGGGTATTTACCCAGCAGTTGACCCACTCGATTCCACTTCGCGCCAACTGGATCCGATGGTATTGGGTCAAGAACACTATGATGTAGCCCGCGGCGTACAATCTACCCTGCAAAAATACAAAGAATTGCGCGATATTATTGCCATTCTGGGTATGGACGAATTGTCAGACGAAGATAAACTGACCGTGATGCGTGCGCGTAAGATTCAACGCTTCCTGTCGCAACCGTTCCACGTTGCCGAAGTATTTACCGGCTCTCCCGGCAAATATGTATCGCTGCGTGACACCATTGCCGGCTTTAAAGCTATCTTGAACGGTGAATACGACCATCTGCCTGAACAAGCTTTCTACATGGTAGGCGGTATCGAAGAAGCGGTCGAGAAAGCGAAAACCTTAAACTAAGGAGGTCGGCATGAGCATCATGCGAGTTGAAGTGGTAAGTAGCGAGCAGAACATCTATTCAGGCGAAGCCAGTTTTGTAGTGGTTCCGACTGTTCAAGGTGAGCTCGGTATTTATCCGCGACACGAGCCGATTATGAGTTTGGTACGTCCCGGTGCATTGCGTTTGACCGTGCCGGGCGAAGCCGAAGAAGTTCTTGTTGCCGTTTCCGGTGGAGTGCTGGAAGTGCAGCCCAACCAACTTACTGTGTTGGCGGATGTTGCCGTACGCAGTTCCGAGATGGATCGGGAGCGCGCGGAAGCTGCCAAGAAGGCGGCGGAAACAGGCATTTCTCAAGCCAAAGACGATAAATCGCTGGCTGAAGCGCACAAAGCCTTAGCCGCAGCGATTGCCCAGCTCAAAACCTTGGATTATCTTCGTTCGCACAAAAACAAATAAGCAGTTTTGTTTTACAAAAAGCACGGTTGATTACCGTGCTTTTTTATTTTTGGGATTGGCTGAGCGTATAGATGATCAAGGGAAAGATAGAAGCAGGTCGTCTGAAAACCATGCTCAAGGTTTGATGCCATGGAGGCTGCGTTTTCAGACGACCTTTTCATCGCTATTGCTTCACAGGTTTCAAAGTCGGCAAAACCGTATCCCAAATCGCCAGCACTTCGGCTTCGCTGCGCTTTGTTCCGTCTTTTTTCTCAGCACCAAACTGCATCATGATGCGCGGATCGCCACCGTCGCGCTCCCAAAAGAACATATATTTGTTACCGCCCCATTTCACCAGTTTTTCCTCGCCCGACATACCGTTGATGGTGCGTTTGCCTTGGCGGATGGTATGCGTTAGGGCTTTAACCATTGCACCTTTTCCCAGATTTACCTTACGTTGCAGCAGCGTTGGCTCGCCTGCCTCCAGTACGTCGCCGTGTATGATTTCCAGACTCATATCGCGTTGCTTGGCAAATTCGACGGTGCTATGGACTTCAAACGGTTTTTTGCCGTCGTCCGCGATAAAACCGCCTATCAGGCAAATTCCGTGTCGGTTCGGTACTTCAAACTCCTGTCTTGTCTTCAAACCGTTGATGAAATCTTGACGGAATTTTTTCTCTATGCTGTTTATCGCTTCTTTTTCTTGGGCTTTCCAGTTGGCAGGGGCTTTACTGTTTTCGGCGTGGATGTAGAAATAGCTACGCACGATATAGGCGTCGTTATCAGCCAACTTGAAATATAAATAGGCATCATAGGGCATGCCGTCATCCCCAACGATATCCTCCCAACCAAATCCTTTTCGCGTTACCTGCATCATCGCCTGTCCCGGAATTAGGGTACGGGTGTCGACGACAATATCAGTTCCAAATTGTCCACTACGCTTAAACCTATCAATATTCTTAAAATTCCTATTCCAGTCATTAAACATGACCATCACGCTCCAGCCGTTGTAATCAATGGATGTACTGCCATGACGGCGTTTGGACGGCAGGCGCAATTGATAGCGGCCGCTGCAATAGGGCTGTTCAGTCCAGTAGGCGGTATCGATGGCGGATTGGGTGACGGTCGGCGAGGTTTCTGCCGATGGGGAAACGGTGGGCGTGCAGGCTGCGACGGCAACTATTAAAGACAGCGTGGTCAGACGGATGGACATAGATAAGCTCCGTGATGAATAGGGGTCGTCTGAAAGTATAGTTTATTCAGACGACCTTTGTCATAAAACGGGCTTGGCGGTATTCATTGGATATGGATGGAAATTTGGCGTGTTTTTGAGCGGACTTGATGCTTGGAGATGATTTTTGCTGTGTGAAAGTCCGTTATAAGCCTGTCTTTATTTCAAACTATTCTTCTTCTCGATGGTCTCTTTCTGAGGTATTGTCTTTCACTACGGCTTTATTTTCAAAAATTGTTAATATCCGAAAAATTGATTATACTTATAAAGTATTAGTTCATCTGGTCTATTATTGTTGTCAGGTTCAATCTGATTCTGAATCTGCCAATATCCAATTTAAGACCGTTATGCGAAGAATGGCGGCGATGCGTCTTTTCGATTGCTATTTTTCTCGGTGGATTGGAATATAGTGGATTAACTTTAAATCAGAGCAAGGAGAGGCAACGCCGTACTGGTTTAAAGTTAATCCACTATAAAAATGCAAGGCAGGAACTTGGCGCTTTATCTCCATCCACTCAAAACAAAAGAGAGAATTTATGGACACAACCAAACCTACTCCCCATCCCGACCAACAGGCCAACCGCCGCTATCTGACCGTGTGGCGGTGGCATTTTTATTTCGGGCTATTGGTCGCGCCCTTTCTGACCCTGCTTGCCGTAACGGGTCTGGGCATGCTTCTATTCGCCAACATCACCGGCAAAGAGGGCGAGCGTATACACGTTACCCCGCAGGCGCAAGTGCAGCCTTTGTCGGCACAGGCGGAAGCGGCGCGCCAGTCTGTGAACCCTGAAACCGCATCGGTGGTGCAATATATCGCGCCGCGCGCCGACGATATGGTTGCCGTGTTCCGCGTGAACAACGACGACAAAGCGACCATGGTCGCCGTCGATCCTTACACGGCGAAAGTCGTCAGTTCCATGCCGCGCAATGAGGGCTGGTATCACACGATGGACGGAATCCACGGCGATATAATGCTCGGCACGGCGGGCGATTATCTGATAGAAACCGCCGCATCGCTGACTATCCTGATGATGATTACGGGGATTTATCTTTGGTGGGCGAAACAGCGCAGCCTGAAATCCATGCTTGTGCCGCAAACGGGCAAAGGACGATCGTGGTGGCGCAGCATGCACGGCGCATTCGGCACTTGGGTTTCTTTGATTTTATTGCTGTTCTGCCTGTCTGGTGTTGCTTGGGCGGGCATTTGGGGCGGTAAGTTTGTTCAGTCTTGGAGCCAGTTCCCCGCCGGCAAATGGGGGGTCGAACCGAACCCCGTATCCGTCGTGCCGACCCACGGCGATGTGTTGAACGACGGCAAAACCAAAGAAGTACCGTGGATTCTGGAACTCACGCCCATGCCTGTTTCCGGTACGACGAAGGGCGAAAACGGCATCAATCCGAGCGAACCGATGACCTTGGAAACGGTTGACCGCTTCGCCCGCGAAATCGGTTTCAAAGGCCGCTACCAGCTCAACCTGCCCAAAGGCGAAACGGGCGTGTGGACGCTGTCGCAGGATTCGATGAGCTACGACATGATCAGCCCGACCGCCGACCGCACGGTGCACATCGACCAATACAGCGGCAAAATTCTGGCCGACATCCATTTCGACGATTACAACTTCTTCGGCAAATTCATGGCGGCGAGCATCGCGCTGCACATGGGAACGCTGGGCTGGTGGAGCGTGCTGGCGAACGTCTTGTTCTGCCTGGCGGTTATCTTCATCTGTGTCAGCGGCTGCGTGATGTGGTGGAAACGCCGCCCTGCCAATGCGGGCGGACTGGTTCCTCCGGCGCAGAAAATCGAGTTGCCGGTATGGTGGGCAATGGCTGTGCCGCTTTTGATTGTGGCGGTATTGTTCCCGACCGCCATCGCCGCCATCGCTGTGATTTGGCTCTTGGATACGGCTTTGCTGTCGCGGATTCCGGCGTTGTCGCGGTGGTTCAAATAAACGCTTACGGCGTGTGGCAAACGATAAACCGTCAGGCTTGATTTGCCAAAGTTAAAAGGTCGTCTGAAAATCAAATTAGGTTTTCAGACGACCTTTTTTGACGATTAACTGCACATATAGTGGATTAACTTTAAATCAGGACAAGGCGACGAAGCCGCAGACAGTACAGATAGTACGGCAAGGCAACGCCGTACTGGTTTAAAGTTAATCCACTATACTTGAATCGGTCAGAAGCTAAGGGGAGATAATCTACACCGGTTCCTTAATTATTTTTTAGGTTGTATGAAATGCTCCGCTTCCTTCAAGATTTCAGGTTTCACAATTCCCTGTAAATCCTTAGTGGGGATAGTAAACTCAGGTCTGCCTAAAACATATGCACCAATTTCGTAACTTTGATACAGGAAAGTCAAGCCGTTTTTATCGAAACGCCAGTTTTCCGTAGCGGAAAATTTGTCACTATTATATCCACTAATGTAATCACGTGCTTCTTCTTCGGTGTCACCACTATTTTCCTTCAGGTATTTGACATAGGCTTCTTCAAGCAGGTGTGTCAGTTTTCCTTCTTGATTGGGTAACAGGATGTCGTTCAATTTAAGCGGCTTCGGATTGGCAATGCCGCGCTTCAATACTGTTAGCGTGTGCACGCCGTATCCGTGCGGGCCACAATTGTATTCCCAGTCTTCTTGTCCGAAAACAGCATAATTGGGCGTATAGCCTTCCAGTTCCAACGTATCTATATAGTCCAAAGCACAAGGATACTCACCGGCTTTGCGGAGTTTTTGGTTTTCCTTATTGGTCTCCTTTACGTCTTTGTCGCGTATCAAGGTCGTCTGAACCGATTTCTGTGTAGGCAGTTTGCCGCCCATTTCTTTCCTGACCCAGTCATCCAAATGTTTATCGCCGGTAATCGGATAGCTGACGGTAAGTTGATGGCAAAGGGGTTTGCCTTCACTGTTTTTTCCGTCACAGGATTTGGCTTCCAAGGTTTTGGATTGAAACGATAAAGGGGCAGCCTGAACATTTGCAGAGAAAATGAGGAACAATGCGGCGGCGGCAAGCGTTTTGTGGAACATATCAACACCTATTAGGATTTTGATTTAATTAAAGGAAAGCCCAATGCTTCGCGGCTTTCGACGTATTTCTGCGCCACGGTGCGGCTCAGCGCGCGGATGCGGCCGATGTAGGTGGCGCGTTCGGTAACGGAAATGGCGCCGCGTGCGTCTAAGAGGTTGAAGGTGTGTCCGGCTTTGAGGACCAGCTCGTAGGCGGGCAGGGCGAGGCTGGCGTTTTCTTCGGCGAGCAGGCGTTTGGCTTGCGCTTCGTAGTCGTTGAACTGGCGCAGCAGCCAGTCGGCATCACTGTATTCGAAGTTGTAGGTGGATTGTTCGACTTCGTTTTGGTGGTACACGTCGCCGTAGGTGACGGTGTTGCCGTCCAGCGTTTTTGCCCAAACGAGGTCATAGACGTTTTCTACGCCTTGCAGGTACATCGCCAAGCGTTCGATGCCGTAGGTGATTTCGCCGAGTACGGGGGTGCAGTCAATGCCGCCAACTTGTTGGAAGTAGGTGAACTGAGTTACTTCCATGCCGTTGAGCCAGACTTCCCAGCCCAAGCCCCATGCGCCGAGGGTGGGGTTTTCCCAGTCGTCTTCGACGAAGCGGATGTCGTGGACTTTGGGGTCGATGCCCAATTCGCGCAGGGAATCGAGATAGAGGTCTTGGATATTGGCGGGCGCGGGTTTGAGGGCGACTTGGAATTGGTAATAGTGTTGCAGGCGGTTGGGGTTGTCGCCATAGCGGCCGTCTTTGGGGCGGCGGCTGGGTTGGACGTAGGCGGCAAACCAAGGCTCGGGGCCGAGCGCGCGCAGGCAGGTGGCAGGGTGGGAAGTACCGGCGCCGACTTCCATGTCGAAAGGTTGGATGACGGTGCAGCCTTTGTCTGCCCAGAATGTTTGCAGTTTGAAGATGATTTGTTGGAAGGTGAGCATGGCTTATGTTTCGGATTGGGATAAAAGGGGGATTTTACTGTTTTGACAGTGTTTTGGGTAGGTGTACAGGCAGATGGAATGGCGGGTCGGCGGTGTGATTTGACTGTCAATAAATGCGGAAACATGCCACAATGCCGTTATCCTGTTGTCTGTTTTAATCTGTTTTGATTGAATTTGAGGAGTCGCCCATGACCCCGATTTTGGCTTTCGATATTGAAACCGTGCCTGATGTGAACGGCATCCGCCTGTTGTACGATCTGCCTGCTTCTTTGCCGGACGACGAGGTGGTCTTGTTCGCCCAGCAGAAACGCCGTGCCCAAAACGGCTCTGACTTTATGCAGCACCACCTGCACCAAGTGGTCGCCATTTCCTGCTGTATGCGCTGGGGGCAGGACAAAATACACGTCGGCACCATAGGCGAAATGCACGACAGCGAAGAGGAAATGATCGCCAAGTTTTTCGACCTTATCGAAAGCCATACGCCGCAATTGGTGAGCTGGAACGGCGGCGGCTTCGACCTGCCCGTCCTGCATTACCGCGCGCTGATACACGGTATTGCGGCGGCGCGTTATTGGGATATGGGCGAGGGCGATTTTGGCGACAGCCGCGATTTCAAGTGGAACAACTACATCAGCCGCTATCACAACCGCCATTGCGACCTGATGGACTTGCTCGCTCTGTACCAGCCGCGTGCCAATGTGCCGCTGGACGATATGGCGAAACTTTGCGGTTTCCCCGGCAAATTGGGCATGGACGGCAGCAAAGTTTGGGAGGCGTTCCACGTAGGTCGTCTGAAAGACATCCGCGATTATTGCGAAACCGATGCGGCAAACACTTATTTGATGTTCCTGCGCTTCCGCCTGATGAGCGGCGCTTTGGATGCGGACGAGTATGAAGTGGAAGTCAAACGGCTGAAGCATTACCTGACCGGACAGGCCCAGGACAAGCAGCATTGGAACGAGTTTGTCGCCGCGTGGCGTTAACAACGCGGTGATTTTCTAAAGCCCTGACGATGGGCGGAAAGCCGCTAATTTACAAGAGTGTTGTATCGGGCTGGATTGTTTTCCTGATACTGACAAGCAGTTGGCATTTGGTTTGGTAAAGCGGTTATTGGGAAAAAAGGGAGCGCGGGCGGTTTGATTGTAAGGATGTGAACGATATTGGATGAAAAAGGTCGTCTGAAATTTGTCGGCTCCTATATTGTTAGGGAACTGAATTTCAGACGACCTTTGCATTCGGAAAATTCCTTTGCTTTTAGAACAACACTCCTGTCGGTTCGCTGCCTTCCGGGATGTCATATTTCGGATAGCTCGGCGTGCTGGCGGGGGCGTTGTACAGTTTTGCCGGATTTGCTTCAGGACGAACGCTTTGGTTTGGTGCGGAAGCGGGTGTATCGTCAGCTTCGACTTCGATTTCAGTACCTTTAGGCAGAACCACATCTTTGACCGGAGCAGGCTTAGGCGCAATTTTAGGTTTGCTGAAAGCGCTGGAGCCGCTCGTCCAGGCGAGTGATTTCAACGGGGTTTTGAGTTTGACGCCTTTGGCACAGGTCAGACAGTTGGCGGCACCGGTGCGGTTTTTTAAAATAGCGTCTACTTTAGCCGGATTAATGGTTTTACCGTGTGCTTTTGCCCAAGCGGCAATACTTTTCTTCAAGACGGCAGTATCCAGATTTTTTTTGCCGTATGGGTCGTGGTATGCGGCCAGCCAAAGGTTTTGGTTGGCATCTTCGTTGAGGCTGGCCATTTGGTAGATGACGGAGGCGGGAGCGCCGGAGGCGATTGTTTTGGCAAATTCCAGTGCATCAGGAGACTTCATACGGACGCAGCCGTGACTGCGGACGCCCGGTACGCTGGCAGGGGCATTAGTGCCGTGAATGCCTAAACCGAGTTTGGGATCGCCGAGACGGACAAAAACGGGACCGAGCGGATTGTTAGGGCCTGCTGGTACACTTTTGACGCCGTCGCCACGTTCTTTTTGGATGGATTTAGGGATGTGCCAAGTCGGATTGAAGGCTTTTGCACCGATTTTGTGTTCGCCCAATGTGGTTTGGGTCATGGCCTTGCCGACGGCGACAGGATAGATTTTGGTCAGTTTGCCGTCTGTATATAAGAATAAGCGTTGTTGCGGAATATTGATGACGACGTGCTGACCTTCAGAAACGGGAGAGACGTCCGGGATGGGTGTGTTGGCTGAGGCGGCGGTAACGAAGAAGGCAGCGGTCAGACCGAAAATGGTTTTTTTCATGTGTCGTAATACTTGTAATAAATGAAAAGAAGATTTTGGGAAATCATACCTGAATCTGTATTTTTTTGTGCGAAAATATGCCCTTTCGGTTGCTTGTCGATTTGAGCGGCAGGTATGGATTGGGGTCGTCTGAAAAGATAAACCGGGTGTCGAGTGGATAAGTGATGGCTGATACGAAATGTTTTGACGGCGTGGCTGATGTTTTTTCTTTGGATTATGAGGGGCGCGGCGTTGCCAAAGTACATGGCAAAACAGTCTTTATTAAAGGTGCGCTGCCTACTGAGAAAGTGTCGTTTCGGGTACTGAGGGAGAAGAAACAGTTCAGCGAAGCAGAGACAGTAGAAGTATTAAAAGAGTCGGTTGAACGAGTCCGCCCTGCGTGTGGTTATTATGAGACATGTGGCGGCTGCTCGTTGCAACATGTGTCTCCAACCGCTCAAGTTGCATTGAAGCAACGTATTTTAGAAGAGCAGCTTGAACGTATCGGCAGGGTCAGGCCGGAGCAGATTTTGCCACCTATTTATGGTTCGGCTTGGCATTATCGGGATAGGGCGCGGCTGAGTGTTTCAGTTGATAAGAATGGTCGTCTGAAAATGGGTTTTCAGGCGAAAAAAACCAATGAAGTAGTCGATATTGAGGTATGTCATGTGTTGCCGCAGCATATTTCAGATGTCCTGCCTGTGGTGAAATTATTGTTGCAAACGCTGTCTGATGGCGGGGCGGCAGTCCAATTTGTAGAATTTTTTAATAGCCGTGAATTGGTTGTTTTGAACATTTGTTTCATAAAAAAACCGTCTAGCCACTCTTTGAAGCAAATTGAGGAATGGTTTGATAGGATATTGGGTGGGGCAAAACGGGCTTGGCAGATTTGGGTTCAATATGGGCGTGAGCCATCATCTGCGCTATATCCTAAAGATTTGCCTGAATTGAAGTACAGTTTGCCTGAATTTTCTGTGGAAATGCCTTATCAGCCAGGTGATTTTACGCAGATTAATGCAGAATTGAATGCTGTAATGATCAGCAGGGCTTTGCGCCTGTTGGATATACAGCCCAATGACAGGGTGGCGGATTTGTTTTGTGGTCTCGGCAATTTCAGCCTGCCTATGGCAAAGAGTGGTGCATCAGTAATAGGTATTGAAGGTCTGGATTCGCTTGTTTTACGTGCAAAACAAAACGCTCTTCGAAACAGTTGTGTAAAATATGTGTCGTTTAAGACGGCAGACTTGTTCGATACGGATGAAAAAACAGTAGCCTCATGGGGTGTGTTCGACAAAATATTACTCGATCCGCCAAGGAGTGGCGCTTATGCTGTTGTCAAATCGCTACACGCTCCATATCTGCCGAAAAGAATCGTATATGTTTCATGTAACCCTTCAACTTTTGCGCGCGACGCGGAAGTCTTGGTAAATAAGGGATACAACTTCAAATCCGCAGGCGTAATGAATATGTTTGCACAGACTTCACACGTCGAATCCATCGGCGTGTTTGAGTTGTAAATCCGATAGTGGGAGTGTCTGACAAATGGTTTTTAATGTAATTATTGGTTGAATCATGTTATCATAATTCAATTGGGGAATAGATGATTCGGCTGTTTCCATAAATGCCGAACATCGAATATATGTAGTTTTATTTGCTGCACCACAGTATCGGGAGGTGTTCTTGAATTATCTTTTAATCATATTGCTAGTGCTTTTGTTTATGGTGTTACTGTTTATTTTTTATAAACAGAACGGCACAGCTAAAACTAAAAAGACGACAAAAGCAGCTAAAGCATCATCCAAAAAAAACCATCACCCAAATCAAGAAAGTATTGAAGGGGGAAGTCCGGATTGGGTTGATCAAATCAATCAATCCGTTTCCGATCCGGATCAACAAGATTGGGAATGGGGAGGCAGTAGTTCTGCCGGTTCAACTACGTCGGTATCTGCGCAAGAAGTCGATCCGCTGACGGAATATCAAGTATATAAGCAATTCGGTTATGAGAGTAAAGCTGCCGAATCCTTGGCAGGTTATTTGAATGGCCTGAGCGACGGTGCGCCTGAAAAATTAGTGCATGAGCTTGTCGGGCTGAGTCTGCGGGTTGGCAATATCGATATGTTGACAGATGCCTTGGAGCGTCATGGCTCTGTCTTGTCTGAAGAAAGTTTGGCTGAGTACGTTAAAGCAGGCTTGATGTCCGATCAAACACATTTGCCATTACGTGTATTGGCAGAAGGACGTTTGGGCTGGAGTATGCAGGAGATCGAGCGTCAAATCGGAGAACAACCTGATTTGGAAGAGACATCCGCATCCGCGCCTGCTACAGCTAATGATAATACTGGTGCCCATCATGCTCCTGGCGTTTCTAAACGTTCTTCTATCGTATTAGGCAAGAAAGAGTTTACGGATATTACGCCAGAAGAGATGGGTGCTGTTATCGGGTTCGTTAAACCTGAACAAAGTGCCAAAATCTTGAAAGACAAAGTAGGTTATGAAACTGCTGTTCAACAATATAACCGTGCCATTCAAAGTTCTTCCAAGCCTGCAAGCCTTATCATTGATGCATTAAAACTTGACTATCAACATGAAGAAATCAGTCAGTTTGCTAAACACTTGTGGAAGCTGTACCACTCATTGGGTCAGTATGGCCGCCAAGTGAAAGAACGCATGCTAGGTTGGGGGTATAGCCTTGGTTATCATGAAGTATTTGATGATTTGGAGAAAGGACCTAACGAAAATAAAATCAGAGAAATTGGTTTGGAAAGGGGTTATATCCAACCTACTTCTCTACAAATGAAAGCTAAATATCGCGAACTGGTACAAAAGGATTCTTCTATTATTAGCGTCAATGCCTCTCCTGCGGATGAAGCATTGAAAGAAGTGGAATCTTTGCTGATGTACGGTCAGTTGGATTTGGCCATAGGTACTTTGGAACAAGCTGTTTTACAGTACCCGCAAGAATCTCAATTGTATGTGATGCTGTTTGATCTTTACGAAAGAGTAGAGGATTGGGCGCGTCTGGAACAATTCTTGCGCTTATTGCGTGAACGCGTTGTCAGCCTTCCAGAAGAAGTGGTATTGGCAATGAGCCGTTTGCTGCAACATGTAAATCAACATTCAAAAAAATAAAATAATTAGAGAGTACCATGATGGATAATCTGTTACCTAAAATCAAAACCATACGGATTATGCTGCGCGATATGAGCGAGCAGCAAGAAGCCGTTTTCCGTATGGCCTTTAAAATGCACAATACGACGAACTATCAGATTCTTGACTCAGATTCAGATGAAATACCAGATTTAGTATTGGTAGATACTGATACTGCTGATGGTGTTGAAACTTGGAAAACGCTCAAAATCAAATACCCTGATATTCCTGTTGCGATGTTTTGTTCGCAAGAGCCATCTGTTACAACGCCGTATTTGGCTAAGCCGGTTAAATTCGATACCTTATTCCCGATTTTGAGAAGTTTGGCGCAGGGTGGGAATATTTTTGATGCTTCGGCTCAAAAGGCAGAAGTACAAGAAGGAGCGCAAAACGGTAACGAAAGTAGAAAGGCTACTATTCGTCGCTTTAATCCGAATAAAGGATTGCTTGGTGCCTTGAAGTTTGCCAGTCAAGGCCATCAGGATATTGCCGTTTTACATGAGGGTAAACCGGTATTAATCGTTTTCCCAAGTATTCAAAGGGTATTGCTGACAGTCAACGCCCATGAGTTAGAAGGGCTTTGTAAGAATGACAATTTATCTGTTGTATGCAAAGTCGTACCGGATAATCCCCAGTGGAAAGAAAAAGCCAAAGTAACGATTATGTCTTGTTTGTGGCAGATGGCAATTTGGACTGCTCAGGGAAGATTGATTTATCCGATGACCCCTCAAACGATTTTCACTTTAAAGCGTTGGCCTAATTTGACCAGGCTTGCTCCGGTTCCAGAGTCTATGAGGTTATCTGCGTTTTTAACTAAAACATCAGTCAACTTAAATATCCTCTATAAGGTTATGCCTTTGGAAATGCCGGATATCTTGAATTATTTGGCGGCAACCTCTGTAACAGGCTTTTTGGCAACGGATAGCGAATATGCTCCAAATCAGGCTAATCAGCATGCCAATATGTCTGAACATGTTAGTGTTAATAGTGATGTGCCTGACAGCCAGATGGTTAAGGATGCAGAAAAAGTGGCAGGTCCTTCGCAAGAACAGCCACGCGGTTTGTTACAGCGCTTAATGCGTAAATTATTGGGAAAACGCTAAAAAGGACATGTAATGAAAGAAAATAAAATTATCTTTACCGGTCCGGTTGGAGTAGGTAAAACAACAGCAATTTCTGCGTTATCAGATGAGCCGCCTGTACAGACAGATGCATCTGCATCAGATATGACGCTGGTTCGTAAGGGGTATACCACCGTAGCAATGGATTATGGTGTGATCCATTTGGATGAAGAAGTCAAAGTTCATTTATATGGTACACCGGGGCAAGAACGTTTTAACTTTATGTGGGAAATTCTAAGCCAGGGTAGTATGGGATTGGTATTGCTTTTGGATAATACACGAACAAACCCATTGAAGGATTTGCAATTCTTCTTGGAAGCATTCCGAGAATTATTGAAAACAGCGCCATTAGTAGTAGGCGTTACCAAAATGGATATTCGTTCATTGCCAAGCGTTGATGTATATCAGAAATATTTAGCACAAAATAATTTTAATGTACCGGTTTTTGAGATTGATGCTCGTAGAGAAGATGATGTCAAACAATTGGTTAGCGCAATGTTGTTCTCAATTGATCCGGGTTTAGAGGTATAAAATGGAATCAACACTTTCTTTGCAATCAAATTTATATCCCAGAATTACACCTGCTGGTGCTTATTATGCAGTAACCAGCGATACACCAAGTGCAAGTAGAACATTGCTATATAGCTTATTGCGTGCAAACCCGTCAGAGGTCATTAGTAGCGAAAAAATTCTAGCTTGGGCTGATACCAGTGATATCAATACGGCTTTAAACTTGTTGTACCGTTTGCAACGTTTAGAGTTTTTATATGGTGATGAAAATATTAGTAACGAAGATATTCATTTAACAGACGAGCAGTTACCGGAATTGTTAGAGCAGTTGTCTAATTCAGGTAAAGCTTTGCTGGCTGATGAGAATGGCCTGTATTTCGCCAATGCTAATTTTCATCATGAAGCTGCCGAAGAGTTGGGCCTGTTGGCAAGCGAGGTGGCTAAGATGGAAGATGGTCATCGCCTGCTGATTCGTAACAATTTGCATATCAATAATAGTGCATGGGGGATTTGTGATCCTTCTGGTCAGAGCGAGTTAACATTTTTCCCATTGTACATTGGTGAAACTAAGCTGATTCTAGTTATAGGTGGTATGCCTGACTTAAATAAAGAGGCGTTCGTGACACTGGTTAAAGTGTTGTACCACAGATATGGTAGCCGCCAGCAAACTATATAACTAAAGTTATAATTTGAGAATGGAATAAATATGCAACAATTATTAATCTCTGTGTTGAGTGATTTAAATAATACTTCTCCCGATATTACAGCTTCAGCTGTAATATCGACTGATGGTTTGCCAATTGCTACAATGCTTCCATCACATTTGAATGCGGACAGAGTTGGTGCTATGTCTGCAACATTGTTGGCATTGGGCAATCGTTCAGTGCATGAGCTGGCATGTGGTGAGTTGGATCAAGTGATGGTTAAAGGTAAAACAGGTTATATTCTGTTGAGTCAAGCAGGTGATAATGCAGTATTGGCACTGATGGCGAAGGAAAGCGGTAAGCTGGGTTTGATCTTGCTGGATGCTAAACGTGCTGCTAAACATATTGCAGAAATTTTATAAAACCACATATAAATCATATCATTAATGATAATAGGGGATTAATTCTTGACTTCTTGTTTTTTTAAGATATAATCCCTTTTCTAATTCCCCGATAGCTCAGTCGGTAGAGCGACGGACTGTTAATCCGCAGGTCCCTGGTTCGAGCCCAGGTCGGGGAGCCAAATATCAAAAGCCTGAACATCGAAAATATGTTCAGGCTTTTTTATAGGCTGAATTTACAATCCAAGTGCAACAAAAAA
>KV797026.1:25393-52723 GCA_001809325.1 Neisseria sp. HMSC077D05 | reverse complement strand
GCCGGTGGAAAGGGCTTTTTTGCAAAGGTCTCTGCCTGCGCTTCATACAGCCCCGCCTCATGTCCCGGATACAGGACGGCAACTACCAGCCCGCCCGTTTTCAGCAGCGATAAGGCGGATGACAACGCGCGGATACTGGTTGCCGCCTCCGTTGTACAGCTTTTATCGCCGCCGGGCAGCCAGCCGAAATTGAATACCGCCGCGTCTAGCGGTTCGCGGATATGGGCGGCTAGGTTTTCATGTCCGTCCCATATCAGTTCTACCCTATCCGCCATGCACGCTTCTTCCAAGCGCATTCGGGTGTTTGCCAATGCCTGCTCTTGCACGTCAAACGCCCACACTTTCCCGCCGCTGCCGACCGACAGCGCCAGCATCAGCGTATCGTTGCCGTTTCCCGCCGTACCGTCCAAAGCGCGGGCATCGGGTTTTAAGGCTTGTTTGAGAAGCGAGTGTGCAAAAGGGAGGATGTTTTCAAGCTGCATAAGATGAAACCGTACAGAGGTCGTCTGAAAATAAAAATACCTTACCGGCTAAGCGGTAAGGTATCAGAATCGATTAATGCGTTACATACATTATTCGGCAGGTTGTTGCACGGTCTCAACTTGAACCGGGGCAGCCGCAGCGGCTTGGGGTTTGTTCTCGTGTTGCAGGCTCACGGCACGGGCAGGAACGATCGTTGAGATGGCGTGTTTATAAACCATTTGGGTAACGGAAGTATTACGCAGCAGAACGACGTATTGGTCAAACGACTCGACTTGGCCTTGCAGTTTGATACCGTTGACCAAATAAATCGAAACCGGAACGTGCTCTTTACGCAACGCATTCAAAAAAGGATCTTGTAACATTTGTCCTTTAGCTGTCATATTCTAAGCTCCATTATTATGATTTTGAAATCGTTTTGAAAACGAACATGAGTCGGATTGTAGACCCGAACGAGAAAAATTACCAACTATTTTTCCGTAAGAATATGCAAACCTCTATCAAACGACGGGCTTTTCAACGACTTCTTACCCAAATGTACTATACAAATCATTTCAATACGAACGATTTTTGCAATTAGGCATAGGTTGGCAGATTTGGATTTTCAGACGACCTTACCATCAAACAAAATCTTTTTATTACAAAATCTTAGCAAATTACTTTTAAAAAGGCTTCACCCCCAACCGCCCTACTCGTTCCGGCTGCAATCTACAAGAGGCACGCCTCGCGGCGCGCCCCTTGTTTCGTCAGATTTATTTGCTATGCTGTTTTTTCACGCTGACTTTGGTTTTCTTTTTAAAACGGTTTTTCTCTTCCTTGCGGCCTTCGCGTTTCTCAATGCGGTTGCTCAGGCTGACACGGCGCAGCGGTTTTTTCTTCGGTTTGTCTTCCGCATTTTCATACGGATTTTCCGAAACATTGTATTGAATCCGCAGCGGCGTGCCTTGCAAATTGAAGGCTTTGCGGAATGTCTGGGTCAGGTAGCGCGTATAGCTGTCGGAAATCGCGTGCAGCGAATTGCCGTGCACCACAATCACGGGCGGGTTCATGCCGCCTTGGTGGGCATAGCGCATTTTCGGACGCACCAAACCTGCGCGCGGCGGCTGTTGGCGCTCGATCGCGCTTTGTAGGACGCGGGTTATTTTCGGCGTCGGCATCTTAATCATGGCGGCGTTGTAGGCTGCCTGAATGCTGTCGAACAATCCGTCGATACCGCGTTCTTTCAATGCGGAAATGAAGTGGAACTTGGCAAAATCGAGGAAATACAGTTTGCGGGAAATGTCGCGTTTGATCTGCTCGCGGCGCTCTTCGCTGATGCCGTCCCATTTATTGACGGCAACCACCAGGGCGCGCCCTGCTTCCAAAGCGAAACCGGCAATCGTGGCATCTTGATCGGCGATGTCCTGCTGTGCGTCCAACACCAAAACGGCAACGTTTGCCGCCTCAACCGCCTGCATGGCTTTGATAACGGAGAACTTTTCCACCGCCTCATCGACTTTGCCGCGACGGCGCACGCCTGCGGTATCGATGATGGTAAACGGTTTGCCTTCGCGCTCGAAATCGATGTGGATACTGTCGCGCGTCGTGCCTGCCATATCGAAGGCAATCACGCGCTCTTCGCCGAGAATGGCGTTAACCAGCGTGGATTTGCCGACATTCGGACGACCGATAACGGCAAAAACAGGATGTTTTACATCTGCCTCTTCGGCTTCGGGCTCGGGGAAGTTTTCTAAAATTTCTTCAATCAAGTAATACACGCCGTCGCCGTGCGCACCGGAAATAACGTGCGGCTCGCCCAATGCCAATTCATAAAACTCAGCGGCAAGCACGGCTCTGTTGCCGCCCTCGCCTTTGTTTACTACCAGATAAACGGGGCGCGGGCTTTGGCGCAGTCGGTCGGCGATGATTTTGTCTTGCGGGGTCAGACCGGTGCGACCGTCCACCAAAAACACGACGGCGTCAGCCTCATCGACAGCCTGCAAAGTCTGCTTCGCCATTTCGTGCAAAATGCCGCTGTCCACAACCGGCTCAAAGCCTCCGGTATCAATGACGAGATAAGGTTTGCTGCCGATTTTGCCGTGTCCGTAATGGCGGTCGCGGGTCAGGCCGGGCAGGTCGTGCACAAGCGCGTCTTTGGTACGCGTCAGGCGGTTGAACAAAGTGGATTTACCGACATTCGGGCGGCCGACAAGGGCGATGGTGGGTTTCATGATGAGGTCTTTCTGTGTCAAGTGTCGGTTCGGAATCGAACCTGCAACACGAGCAGGTGTTTTTCAAAACACGGTAGGTTAAAAAGGATAAGGGGTCGTCTGAAACAGGATTCAACAGCAACAATGCTTGAGATGGAATTTCCGTCCCGTACAGCCATCTTCGACTTGGGGAACTTGTCTCCGCCAACCAACTTCAAATACGGTATGGCGAGTTTCATCCGATCATAGTTAATGGATTTTACGCAATGAAAAAGATCATCTTAACATCACTATGCATTTTTCTCCCTGTGAATTTCGGGATTGGCTTATTGCTCGGCGTGTATCAAACAGACCGACCACTCAAAATCATAGTCTCATTAATTATCAGCACGCTCTTTTATATCGTACCTATGTATATTCTACTCAAACGCAAAGCCAAATAATCTGCCTTTTCAGACGACCTGTTCGGCGAATCTTGTCCCTGCATGATACGTCTTCAAACAAAAGGTCGTCTGAAAATATAGTGGATGAAAAGTGCAATGATACGGCGTTGCCGACGCCCTTATGTACTATCTGCAAACAGTGGGCGTTACCGCCTTGTCTCATTCTTATTTTAATCCACTATATAAAGTAGAACACAATTAAAACAGACAAGGCTTGCCAGAAAGATTCCGACAAGCCGCATAGTCTTTCAATTTTTCAGACGACCTTATTTTTGCGAATCCAGCTTCATTTGCAGCAATTCGCGTTCGATGGCGTCTTTAGGCAGCTTTTCCAAAGCCTGCTGATAGCTTTGCGCGGCTTCTTTGGTTTTGTTTTGCGCGGCATAAACATCGCCTTTCGCTTCCAAAAGCAGCGGCTCGAAATCGGCCTCAACTTTCGTACTCAAGGCTGCAATCGCGGCATCGTATTTTTTCTGCTGCAACAAAACGATACCCAAACGCTGCGCTGCCAATGCCTGAACCAGCGGGGCTTTTTGGTTTTGCAGGACCCAGTTCAGATGACCTTCAGCCACGTCGTAACGGCGGGCATCATATTCGGTCGCAGCTGCCATCAGCGTCGCTTGCGCGGCTGCAATGGAATCCGAATAGTTTTGCTGAAGATTGGTCAAATCGGCGTTAACTTCGGCTTGCGAGGCTTTTGCCTGCATTTTATCGACGATTTTCGCCAATACCGCAGCAGCTTCCTGATTTTTCGAGGCTTTATGGCTTTTATACATGGTATAGCCCAAATAGCCCAACGCCGCCGCCATCAGCAGGGCAAACAGCCATCGGCCGGTAGTTTTCCAAAAGTATTTAAAATTGTCTAACTCTTGTTGTTCTTCGAGATGGGCTGCCATTTATGCGTTCTTCCATTGTTGTAAAGTGTAGATTAAATCGTCAGCGGCGACGGTTTGCTGACCGTGTGCGCCGTTCATGTCTTTAAGCGTAACCGTACCGTTCGCCAATTCGTCTTGCGCGACAATCAGGGCAAAGCGCGCGCCGCTGTTATCGGCTTTTTTCATTTGCGCTTTCAGGCTTTGATAGCTGGAATGCTGCATCACGTTGAAACCTTGTGCGCGTAGGGCTTGCGCGTATTTCATCACTTGCAAATCCGCGCCCTCGCCCTGATGCATGGCGTACACGTCAGGCGCGGCATTGACTTCCAGCAAACCGTATTCGCTAACCAGCAGCAGCAAACGCTCGATACCCATCGCAAAACCGATGGACGGTGCAGGCTTGCCGCCAAGTTCTTCAATCAAACCGTCGTAACGTCCGCCGCCGCACACCGTCGCCTGCGCGCCGAGTTTGTCGGTCGTCCATTCAAAAACGGTTTGATTGTAATAATCCAAACCGCGCACCAATCGCGGGTTTTCGACGTATTGAATGCCCAAGCCTTCCAGCATGGCTTTGAAACGGCTGTAATGATTGCGCGATTCCTCGCCCAAATAATCGGTCAGATGCGGCGCGGCATTGCAGATTTCCTGTAAATCGGGATTTTTGGAATCCAAAACGCGCAACGGATTGGTTTTCAGACGACGTTTGCTGTCTTCGTCCAACTTGTCTTCATAACGGGTCAGATATTCAACCAAAGCCGCACGGTGCGCCGCACGTTCTTCGCGGTTGCCCAAGCTGTTGATTTCCAAAGTCAGGTAATCGCGGATACCCAGCTTGTCCCACAAATCCGCCGACATCGCGATGATTTCCGCGTCGATGTCCGGGCCTTCAAAACCTAACGCCTCGATGCCGACTTGATGAAACTGGCGGTAGCGTCCTTTTTGCGGACGTTCGCGGCGGAACATCGGTCCCATGTACCACAGCTTTTGCGGGCTGTTGTACAACAGATTGTGTTCGACCACCGCGCGCAGGCAGGATGCCGTACCTTCCGGGCGCAGGCTCAGGCTCAAAGAATCGTTGGAATCGGAAAACGTGTACATTTCCTTGCCGACCACATCGGTTTCTTCACCAATCGAGCGGACAAACAAACCCGTCTGCTCGACAATCGGCGTACGGATTTGCTGATAACCATAAGCACGCGTCCAGCGGCCGACCACATCTTCAAACGCCTGCCAAAACGCGGCGGTCAGCTTGAAATCTTTCTGTTCGACGGGCAAAAGGTCGTTCATGCCTTTGACGGATTGGATTTTTTGTGCCATTTCAAATAGGGATACCGGAATCAAAATAGTCGGCAATTATAGCTGATTTTTAAGGAGTTGTGAGGTTTCGGCGATGAAGGATTTGGACAAAAAGGTCGTCTGAAAACCGGCGCAGCAATTTTTCAGACGGCCCCGTATATTCAAGGCAGCTGCAATAAGGCAAGGATGGCATTGTAGCCTTTTTATTTTGTTTTACTATACAATCCCATCATCCTTACCAACCCACCCACCCAAACCGTGAAAATCCTCATCCTCGGCAGCGGACAGGTCGGCTCGACCGTCGCGCAAAACCTCGCCTCCGTTTCCAGCAACGACGTTACCGTTATCGATATCGACGAAAAAGCCCTGCAACACATCGGCAGCCGCCTCGACGTCCAAACCATACTCGGTAACGGTGCATCCCCGTTCATCCTCGAACAGGCGGGCGCGGCAGATTCCGACCTCCTGCTCGCCCTGACCCGCAGCGACGAAACCAATATCGTCGCCTGCAAAATCGCCGCCGATCTCTTTAATATCCCCAGCCGCATTGCCCGCGTGCGTTCCAGCGAATATCTGGAATACCCCTACCCCGAAAATGACGATACGGAAAACGGCAGCCTTACCGTCTTCGACATCACCGAAACCATCAGCCCCGAACAGCTCGTTACCGAACAGCTCGTCGGGCTGCTCAGCTACACCAGCGCATTGCAGGTATTGAGGTTTGCCGGCGACAAAGTCCGCATGGTCATCGTACAGGCGCGTAAAGGCGGGCTGCTCGTCAACCGCGAAATCGCCGACATCAACCAACATCTCCCCGAAGGCGCGGACTGCCAAATCTGCGCCATATACCGCAACAACCGCCTCATCGTCCCCACGCCGCAAACCGTCATTATCGAAGGCGACGAGGTACTTTTTGCCGCCGACATCAGCAGCGTCAACATCATCATGCGCGAACTGCGCCCCAAAGAAGCGCGCACCCGCCGCATCATGATTGCCGGCGGCGGCAACATCGGCTACCGCCTCGCCAAGCAGCTCGAATCCAAATACGACATCAAAATCGTCGAACACAACCCTCGCCGCGCCGAGTGGCTCGCCGAAAACCTCGACAACACCCTCGTCCTGCAAGGCAGCGCCACCGATGAAACGCTGCTGGACGAAGAATACATCGACGAAATCGACGTATTCTGCGCCCTGACCAACGACGACGAAAACAACATCATGTCCAGCCTATTGGCGAAAAACCTCGGTGCCAAGCGCGTCGTCACCATCGTCAACCGCTCCAGTTACGTCGATTTGCTCGAAGGCAACAAAATCGACATCGTCGTGTCGCCACACCTCATCACCATCGGCTCCATCCTCGCCCACATCCGCCGAGGCGACATCGTTGCCGTCCATCCCCTCCGACGCGGCACTGCCGAAGCCATTGAAGTTGTCGTCCACGGCGACAAAAACACCTCCGCCATCGTCGGCAGGCGCATCAGCGGCATCAAATGGCCGGGCGACTGCTACATCGCCGCCATCGTCCGCGCCGAAACGGGCGAAGTCATCATGGGGCACCACACCGACACCATTGTCCAAGACGGCGACCACATCATCTTCTTCGTCTCCCGCCGCCGCGTCCTGCCCGAACTCGAAAAACTCATCCAAGTCAAAATGGGCTTTTTCGGCTAACCGTCAGAGGTCGTCTGAAAACCTGTTGCAGCAAAGTTAGAACTTTTTCAACTTTGTTGAAGCCGCGCTTTCAGACGACCTGACACAAATTATCCAATATCATCCGTTTCCACATCCGATACCAAAAGGAAAATCCATGTTACGCCCCATCCTTGCCGCCCTCGTGCTCGCAACCGCCCTGCCCGCCGCAGCCGAAACCGACACCCTTCAATACAACATCGTCGAATTTGCCGAATCTGCCCATCTCGAAATAACCCGCGACACCATGACCGCCCACTTCAGCATCAATGCCGAAGGCAAAGACCGCGCCACGGTTAACAAAGCGTTTCAAAAAAAATTCAACGACTTCAACAAAGCCGTACAAAACAACAAACTCCAAGCCGAACTTCTCAGACGCAGTGCCAGCCCGCGCCATGAATACAACAACAACGGCAAACGTATCCAAACAGGCTGGGAAGAAGTTGCCTCGTTCAAAGTCGAAGGCAAAGACTTTGACGCAATCAACCGCCTGATTGACGAGACGCTGCAATCTGCCACGCTCAACCGCATCAGCTTCAGCATATCCAAAGAAAAACGCGAAGCCGCCGTCGATCAAGTCAGCAAAGCCGCCATCCTGCGCTTTAAAGACCGCGCGCAAGATTTGGCGAAAACACTCGGCTTTTCCAACTACAAAATCGTCAAACTCAATTTAGGCCACATCGGCAACCGCTCCATCGACAACGGTTTGGGTTTCGCCCGCACCAAAATGATGAGTGCTGAATCCGCTGTTGCCAGAAGTGCGGTAAGCGACGAAAACAACACCATCCAAGCTCCTTCTCCCGGCTCAGAAGAAATCAGCATCACCGTCATCGGCTCAGTGCAGATGTAAAACGCTTCCCCAACAAAAAGGTCGTCTGAAAACACATTTGGTTTTCAGACGACCTTTTTCCATTCCAACAATCAAGCCAAGCTGACTTCCAAGTTGTCAATCAGACGCGTCGTTCCCAGTCGGGCGGCGGCGAGGACGACGAGGGCTTTGTCGCCGGTACGCGCGACGGCGAGGCTTTCGGCATGGCGGATTTCGACGTAATCGACCACCCAGCCTGCCTCGGTCAGACGGCGGACGGTTTGCGTTTCCAATCCAACGTAATCGAGATTGCCGTTTTTGAGTTCGGCGGCGACGCGCTGCAATTCGCGGTACAGACGCGGGGCTTCGGCGCGTTCGGCTTCGCTGAGGTATTGGTTGCGGCTGGAAAGCGCGAGTCCGTCGGCGGCGCGGCCGGTATCGACGGGGACGATGTCGATATTGAAATTCAGGTCTTCGACAAAGCCTTTGATAATCGCCAACTGCTGGTAGTCTTTTTTGCCGAAACAGGCGGTATTCGGTTGGACGATGTTGAACAGTTTGCTGACGACGGTAGCCACGCCGCGGAAATGCCCGGGGCGGAATTTGCCGCACAATTCGTTTTGAAGGTTGGGCGGTTCGACGTTGAAACGTTGCTCAACATTGGGATACAGCTCTTTTTCGTCGGGCGCGAACACGACGGCTACGCCTTCGTTGGCGAGTTTGTCGGCGTCTTGCTGCAAGGTGCGCGGGTATTTGTCGAAATCTTCGCCCTGTCCGAATTGCAGGCGGTTGACGAAAATGCTGACAACAACGTTGTCGGCGCGTTTTTTGGCTTCGCGAACGAGGGCGAGATGGCCTTCGTGCAGATTGCCCATGGTCGGAACAAAGGCAACGCTGCCTGCGTTTTTGCGCCATTCGCGTAATTCTTTAATGGTATGAATGATTTGCATGATGGAAAATGTCCTTTATCTTTTTCGGGATTACGGTACACAGCCGCCATGTTTTGTCAGCCCGAAAATCATGCGCCGATTATACGCTGGGAACACGGACAAACAAAGGTCGTCTGAAATTCGGTTTTCACGATGAAAACCTTTTCAGACGACCTTTTTTAGTTGAGGGTATCAAGCAAACGAATGTTCCGCCGCGGGGAAGGTTTTGGCTTTGACTTCATGGACATAGGCTTCAACGGCGGCTTGAATGCTGTCTTTACCCTGCATGAAGTTTTTGACGAATTTGGCGGTTTTACCCGGGAAAATGCCGAGCATATCGTGCATGACCAAAACTTGTCCGTCGCAATCCACACCTGCACCGATGCCAATGGTCGGGCAAGAGACGGTTTCGGTTACTTTTTTCGCCAATTCCGCCGGTACGCATTCCATCAATACGATGGCGGCACCCGCTTGGTCGTGTGCTTTCGCATCTGCCAACAAGGCTTCCGCCTTATCGCCCCGCCCCTGCACTTTATATCCGCCAAACGCAAACACGGACTGCGGGGTCAAGCCGATATGGGCGCAGACGGGAATGCCGCGCATTTGCAGGAATTCGGTGCTTTCCGCCATCCAAACGCCGCCTTCGAGTTTGACCATATGTGCGCCTGCCGCCATCAGTTCGGCAGCGGCGGCAAACGCCTGTTCTTTACTCTGTTGATACGCACCAAAAGGCAAGTCGCTGACAATCATCGCGTTTTCCGTACCGCGTGCGACGTTTTCGGTGTGGTAACACATATCGCGCAGGCTGACGGGCAGCGTGGATTTGCGTCCCTGCACGGTCATGCCCAAGGAATCGCCTACCAGCAAAACATCGACGCCGGCATTCTCCATCAACGCGGCAAAGCTGGATTCATAGGCGGTCAGCATGGCGATTTTTTCGCCTTCTGCCTTCATCTTTTGCAGTGTGTTCACAGTAATCATTGGAATGTGTTCCGCCTTTTTTCAGACGACCTTTTAGATTAAAACGGGCTATTATAGTGAAATGCCCGCCGCCCTGCCACCCGAACGGCAGACGCAAAACAGCCCGACTGCTTTCACAATCGGGCTGTTTGATTGGTGCCGGCACCAAGAGTCGAACTCGGGACCCCCTGATTACAAGTCAGGTGCTCTACCGACTGAGCTATACCGGCTTACTGAAATACCTTGCGGCACCTTCAGCTATAAACTGGTGCCGGCACCAAGAGTCGAACTCGGGACCCCCTGATTACAAGTCAGGTGCTCTACCAACTGAGCTATACCGGCAAAGAAGCCGAATTATGCCGTTAACTGCCCCGCTTGGCAAGAGCTTGTTGCCAACAAAGTAAATTTTTATAAAAAATATCTGATTTAAAAAGAAATTTATTTCAGGCGTAATGATTACCCCATATATAAACCAAGCCGCTTAGGCATATCCGAACAAGGTCGTCTGAAAAACACAAGCACAAAAAGCATTTCAGACGACACTCTGATAAAATATACCCCTTTCCCCTCCATCCGTCCTACACCATGCCACGACACCCCTACCGCCGCCTGCGCCGCGCCAAGTCTGACCTGCCCGAAGTCGGCATTTCCGAAGAAGGCAACATCCGCTCGTTGCATCTGGGCAGCGACACCATCCAAAGCTCGATGAACCTCGACCATCCCGCCGAACTGGTTTTGTCGTACAGCCGCGCAATGATGGGCTGGCTTCTGTTTGCCGAAGAAACGCCGAAACACATCACCCAAATCGGCTTGGGCGGCGGCTCGTTCGCGCGCTGGATAGACAGCCACCTGCCCGACACCAAGCAAACCGCCGTGGACATCAACCCGCAGGTCATCGCCGTCGCCCGAAGCCTGTTCGAGCTGCCTTTTGAAGGGGAAAACTTCGAAATCGTCGAAGCGGACGGCGCGGAATACATCAAAGTGTTCCGCCACAATACCGACGTGATTTTGGTGGACGGCTTCGACGGCGAACAAATCATCGACGCGCTGGTGGAAGAACCCTTCTTCCAAGACTGCCGCAACGCCCTCTCGCCCGACGGCGTATTCGTCACCAACTGGTGGAGCGGCGACAAACGCTACCAACGCTTCGTCGAACGCCTGCTCAACGTCTTCGAAGGCCGCGTGTTGGAAATGCCCGCTGAAAGCCACGGCAATATGGCGGTCATGGCGTTTCAAAGCAGCCCGAAAGAGCAAAACCTCGACAAACTGAAAAAACGCGCAGAAAAATTAAGCGAACAATACGGCTTGGATTTCAAACGGATGTTGACCGATTTGAAAGCAAGCAACCCGAACAACGGCAAACATTTTTATCTGTGAGACGGATAGGTCGTCTGAAAACCCAAATACAGATTGGACGATGACAACACCTGATAAAGCAATCAATCCCCCTCACAGCACACACAAAAAATAAAGGAAAACCCATGTTGAAACCTGACATCATCCAAATATCCGGTCCTGTCGGACTGCTTGAAACCATTTTCCTACCTGCCGCGCAAACGCCCGCACGCGGCGTGGCAGTCATCAACCATCCCAACCCGCTGCAAGGTGGCACGAACACCAACAAAGTCATCCAAACTGCCGCCAAAGCCTTATCGCAAATCGGTTTTCACTGCTACCTACCCAACCTGCGCGGCGTAGGCAACAGCGAAGGCACACACGATTACGGACGCGGCGAAACGCAAGACTGCATCGCCGTCATCGACTATGCCCGCGCGCAACATCCCGAAACCGAACTGTTCGCATTGGCAGGTTTCTCTTTCGGCGGCTATGTCGCCACTTTTGCCGCCCAAGAGCGCGAACCGGATTTGCTGTTGCTCATCGGCGCGGCAGTACACCACTACACCGACCGCCCCGAACCTTCAGCCGTCCCGGACGTTACCAAAACCCTGATGATTCATGGCGCGGAAGATGAAGTTGTTGAAATCAGCAAGGCTTGGACATGGGCGGAGCCGCAAGGTTTGCCCGTCATCACCATCGCCGGCTCATCCCACTTCTTCCACGGCAAACTCATCGTCCTGCGCGATACCATCGCCCGATTTGTGCCGTCGGTTTTACAACAAAAATAAACGGGGTATTCCATTAACAATATATGACCAAACATTGCTGCACAGCTTGTCAACATTGCAACAAACATGACAAACGATACAGCATGACCGCCGTTTTAATTGGTTTAACAATATTTTCAGACGACCCCGCTGACTATATAATTCCGCCTATTGCCTTTATTTTAACGATCCAGAACCCAATCATGCGTTACAAACCTCTTTTACTCGCCCTGCTCATCGGTTTCGCCTCGCCTTCTTTTGCTGCCAAAGACGCGCCCAAAGAGAAGGCTGCGCCTGTCAAAAAAAACGTCAAAGCCAAAAAGGACGCTGTCGAACCTGCTAAGAAAGAAGCAGCCAAAGACAAAGCAAAGCCTGCTGCCAAAAACGCTAGGGACAAGGCAGACGACAAGCCGGTAGCCCAAAGCAAAAAGGAAACTGCCGAAGCGGCGAAAAACGAGCGTGCCAAAGAACGCAAAAATGGCAACGAAGCCAAAAAACAAGATAAAGCTGATAAAACCAAAAAAGGCGAAGTCAAAGCGGAAGAGAAAACAGGCAAAGCCGTTCCCGCAAAAACCGAACCTGTAAAAGGCAAGGACAAAGTGGCAGACAAACCCGCAGCCAAAAACAATGTAAAGGCAAAAAAAGAAGCTGCCGAGTTGCCTAAAAAAGACGAAGCAGCGGCAAAACAGGACAGAAAAACCGTCGAGAAAAAAACGGACAAAGCCGATAAGAAAACCGCTGTCGCCGATTCAGACGACTTCAAAGCCGCAGTGACTGCTGCCGCCAATGATTTGGAAAGCAAAAAATCGCTGCGCAGCCGCAACGAAGGTTTCATCATCCACGTCAACACCACGTTGAAACAGTTGCAGCAAAGCCGTATCAACCTGTCCGCCATCAACCGCCAACAGCGCGACGCATGGGACAAGTTTCAAAAGCTCAATGCTGATTTGAACCACCTGAAAACTCAGGTTTCCAACACGCGCGCGCAAATTTCCCGTTTTGTTTCAGGCAACTATAAAAACAGCCAACCCAACGCCGTTGCCCTATTCCTGAAAAATGCCGAGCCGGGTCAGAAAACCCGCTTCCTGCGTTACACCCGCTATATCAACACCGCTAACGATCAAGTCATCAAAGACCTTGAGAAGCAGCAAAAAGAGCTGGCAGCGCAAGAGCAGAAAATCAACAACGAACTGGCATACTTGAAAAAACTTCAGGTCAACATCCAGTCTTCGCTGCGCCGCCAAGGTGTAACCAACACTGCCGAACAAGCGGAAAGCCGCCGCCAAAATGCGCAAATGGCAAAAGATGCGCAGAAAAAAATCAACCACAAAGAAAACGAACAACGCCTGAACAACTTGTTGAAAGACTTGGACAAACACAAAGCCGAGCAACGCCGCCAGGAAGCCGAAGCGCGTAAAAAAGCCGCCGAGGCCCGTCTTGCCGCCGCTGAAAAAGCGCGCAAAGACCGCGCTGCCGCCGCGCAAAAAGCCGCCGACGAACGCGCCGCCATGTCCAACCTGACCGCCGAAGACATGAACATCCGCGCGCCTTCCTACGTCAGAATCAGCAATGCCAACAGCTTCAGCCGTATGCAGGGTCGTCTGAAAAAACCGGTCAGCGGCACGCTTGCCGGACTCTTCGGACAAGACCGCGGCGACGGTGAAGTGTGGAAAGGCGTGTTCTACCAAACGACTCCGTCAACCGTCAGCAGCATCGCCGGCGGTACGGTTACCTACGCCGATGAATTGGAAGGTTTCGGCAAAGTCATCGTCATCGATCACGGCGACGGCTATATCAGCATTTATTCAGGCTTGAGCGAAATCGAAGTCGCCAAAGGCTATGCCGTAGCCGCAGGCAACCGCCTAGGCATCAGCGGAACCCTGCCTTCGGGCATGGAAGGCCTGTATTTGGAAGTCCGCTACAACGGGCAGGCAATGAACCCGCTCTCCTGGATAAGCTGACCTGCAAACCAGTTTTATATTTTCAGACGACCTCTTTCCGCACCACAGGGTCGTCTGAAATTTAACAACTGCTCCCAACGACCCTATATTCAAAAGCTTTTACACCCGCGCAGATATTTTTTACGCTAATCCTATTGTTTATCAAGCGTAAATCGCATACAGTTTTGCGGACGTAAATTCAGGTCGTCTGAAGCAATGTTTCCCTATCCCGTTTCACAGTCATTACGGTCTGAAATGAAATAAGACAAAAAGAAAGCTATTTATAATGTCAACATCCACTTTGAAAAAAGTCGCACTCTACACACTCGGCGCATTCAGCGGTGTCGCCCTCAGCTTGAGCGTTCAAAGCTTTGCCGCCGAAAAAGACAAAAAAGACAACGAAACCCTGCCCGTACAATCCATACGCAACATGGCGGAAGTTTACGGACAGATCAAAGCCAATTATTATCAAGACAAATCCGACGCCGACCTCTTTGAAGGCGCGATGAAAGGCATGGTATCCGACCTCGACCCGCATTCCGAATATATGGATAAAAAAGGCTATGCCGACATGAAAGAATCCACCAGCGGCGAATTCGGAGGCTTGGGTATGGAAATCGGTCAAGAAGACGGCTTCATCAAAGTCATCGCCCCGATTGAAGATACGCCCGCCGAGCGTGCAGGCGTGAAAAGCGGCGACTTCATTGCCAAAATCGACAACGTTTCCACACGCGGCCTGACCACCAGCGAAGCCGTCAAAAAAATGCGCGGCAAACCGGGTACCAAAATCACCCTGACCCTTTCGCGCAAAAACGTGGACAAACCCATCGTCGTCAACCTGACCCGCGCCATCATCAAAGTCAAAAGCGTCCGCCACCACCTGCTTGAGCCGAACTACGGCTACATCCGCGTATCCCAATTCCAAGAGCGCACCGTAGCGGGCATCAACGAAGCCGCCAAAGCCCTGATTAAAGCCAACAAAGGCGCGCCGCTCAAAGGCCTTATCCTCGACCTTCGCGACGACCCGGGCGGTCTGCTTGACGGCGCAGTCGGCGTATCCGCCGCCTTCCTGCCTGCAGATGCTAAAGTCGTCAGCACCAAAGGACGCGACGGCAAAGAAGGCATGGTCTTGAAAGCCCGTCCCGAAGACTACATCCGCACAAGCGGCAAAGACCCGCTTGCAGATTTGCCTGCCGAGTTGAAAACCATTCCGATGACCGTCTTGATTAACTCAGGCTCTGCTTCCGCTTCTGAAATCGTCGCAGGCGCGCTGCAAGACCACAAACGCGCCGTCGTTGTCGGTACGCAAAGTTTCGGCAAAGGCTCGGTTCAAACCCTGATTCCGCTGTCTAACGGCAGCGCGGTCAAACTGACCACCGCGCTGTATTACACGCCGAACGACCGCTCGATTCAAGCGCAAGGCATCGTTCCCGACGTCGAAGTCAAAGACAAAGACCGCGCCTTTGAAAGCCGCGAAGCCGACCTCGCCGGACACATCGGCAACCCGCTCGGCGGCGAAGACGTCAACAGCAGCAACGAAATCAGTGCGCCTGATTCAAACGAAGCTGCCAAAGCCGATGAAAACGCCAAGTCCAAAAAAGGCAAGGACAAAGAAAAAGACGAAGACATTTCCAGCCGTCGCATTCCCAATCCCGCCAAAGACGACCAACTCCGCAAAGCCTTGGATTTAGTCAAAAATCCAGTCGAATGGCAGAAGTCTTTAGGTTTGGCGGCGAAAAAACCGGCTCCGAAAAAAGACAAGAAAGACGGTAAAGACGAAAGCAAATAAGCCCAGTCCGAATCCTTGAAAAAAGGTCGTCTGAAAACGCTATCAGTTTTCAGACGACCTTTTCACACTTCAAAAATCCCATAGGGAAAACATCATGGCAAAAGCCCTCAAAACTATCTACCAATGCACCGAATGCGGCGGCACTTCCCCGAAATGGCAGGGCAAATGTCCGCATTGCGGCGAGTGGAACACGCTTCAGGAAAGCCTTGCCGCGCCCGAACCGAAAAACGCCCGCTTCCAATCTTGGGCGGCGGACACATCGACCGTCCAATCCCTCTCCGCCGTTACCGCCACCGAAGTGCCGCGCAATCCGACCGGCATGGGCGAACTCGACCGCGTATTGGGCGGCGGTTTGGTAGACGGCGCGGTCATCCTGCTTGGCGGTGACCCCGGCATCGGCAAATCCACGCTGCTGTTGCAAACCATCGCCAAAATGGCGCAAAGCCGTAAAGTGCTGTACGTTTCCGGCGAAGAATCCGCCCAACAAGTCGCCCTGCGCGCGCAGCGTTTAGAACTGCCCACCGAAGGCGTGAACCTGCTTGCCGAAATCCGCATGGAAGCGATTCAAGCAGCGTTAAAACAGCATCAGCCCGAAGTCGTCGTTATCGACTCCATCCAAACCATGTATTCCGACCAAATCACTTCCGCCCCAGGTTCCGTGTCGCAAGTGCGCGAATGTGCCGCCCAACTGACGCGTATGGCGAAACAGATGGGCATCGCCATGATACTGGTCGGACACGTGACCAAAGACGGCGCGATTGCCGGCCCGCGCGTGCTGGAACACATGGTCGATACCGTGCTGTATTTTGAGGGCGACCAACATTCCAACTACCGCATGATACGCGCCATCAAAAACCGCTTCGGTGCGGCAAACGAATTGGGCGTGTTCGCCATGACCGAAAACGGTTTGAAAGGCGTGTCCAACCCGTCTGCCATCTTCCTCGCCAGCTACCGCGACGACACGCCCGGCTCGTGCGTTTTGGTCACGCAGGAAGGCAGCCGCCCTCTTTTGGTTGAAATTCAAGCATTGGTCGATGACGCGCACGGCTTCACCCCCAAACGTCTCACCGTCGGCCTCGAACAAAACCGCCTCGCCATGCTGCTCGCCGTCCTCAACCGCCACGGCGGCATCGCCTGTTTTGACCAAGACGTGTTCCTCAACGCCGTCGGCGGCGTCAAAATCGGCGAACCCGCCGCCGACCTCGCCGTCATCCTCGCCATGCTCTCCAGCTTCCGCAACCGCCCGCTGCCCGAAAAAATGGTCGCATTCGGCGAAATCGGCTTGAGCGGCGAAGTCCGCCCCGTCGCACGCGGACAAGAGCGGCTCAAAGAAGCGGAAAAACTCGGTTTCAAACGCGCCATCGTCCCCAAAGCCAATATGCCGCGCAACGAAAAAGAGTTTCCGAATCTAAAAATCTTCGGCGTTTCCAGCCTTCAGGAAGCCATCGAAATCTGCCGCGATGCGGAAAATTGACAGACAGCAATCGAAAAGGTCGTCTGAAAACCTATTCCCAGTTTCAGACGACCTTTTCATTCTCCCTTACTCAATGCTGTTATAATTCGTAAATCAAGTAAAACAACGACTTCAAAAGGAAAAATATGACGCTTAAGCCCCCCGTCCGAATCGCCGTTACCGGCGCCGCAGGCCAAATTGCCTATGCGACCCTGTTCCGTATCGCCGGCGGCATTATGCTCGGACGCGATCAGCCCGTTATCCTGCAACTGCTCGACCTGCCTCAGGCGCAGCAGGCATTGCGCGGCGTGATTATGGAAATGCAGGATTGCGCTTTCCCGCTCCTTGCCGACATCTTCGCCACAGACGACCCCGAAGTCGCCTTCAAAGATGCCGACATCGCCCTCTTGATCGGTGCGCGCCCGCGTACGCAAGGCATGGAGCGCGCAGACCTGCTGCATGCCAACGCTGAAATTTTCAAAGTACAAGGCGCGGCGTTGAACAAAGTTGCAAACCGCAACGTCAAAGTCCTCGTCGTCGGCAACCCCGCCAACACAAACGCCTACATCGCCATGAAATCCGCGCCCGACATCCCGCCGGAAAACTTCACCGCCCTGATGCGTCTCGACCACCACCGCGCCGTCAGCCAAGTCGCCGAGAAAATCAACCGCCCGATTCCTTCCATCGAGCAAATGTGCGTCTGGGGCAACCACAGCCCGACCATGTACGCCGACTACCGCTACGCCACCAGCAACGGCGAATCCGTCCAAGACATGATTACCGAACCCGATTGGAACACCGAAGTCTTCATGCCGAAAATCGCCGGACGCGGTGCCGCCATCATCGCCGCGCGCGGTTCGTCGTCCGCCGCCTCCGCTGCGAACGCCGCCATCTACCATTTGCGCGACTGGCTGCTCGGCAGCAGCGGCAAATGGATCACAATGGGCGTCCCCTCCGACGGCTCTTACGGCATCCCCGAAGGTTTGGTTTTCGGCTTCCCCGTCGTCTGCGACGAAGGCAGCTACCGCATCGTCCAAGGCTTGGACTTGTCGGATGGGTTCAGCCGCCAACGCATCGCCGCGACACTGGCGGAGCTGGAAGAAGAACGCGCCGCCATACAAGATATGCTTTAAAAGATCGAGGTCGTCTGAAAACCGGTTTTCAGACGACCTCGACTGACATGAACACCACGGAGTCCCCATGACCACATTGGCTAACAAAAAACTCGCCGTCCTCATAGACGCCGACAACGCCCCCGCCGACATCATCGACCGCTTGCTCGAAGAAGTTGCCAAATACGGCATCGCCAGCGTCAAACGCATTTACGGCGACTGGAGCCACGGCCTTTCCAAATGGAAAGCCGCCCTCCTGCCCCACGCCATCATCCCCGTCCAACAATTCGCCTACACCAAAGGCAAAAACGCCACCGATATGGCGTTAGTCATCGATGCGATGGACTTACTGTACAGCGGCAACTTCGACGGCTTCTGCATCGTATCCAGCGATTCCGACTTCACCCGATTGGCAAGCCGCCTGCGCGAAAGCGGGCTGACCGTGTACGGTTTCGGCGAAAAGAAAACGCCCGAAGCCTTCCGCAAAGCCTGCGACAAATTCATCTACACCGAAATCTTCCGCCCCGAAAAACAACGCCAAGAAAAAGAGAAGAACAACGGCAAAAACAACCCCGCCGCCGCCGCTGACGCGCTGTCCTTGCTCAAACGCGCCGTGCGCGAAAACGCTGACGACCTCGGCTGGGCGAACCTCGGCCCCATCGGCAGCTACATCAGCAAAATCAACCCCGATTTCGACTCCAGGCTGTACGGCTACGGCAAACTCTCCGACCTCATCAAATCCTTCGACATCTTCGAACACCGCACCGACAACAACCAACTCCAAGTCCGCCGTCGCAAATCCGCCGACAAACCGGCAGAGAGGTCGTCTGAAAACCCGGTGGCAACCCATCAGGCAGAAGAAACCGTTTCAGACAACCCCAACACCGCGCAAAAACGCAAAACGCGCGGCAAAAAAAACAACCAAACCAAGAGCGAAAACACCGCGCCAAGCCCAACGGCAGATAGCGTGCAGCCGACACCTGCCAAACCCGAACCCGCCGCCAAAAGCAGCAAACTGCCCGTAACCCGCGTTATCCCCGCCGTACAGCAGGCCGTCGACACCCACGCCGACGGACAAGGCTGGGCGCGCTTGAGCGACGTCTCCAAGCAGCTGACCGCAGAAGGCACCGACCCGCAGCAATACGGCTTTGAGACCATACGCCACCTTATCCACGCCATCTACACCGACTGGCTGGAAATCAAAAAAGCCGGCCGCGGCGAACGTCTGCGCATCAACAAACGCTTTACCGCCAAAGGTTAAGCCATATGTTTGAAGGCGAAAGACAATCTGCCGCCTAATCTAAAAAGGTCGTCTGAAAATCTAAATCCCAAGTAAACTGACCTCAAAATCATTAAAAGGAAAACCATGACTGCCGCAAACATCATACCGAAACTCGCCGTCATCGCAGCCGTATCTGTCGCCGCACTGTGGGCGCAGGATGCCGCCGCCTGTTCGCCCAATCTACCCAACTATGGCAACTGCATCCGCCAGAGAAATGAAGCTCCAATCCAACAGCAGATACAGGCCGCGCAACAGCAGCAACAGGGTGGCTACGGCATACGGCAACAAAACCTCCGTCCCCAACCTCGTGGTATGAACAAGCAGGAATGGGAGGACTTCCAAAGGATGCAGCAGGAAATTGCCGCCTACAAACAGGCCAACCCTAAAGGCTGCGATGCCGGACAAGACGGCCTGCAGTTTTGCTGGGATCATACTGCCGGCAGCAGTACCTCGTTTGCCTACGTTTTGGCCGAAAACTGCGAATCCCATTACGGATGCACCGATCACGACCTGCAATACCGCTACGATGAAAACGGCCGTTTGCAAATCGTCCGAATCTACGACAGGGACATTATCATCAAAGGCGAAAATACCTACCGTTTCAACGAAGACGGCAGCGTTACCGTCTTCGACCACAAACGCAACAATACCTTTGACCAATTCAAGAAAACCTACGACATCAGCATTGAAGAAGCCCTCAACCGCCTGCACCTACCCAAAACCGTCCTGCGCCTGAAAATTACGCCCGACCCGAAACAGCTTGCATCCTTCCGCCGCATACTGCCCGCAGGCTGTTCAGGCACAGCCGAAATGCGTGTCGGCAAAGTAGCTTGCAGCATCGAACTGCTGGGCAAATAAACTCCGCCATACCATTCTTTGCCGCTACAATTTTTATGTAACCACAGCCAAAAGGCAAAAGGTCGTCTGAAACCTGAACCGCTCCAAAAGTTGGATACCCCATCCAATCACCAAAGTGCGGTTCGTCGTTCAGACGACCTTTAATGCTAAAATGTCTTCTGTTTGCCACACACACCGTTTTTCATGAATATTCTCGAAGCCTTATTGTTATTGGTCCTGCTGATTGTCATCAGCGCATTCGTTTCCTGCTCCGAACTCGCGCTCGCCTCGGCGCGCAAAATCAAATTGCAAGTCATGGCAAAAGACGGCGGCGACACGCGCGCGCTGGATGTGCTCAATATGCAGCAGCAACCGGGCAGCTTCATCACCGTCGTTCAAATCGGTTTGAATGCCGTCGCCATTCTCGCCGGTATCGTCGGCGAAGCGGCGGTGCGCCCTTATTTCGGCGGTTTGTTGGCAAACGCAGGCAGTTGGGGCAGTACCGCCGCGTCGCTGCTGACATTCGCGCTGGTTACGGGCAGCTTCATCCTGATTGCCGACCTGATGCCCAAGCGCATAGCGATGACCCATCCCGAAGCAGTGGCGGTACGCATCGTGCGGCCGATGATGTTCCTGATTTTTATCCTGAAACCCGTCGTCTGGATTTTCGACGGAATGGCGAACGCGATATTCAAACTCTTCAAAATTTCCACCGTCCGCCAAGAGCAGCTGACTTCGGAAGACATTTACGCCGTCGTCGATGCGGGCGCGCAGGCGGGTGTGTTGAAAGAGCAGGAACACTACCTGATTGAAAATATCTTCGACATGCAGGCGCGCACGGTAACTTCCACTATGAGCACGCGCGAATACATCGCCTATTTCGATAAAAACGACAGCAGCGATACCGTATTGGAAATGATGTCGGAAAAACCGCACAACAAATTCTTGGTGTGCGACGGCGATTTGGAACGCGTCATCGGCTACATCGAATCGCACACGCTATTGACCTTGTTTTTAAAAGAAAAAGACGTCCGCCTGACCGACAAGCGCGTGTTGCGTAAAGCCTTGTTCATCCCAGACACGCTGTCGCTTTACGATGTCTTGGAAACCTTCAAAACTTCCGGCGAAGACTTTGCCGTGGTGGTGAACGAATACGCGCTGGTGGTCGGCGTGGTCACGTTGAAAGACGTGATGAGCATCGTCATGGGCGAGCTGGTCAATACCGAAGAAGAGCCGCAAATTATCCGCCGCACCGAAGACACTTGGCTGGTGGACGGCGCGACCCCGCTCGCCGACGTCATGCGCGCGCTGGACATTGAGGAATTTCCCCATTCGGAAAACTACGAAACCATCGCTGGCTTTATGATGTATTCCCTGCGCAAAATCCCGAAACGCACCGATTTTTTGGTTTACGCGGGCTATAAATTTGAAATCATCGACACCGAAAATCTGAAAGTCGACCAGCTTTTGGTGTCCAAACAAAGCGATACAGTAGAAAAAATATAGTGGATTAACTTTAAACCAGACGGCGTTACCTCGCCTTGGCTCAAAGAGAACGATTCTCTAAGGTGCTGAAGCACCAAGTGAATCGGTGCCG
This sequence comes from Neisseria sp. HMSC077D05, assembly GCA_001809325.1. Classification (GTDB taxonomy): domain Bacteria; phylum Pseudomonadota; class Gammaproteobacteria; order Burkholderiales; family Neisseriaceae; genus Neisseria. The sequence continues at coordinate 30,939 of KV797026.1, read as the reverse complement.
TACTATCTGTACTGTCTGCGGCTTCGTCGCCTTGTCCTGATTTTTGTTAATCCACTATATAATCAGCCGCAGAAACCATCCGAAAAACTTAAAAAATAAATTTAAAGGACAAATCATGATAGCCAATACCGAACCACAGAAATACGCCCGCAGCCTGCACGCACCCATCAGCTTAGGTACGACTTCAGACGACCGCTTTATGCCCCGCGGCTACCTCGCACATTTCGCCGCCCTGCCGCAATTGGTATTAACCGAAAAGCTGGACGGGCAAAACAACTGCTTCGCCGCCCACGGCCTCTATGCCCGCAGCCATGCCGCCCCCACCCAACATCCGTGGGACAAACCGCTGCTGCAACGCTGGCAGCACATCAAAAACGACTTGGGTGACCTCGAACTTTTCGGCGAAAACATGTACGGCATCCACTCCATCGCCTATTCGCAGTTGGAAAGCTATTTTTACCTGTTTGCCGTCCGACGCGGCGGACATTGGCTGTCGTGGGAAGAAGTTAAATTCTATGCCCAGCTGTTCGACTTTCCCACAGTTCCCGAACTCCCCATCGTGCATCCGCTTGCCGACTTCACCCAAAAATACACCGACGAAGACATCGCTTTGGAGCAATGGCTGCTCGCCAATTTAGGTACAACATGGACAGACAGCGTGCAAACCGCAGGCAAACTCGGCGGCTACGACCCGAAAACAGGCGAAGCATGCAGTGAAGGCTTCGTCATCCGCAATGCCGCTGATTTTGCCACTAACAACGGTAACCTGCCCGTACAGTCCAACGAGTTTGACAACCTCTTTAAACTTGTTCGCGCCAAACACGTTAAAACCGATGTGCATTGGACAAAAACTTGGAAGCCCGCCCGCCTTATCGATTATGATAAATACCATTGGCAAAGCTGGCAGTTTCAGACGACCTGAAGTCAAGTCATCCAATAATAAGAAAGACTACCATGTGGACATTCCCCCATTACACACCCGGCAAACTTCCCGACTGGCAAGCCTTGGAACACCGTTTCAGTTGGTTTGCCGATATGAAAAACGTGCCGCAGGATCCTGAATGGCACGCAGAAGGCGATGTATTCGTCCATACTAAAATGGTATGCGAAGCCCTGCTGCAACTGCCCGAATTCCAAGCGCTCAGCGAGCAGGAGCAACATATCTTGTTTACCGCCGCCATGCTGCATGATGTAGAAAAACGCAGCACCACCAAACGCGAGATCCAAGACGGCAAAGAGCGGATTGTGTCGCCTAACCATGCCAAAAAAGGTGAATACACTGCCCGCGCCCTGCTTTACACCGAACTTGCCACGCCGTTTGCCGTGCGCGAAGCGATAGCCAAACTCGTGCGCCTGCACGGGCTGCCGCTGTGGGCAATCGACAAACCGAATCCGGAACGCGCCACCATCGCTGCTTCTTTGCAGGTCGATACCGCCCACCTCGCCATGCTTGCCAAAGCTGACATTCTGGGCCGCACTTGCAACGATCAACAGGATATCCTGCTGCGCATCGACTTGTTCCGCGAGTTGTGTGAAGAAAACGGCTGCTGGGGTAAAGCGCGCGATTTCGCCAGCGATTACGGCCGCTATCTCTACCTTAACGGCCGCAGCGAAATGCCCGATTACCAACCGTTTGATGACCGAACCTTTGACGTGTACGCCATGTGCGCCATAGCGGGCAGCGGCAAAGACAGTTACATCAGGCAACACCTTTCCCATCTGCCTATGCTGTCGCTGGACGACATCCGCCGCGAGCACAAACTCGACCCTGCCGATCCGAAGCACACCGCCGAAGCCGTGCGCTTGGGTAAAGAGCAGGCAAAAGAATACCTGCGCGCCCGCACGTCCTTTGTCTTCAACGCCACCAACCTCAACCGCGACCTGCGGAGCAAATGGCTGCCGATGTTCGCCGACTACGGCGCGCGGGTACACCTGATTTATTTGGAAGTGCCTTACACGCAATTGCTGTCGCAAAACCGTAACCGCGAATATTCCGTGCCGAACGATGTGATACACCGCATGATCAATAAGCTGGAAATTCCCGATTACAGCGAAGCGCATACGGTGGATTTTGTGGTTTCTGATTAAGCAGCCCTCATCCGAAGTACGGCTACCAACCATACAGCAAACGATTCTCGCGTCAATCGATTACCGTCTGCGACTTCATGGGCTTATCTAGGATTGAATATAAAAGGTCGTCTGAAAATCAGTTTTTCAGACGACCTTTTATGTTAAAACTTCAAACCAATGTCGATTATCCGACTTATCCGAGATTTGAGGTTTTCAGACGACCTTTATAGTGGATTAAAATAAAAATGAGACAAGGCGGCAACGCCCGCCGTGTACGGGTAGTACATAAGGGCGTTGGCAACGCTGTATCATTGCAATTTTAATCCACTATAGTTCTAAAAAGGTCGTCTGAAACGCTCGTGCTGCTTTGTTAATGCAGATTTCTAAACTGCTCGAGGAAGGCGGGAATGCCGGGCAGCATGCCGACTGCGCCCATTGCTGCGCAGAGGATGACAAAGCCGACGGTAGGTACGACGACGCGACCCATAAACCCGAGTTCCGCGCTGCGTTCTTTACATCCGATTAAGCCCAAGTTATCCAAAAGCATGGTCAGCGACCAGCCGAAAACGGGATTGACCAGTGCAGAGGAGAAGACAACGATGGCGGCGGATTGGGTGGTTTTTCCCTTGCGCGTCATTTCCATGCCTGCTTCCAAAAGTGGGACATAGACGCCGACAATCAGCGCAACGCTCAATACGGGCTGCCAAATCGCCAAATCCATAGGATAGCCCCAGACGGATGCAATGATACAGAACAAGGCAGTCAGTATCGCGCCTGCGGGAATCGGACGTTTGGCAATGGAGGCGGGAACGATGTAAGTTCCCCATGAAGAGGTAAAGTTCGCGCCGCCCAGTACCGAGCCTGCGACTTGGCGGACGGAACAGGTGAACATGGTGTCGTCGATGTTCATCAAGGCTTTTTCGGATCGCTCGGGATAGCTGATTTTTTGGAACACTTGATGCCCTAAGAAATCAGGCGACCACATGGCGATGGCGAGTACGGCAAAGGGGAACACGACCAAAAAGCTGTCCATCGTCGGCAGACCCATCATCCAGCCGGTATTTTCACCCCACCAGTAAGCAGGACTCATAGGCGGCAGGCCTGGAGCGGTTTGGAAGGAAAACGGTGCACCCAAAAGATACGCGGTAAAACCTGCCAGCACGCAGCCCAACGGGACGGCAAGCCAACGTTTGCGCCAATGTTCCAGCAGCGCATAGAGCAGGATGGTGCCGATGATCACGATGAAGGCAATGTAGCTTTTGTCAAAACTGCCTGCCCATTCAAAAAGTTTCTTGACCTGACTGGTCGTACCAACGAAGCCCAGATACAGCAGCAGCCCGCCGCATACGCCGTTGCTCGTCAGTTTCGCCATCAGGCTGCCGCCTTTGGTAATGCCCAACAAGAAACCGAACACACCAATCAACAAGCCGAAAGCCAGCGGATGCCCGCCTGCGGCAACGACGACGGGAATCAGCGGAATCAACGGCCCGTGCGTACCGGGTAAGTTGGAAGTGGGGAGAAAAAGGCCGGAGAGCAGAATGATAAAGATTGAAGCAATCAGCAGCTCGTAACGGACGTTTTGCGGCAGAAAGGTGTCGGGCAGACCCAACGGCACGGCAAACGCCGCCGCTACTGCGCTGACCATCACCACCTTGCCAATGGTTCCCGCCACCGCAGGAATCAGGTCTTCAGGTTCGAAGCGGTAATCTCGAAACGGCAGATTGAGCCGCCAGCGTTTAGGCTGCATGATTTGCAGCTCATGTTCCAAATACGCTTCACGGCTTTCAAAGTCCGACGGCGGCTTGTGCATGCCGGAGGAATATGATGTGTCGTGGTTCATAATTTCTCCTTTGGTTGACTTGTTTTTGGTTCTGTCGGCAATCGCCGTCCGACTTTTTATATCCGCTCCGAAAGCGGCTATACACGGCAAAGCCGGTAGTCGGGATCGGGCTTATTGTCAACAATTTAGTGTTTGGATACTAACACACAAATTATCCGGCTTAGGTAAAAATTTTCGTTTTGGTATGAATAAGTTGGAAAAACAACAAAAGAGGTCGTCTGAAATCTTTCAGACGACCTTCGTTTTGTGATTTAAGCCTTATTTTTTTTCTTGAGCGCGGCGTTCAGGATGCACCCTAAAACGAAGCCGACGGTTGCGGGCAGCAGCCAGCCCAGTCCGACGTTGTAAAGCGGCAGTGCGCCGTTGATGTCGGCGGCGACTTCTTCGCTGAAACCGAATGCGGCTTTATAGGCATCGAGCAAACCGACTGCCAGCGTTGCCATCATGGTGCAGAAATAGACGATGCGGCTGCCGCCGAACAGTTTGTGCAGGAAGACCAGCAGGATGATGACGATGGTTAGCGGGTACAGCAGCATCAGCATCGGGATGGAGAAGGTCAGGATGGAGGACAGGTCTTTGTTCGCCAACGCCATAGACACGACCGTATTGATGACGACGAACATTTTGTAAGGAATGCCGGGACACAGGCGGTTGAAATATTCGGAACATGATGTAATCAGTCCGACGGCGGTACTCAAGCAGGCGAGCAGGACGATGACGCCCAAGAGGATGTTTCCGGGGACGCCGAAGTAGAAATTTGCCGTTTTCGACAACACTTCCGCGCCGTTTTCCTGAAGTCCCAAGCCTGACACGCTTGTCGCGCCCATATAGCCGATGAAGAGGTACACCAATGCCAGACAAGATGCGGCAACGATGCCTGAAACGGCGGTCGTCCGCAGCAGATCGGAGCGGTTGTCCACACCCATCGCGCGCACGGCGTCAATGACGATAATGGAGAACACCAGCGAAGCGAGTGCGTCCATTGTGCCGTAGCCTTCCAAAATGCCTTTTATGAACGGACGGAGGGCAAAATCGCCTTGTGCCGCAGCGGGAACGCCCATCGGATTCAACGCGGCGTAGCCGACCAAAACGGCAATCGTCAAAAGCAATACGGGGGTCAGGATTTTACCGATGCGGTCCACCAGCTTGCCCGGCGACATCGACAGCCAATACGCCACGCCGAAAAACGCCACGCTGAACGCCGCCAGCCCGACTATTTTCTGGCTTTCATTCAAAAACGGCGCAACGGCAATCTCAAACGACACCGTCGCCGTACGCGGCATGGCAAACAAAGGCCCGATGGACAAATACAGTGCGACGGCAAACGCCACGCCGTACCAAGGCGCAACCCTGGATGCCAGCGCCTGCACATCGCGCGAACCGGAATAGCCGATGGCAATCACGCCCAACAGCGGCAGACCCGCACCGGTCAACAGGAAACCCGTCATCGCAGAGAACCAGCTTTCCCCCGCCTGTTGTCCGAGATAAGCAGGGAAAATCAGATTGCCCGCACCGAAAAACAAAGCGAACAACATCAAACCGACCGCCCACAGCGAGGCTTTACGGTTGAGCGGGGAAACACTGTTCATAAATTCGTACCTGTTTGTTTATAGTGGATTAACTTTAAACCAGTACG
>KV797026.1:18441-25293 GCA_001809325.1 Neisseria sp. HMSC077D05 | reverse complement strand
GTCCTGATTTAAAGTTAATCCACTATATAAAGGGCAGTTGATTAAAATGGGTATGGCTTTGCCAAGCGTGAAATCATCATGCCGTTTCGCCTTCAACGTCGGCGGAGGGGTCGTCTGAAACGCCTTCTTCCGCTTCCGGGCGTTCTAAATTTTCCTGTTTCAGGCTGATTTCGATTTCGCCGTAGCTGTCCGGCTGGACGATGCGGACCAAACCTTCTTTGGCAAGCTCCAAGAGCGCGATGAAATTGACGACCACATACGCCGCGCCCTGCTTCGGTTTGAACAAATCGCTGAATTTGCATATCCCGCTCTCGTTCAGACGACGTAAAACCGCCGTCATCTGCGCGCGCACGGAAATGGTTTCCTGAATCACTTCATGGCTGCGCGTATGTTTCGCCCGCGACAAAATGCCCAGCCACGCCTGCGTCAAATCGGCGACATACACCTCCGGCAGCTTCGCCTCGACCGCGATTTCCAACGGCAGATACGCCCAAGCAAAATCCCGTCCCGCGCGCGGCAACGCATCCAAACCCTGCGCCGCCAGCTTCATCTGTTCGTAAGCCAAAAGGCGGCGCACCAGCTCGGCACGCGGATCCGCCTCTTCATCCTCGACCTCTTCGGGACGCGGCAGCAGCAGGCGAGATTTGATTTCAATCAGCATCGCCGCCATCAAAAGATATTCCGCCGCCAAATCAAACTGATACGCTTCCATTTGGGCGATATAGTGCAGATATTGCTCGGTAATCTTCACCATCGGAATATCGAGAACGTCGATATTCTGTTTGCGGATAAGGTAAAGCAGCAAATCCAAAGGCCCTTGGAAGCTGCTTAAGACAACCTTCAAAGCATCGGGCGGAATAAACAAATCCTGAGGCAAATCGGTTACGGGTTGGCCGAATACCCACGCGACAGTGTGTTCAGACGACGTTGCAGCAGCGGAAGAGATAAGGTGTTCTGAAGGCATGTTTAGAGGAGCTTTTTCTTATTAGGTTTGATAGGTATCTGATACATAACGGGGTCGTCTGAAAACGCAGCGGGTTTCGCTAAAACAAGTTCGGCAAAACAAAAATCAGCCTTTTTTGCGTTGGCTTTTCAAAGAAGCGATGGCAATGGCTAGCGTTTGCGCCAACGCCATGCCCAGCAGCGGCAAAACGGCGAAAAACGAACCGGTCAGCACTGTAACGGCATCGCGGAAAAACACAAAGCCATCGCGTGCCAGCATCGCGATTATCCAAACCGACAATAGCAGCCATTCGCAGCCGACCAAAAACCAAATCATCCCGACCGAGCAGCGTTTGCGCCACTTCATGATGGCAGCGTGCAAAAGGCTGAATATCGGAACGGACAGGAAAGGATAAAGGAAATTGGTAAACGGCCGCGGAGAGCCGTCCTGAAAACACAAATAATCGCCCGACTGCATGTCGCATCCCATTGCGCCAAACATCGGATCGACGGCATACATCAACACGCCGAACCACACCGCATAAATCAGGCTGGCAATAAAATAGGCTTTGAAAAATCGGTTCATAGGCAAAAAAGGTCGTCTGAAAAAATAAATTTCAAAAGGCTTAAACCCACATCAAATTTTCTGATTGGCATTTGCAGAAGAGACCAACACACTCAGGGCTTGAACTGCTGCCATGCCATAAACAGGCAATCCGAAAAAAAGAAGTCCCGTTATTGCCGTCCAACTACTATCCAGACTACTCCACTCCCACAGCAAAAAAACGAACCAAACAATCAACCATTCGACAATAGGCAAGGCAAGAGTCATCGAAGTTGTACAGCGTTTGGTCCACTTCATAATGCCGGCATTGAGTAGGGACAATAACATCACGGATAAAAACGGAAAGAAGAAAAACTTCAAAGACACTTTCTCAAAAGCCGACATTTCATGAGCTCGCAGACAATACTCTGCATACTGTTCATTGTCAGCGTCAATATCAAAACATTCGAATCCTGAAAACAGCAAACCGACACTGTACACCAGCAAACCGAAGACAACCGCATAAATCAAACTGGCGATAAAATAGGTTTTAAAAAATCGGTTCATCTCACTTCCGTCCCGCAATATGTTCCACTGCTGCCTGCGCGCAGTACAAACCGAACGAAGCCGTCACCAGCATACTCGCCCCATAACCCGCGCAGGACAGCCCTTGCGGCGCGGTATCGGTCGAACACGCTTCGCCCGATTGCGGCGGCGTAATGTTTTCAGTCGAAAACACACACGGCACGCGCATTTTTTCTTTGGTATCGCGGCTGAAGCCGTAGCGTTTGCGCAAGGTGTAGCGCAGGTTGGCAAGCAGCGGGTCGTGGGTAACGCGGCTCAAATCAGCGGTTTGAATCAACGCCGGATTTTTCTGTCCGCCCGCGCCGCCGCTGAGGATAAACGGCTGATTGTGCCGCACGAAATAAGCCGCCATCGCCGCCTTGACGCGCACTTGGTCTATCGCGTCGATCACAAAGTCGAAAGGTCGTCTGAAAAGCGTTTCCAGATTGTCTTCCGTCACAAAATCCTCGATTTCCTCCACTTCGCATTGCGGGTTGATTTGGGCAATGCGTTCGCGCAACGCCGTTACCTTCGCCTTGCCGAAATCGTCGGTCAGCGCATGAAGCTGGCGGTTGACATTGGACTCGGCGACGTTGTCCAAATCAATCAAGGTCAAACGACCGATGCCCGTCCGCGCCAAAGCCTCCACTGCCCAAGAACCTACCCCGCCCACGCCGACCACGCAGACGTGCGCGCGCGAAAACCGCGCCAGTGCTTCATCTCCATAGAGTCTGGCAATACCGCCGAAACGGCGCGAAGGAAGAAAAACGGTGTCGTTCATACCCAACCTTGTGATATATCAATAAATGAATGAAAATCAACGCAAAACGCTGCGGACGAATGCGACACATATTATACTGGAAAGCAGACGGGCTGTTGCAGCAGCCCGAAAGAGTCTATAATCGTTTCATATCGGACCCTTCCCAACCGCATGAAACAAAGTGCCGCCTGCGGCGCAAAAGGAGAATGAACTATGTACAAACATCTGGTTGTAGCCGTTGACGGCAGCGAAACTTCCCTCAACGCCCTGAAACACGCCGCCGAGTTGGCAAGCGTCAACAACGCCCGCCTGACTTTGGTACACGTCGCCAACCCCGCCGAATACATGGCGCTCGCCCCCGAATTCCTGCAACACGAGAGCTACGAGGCCGCCGCCGTCGCCCAAGGCAACGAAGTCTTGGACTTCGCTGAAAAAACCGCCCGCGAAAACGGCGTGGAAAACATTGTCAAACACCTGCTGGTCGCCAACAAAGGCGCGCGCGAAATGGCGCAGGATTTGGTCGATTACGCCGATGAAAACGGCGCCGACCTGCTGGTACTCGGCACACACGGCCGCACCGGCCTGATGCACCTCCTGATGGGCAGCTTCGCCGAAACCGTTATGCGCCAAAGCCACCTGCCGCTTCTGATTATCCGCAGCAAAGCGGAAGAAGCGTAAGGGGCTGCCCTATTGAAGAAGGTCGTCTGAAACTGCTTCGACAGACGCAGTTTCGATAATGTCCTTATCCGTCAAATAAAAAGGTCGTCTGAAAACCTGAAACTTGGTTTTCAGACGACCTTTGTCTTGTAATCCGTTTTATAGTGGATTAACTTTAAACCAGTACGGCGTTACCTCGCCTTGGCTCAAAGAGAACGATTCTCTAAGGTGCTGAAGCACCAAGTGAATCGGTGCCGTACTATCTGTACTGTCTGTGGCTTCGTCGCCTTGTCCTGATTTAAATTTAATCCACTATATCCGTCCGTTTTCAGCATCCGCAAGAAGCCTCGTCCGATGCCTGAAGGCTCAATGCTTTGCGTTTTTTGGCTTTTTCATAGCGGCAGCGTTGGCGTTCGGTGGTGATTTCCAACGGCGGGACGGGAACGGGTTTGCCGTCTTCGACCGCGACCATGGTGAAGTAGCAGCTGTTGGTATGGCGCACTTCGCCGGTGCGGATGTTTTGCGCTTCGACGCGGATGCCGATTTCCATGGAAGTTCGGCCTGTGTAGTTGACGCTGGCGTAGAAGGTTACCAAGTCGCCGACGTGTATCGGCTCTTTAAACAAGACTTTATCGACAGACAGGGTAACGCAATAATTACCGCTGTAACGGCTTGCGCAGGAATAAGCGACTTGGTCGAGCAGGCGCAAAAGTTCACCGCCGTGGACGTTGCCGCTGAAATTGGCGGTGTCGGGCATCATCAGTTCGGACATGATGAGTTCGTGTGAAGGGAGTTGGCGGGTTTGGTCCATGGTGTTCCTCTTTTAAAAATGAATGTTTGTGTTAAACAGGCGGCCGTTCAGTGGTTGGGATGGTTTTCAGACGACCTTGCCGATTGTATTTAATATATGAATATACGGAAATTGGATTTTTTTATGGGTTTATAACCATTTTCTGCGCGAGAAGAAAATCAGCAACCCGACGATGATGCACAGCATCAAACCTAAAACGATAAAATAGCCGTAATGCCAATGCAGCTCGGGCATGTTGTCGAAGTTCATGCCGTAGATGCCCGTGATGACGGTCAGCGGCATGAAGATGATGGTGATGACGGTCAGGACGCGCATTTGCTGGTTCATGCGGTTGGATTGGAAGGAAAGGTAGATGTCCATCATGCTCAACACCATGTCACGCGAGGCGTCGAGCGACTCAAGAAGCTGCATGTTGTGGTCGTAAACGTCGCGCAGATAGACGGTGGACTCGCCTTTGAAAATGGTGAAATCGACGCGCACGGCAAGTTGATAGAACACGTCGCGTAAAGGCAAGAGCGTGCGGCGCAGGCGGACGGCATCGCGCTTGAGGCGGTGGATTTTGCCGAGAATGTCGCTGTTTTCATCTTTAAACAGGGATTTGTCTATGGCTTCGACGCGGTTGTTGTACTCTTCCAAAACGATGAAATAGTCGTCCACGATGCGGTCGAGCAGGCAATAGGCGAGAAAGGCGGTGTTTTTACCGAGGATGCCGCGCGGGTTTTCGCTCATTTGGCGGCGCAGCTGGCTGAACAGCCCCAGCGGTTTTTGCTGGAACGACAACACGAAATCCTTGCCGATAATCAGATACACTTGGTCGGAATTCAGTTTGCCGGCGGCGGTGTAGTGGTAAACCTGCGCGGCGATAAACAGATAATTGTCGTAGTCTTCGATTTTGGGGCGTTGTTTGCGGCTGAGGATATCTTCGATGACCAGCTCGTGGATGCCGTAAGGCTCCAGCGTGTGTTTGAGCAGCGCGGCGTCGTTGATGCCGACGAAATGCAGCCAGTTGGTCTGCCCCGCTTGCGGACGGGCGATGTCGGGCAGTTTTTTACCCGCAAGATAATCGTGTTGGGCAAACGTATCGGCGGAATAAAGCGTCTGGTGGATGGCGGAACGCGGCGCGTTGTCGGTATTGCTGCGCGGGACGGTTTGGTCTTGCGGGATTTCTGCGGGGTCTGCGCTGTTGGGCTGTTTGCTCATAAAATGGGATAAGGCAGGATGGATAATGTGTTTTTCTGTTGTAAAAAAGGTCGTCTGAAAGGTTCAGACGACCTTTATGCTTGAGAAAACCGTTTCGAATATAGTGGATTAACTTTAAACCAGTACGGCGTTGCCTCGCCTTGGCTCAAAGAGAACGATTCTCTAAGGTGCTGAAGCACCAAGTGAATCGGTGCCGTACTATCTGTACTGTCTGCGGCTTCGTCGCCTTGTCCTGATTTAGTTAATCCACTACATTTTACAACCCTTGTCGGTCGAGCCAGCGTTCGGCATCCAGTGCGGCTTGGCAACCGGAAGCCGCGCTGGTGATGGCTTGACGGTAGGTATGGTCTTTGACGTCGCCTGCCGCCCATACGCCTTCGATATTGGTCGCGCCGACGTTGTCGCCCGTACCACCTTTGGTTTTCAGGTAGCCGGTTTCGTCCATATCGAGCTGGTCTTTGAAAATGTCGGTGTTTGGCTTATGGCCGATGGCGATGAAAACGCCTTTGACGGCGATGTCTTCGGTAGTGCCGTCGTTGTGTTTCAGACGAGCACCGGTGACGCCGCCTTCGTCGCCCAAGACTTCATCCAGATTGCTGTTGAGTTTGAGGATGATTTTGCCTTCTTCAACGCGCTGCATGAGTTTGTTTACCATGATTTTTTCGGCGCGGAAACTGTCGCGGCGGTGAATCAGGGTAACGGTGTTGGCGATGTTGGCGAGGTAAAGGGCTTCCTCTACGGCAGTATTGCCGCCGCCGACCACGGCTACGTCTTGTTTTTTATAGAAAAATCCGTCGCAGGTCGCGCAGGCGGAAACGCCTTTGCCGGCGAAGGCTTCTTCGCTGGGCAGTCCTAGGTATTTGGCGGATGCGCCGGTGGCGACGATCAGGGCGTCACAGGTGTATTCGCCCATGTCGCCTTTGAGGGTGAAGGGGCGGTTTTGCAAATCGACGGTGTGGATTTGGTCGAAAATCATTTCGGTGCCGAAGCGTTCGGCATGGGCAAGGAAGCGCGCCATCAGCTCCGGGCCTTGTACGCCTTCGGCGTCGGCGGGCCAGTTGTCGACTTCGGTGGTAGTCATCAGTTGTCCGCCCTGTTCGACACCGGTAATGATGACGGGCTTGAGGTTGGCGCGGGCGGCATAGACGGCGGCGGTGTAGCCGGCGGGGCCTGAACCGAGGATGATGAGTTTGTGATGGTTGCTCATGATGTTTTCCTTACTGAGAGATTGAGTGTGCTTCAGACGAGGTAGATTTTACTTGAAACTCAGGTCGTCTGAAAATGCAGATGCAACCGCATCCCCCTTTTCTTTTGATAAAGGGTATTGACTGAAGGCATCTTGTATAGTGGATTAACTTTAAAGCAGTACGGCGT
>KV797026.1:0-18341 GCA_001809325.1 Neisseria sp. HMSC077D05 | reverse complement strand
TGTCCTGATTTAAAGTTAATCCACTATATTTTATGGCTAGGGATAAACAAAGGTCGTCTGAATTTTCAGACGACCTTCATCTGTTTTAATCGGCAAATCTGCGAACTCTGTTATGCTGTCTTTCTCTGATCAGCATTCTTTGCCGAATCGGAAACCTGTTTAAAACAATCAAATGGCTTTAGCGGCGGCGGCCAAAACCGCGACTCATTGGACGGCGATAATTGGACGGCTGTTGGGTTGTTTGGCGGTAACGTTGTTGTTGCGCTGCCTGTTGTTGCGCAGGCAGGCTACGGGTATTGAGTTGCTGGCTGGTACGGCTGTTGGGACGGGCCGTTTGATAATAATGGGCGCGTGCGCGCTGGGCAATCGGGCTGTTTTGATTACGCGCTTGTGTGAATTTGTTTGCCAGCGCGTTACCGATGAATGCGCCTGCCGCCGTACCGACCAAGCTTTGCAGCAGCCAGCTGCCAGTGGATTGGTCGTAAATATATTGTTGTCCGTCTGTTCCGGTCACAGGCTGACCATTGTTGCCGTTGGCTTGTGCTTCGGCAGGAATGGTATCTTTCACACCTTCCGGCGTGAGTTGGTAAATCGTATTGTCTTGTTGTTGGGCAAGTTGCTGCTGAAGCGCTTCGATTTGTTTTTGCTGCTGCTCAAGCTGGGCTTGGGTATTGTCTTTGCAGGCAGCGAGAGCAAGTGAGGAAAGTGCGGCTAAGGCAATGAGTTTTTTCATTTTTTTATCCTTTTTGAAGTGGTATTGTCTAAGCCGAGCGTTATCGGCAAACTGCGCGTCAATATACTGCGCCTTGCCGTGGAATATGGTGCAAATTTGATTTTTATCAAGTGCGTCAATATGGTTTACAAAGGCAGGCGGGGAAGTTTGGCTGCGAAAGCAAGGCTGTTGGCAATCAGGCTGCCATGATTTTCCATTTCATGTTCGGTTTCGACAATCAGCAAGTTGTCAGGACGGCGGGCATGCAGGCTCATATGCATTTGGGCGGGGGTAAATGGGAGATGGTGGCGTTTGGCAAACGCTTGGGCGCGTTGGTTGGCGGTTTTCAGCATGGGCAACAATGTGATATCCAGATGGAAACGGTGTACACCCAATACCAAGATGCGTGCGGCAAAAAAATCGGCTTCCTCCGTAAAGACAGCAGGGCTGTCTGCTTCAAAATCGTGCCTTTCACCTGCAATCAAAGTGGCAACCATACGGATTTGCGGAATCAATGCCTCGCTGATCAGCGTATCTGCACTGCCCGGCAAGGCTTGGGAATCTGTTGCGTGATGGCTGTTGCCGTCAACAATCATTTGGCAGCGGTGTAAAGGAAGATTTTTTGTTTGGGCGTTTATGGACGGTGTCATGGCTGTAATCCTGATTCAGTTGTGTTTTATTTCATATTTCAATTGATGCGGCCATGTATAGGTAACAAAAAAGCCGCTCAAATGAGGCGGCTCTGATTTGCGTATCCTATCTCTAATCTGTTTCAGACAAGCGCAAAAAAGTACCGCACGTTTGTGTGGTACCAATAGAAGAAAGCAGATGAATGATGCGCTGTTTGCATGACAGAATACATAAATAATGGAATAGGTAATGTGTGCAGTTTAAAACAAAAATTCTAAATATTTCAAGAGCAGCAAGGGAAATAATACAAAAATATTTATAACTTATTAATATTCATATGATTTTATTTTGTTTTAAACCCATATACGCTCCATATTCAGCCATTAACAAGGCAGGAAAACCGGTCCTTTTACTCAAAAAACTTAAAAGAAAAACGGCATATCCGAAAAGATATGCCGTTTATGGGTGCAGGGACTGCTATATTTGGCAGTGGTTTGTGTTTTAGTCCTCTTGCGCCGCTGTTTGCAGGTAGTTCGGCAAACCGATTTTGCCGATCAGCTCCTGCTGGGTTTCGAGCCAGTCGATGTGTTCTTCGTTGATGTCTTTTTGTTTTTCCAACAAATCACGGCTGACATAGTCTTGCTGTTGTTCCGCGATGGCGATGGCAGCGACGAGGGCATCGTGTTTTTCCTGTTCTTTTGTCAAATCGCAGGTCAGGATTTCCTCGGTTGATTCGCCGATAAGCAGTTTGCCCAATTCTTGCAGATTAGGCAGACCTTCCAAGAACAAAATACGCTCGATTAAATCGTCTGCGGATTTCATTTCGCGGATGGATTGTTTGAAGAAATGTTCGCCCAATTCCTCAAAGCCCCAGTTTTTCAAAATGCGGGCATGCAGGAAATATTGGTTGATGGTAACCAAAAGCAAGCCCAAGTTTTTGTTCAATTCGCGGATAACTAAGCGATCGCCTTTCATTTTCAGCTCCTTATATACGCTTAATTACATTTGGCTTTGGTAGTAGTTGCCTTCGCCGACGAGTTCGATCAGGCGCAGTTGTTGTTCCAGCCAGTGCGCGTGATCTTCTTCAGTGTCTTTCAGCTGGGCAATCATCAAATCACGGGTAACGTAGTCTTGTGCTTCTTCGCACAGTTTGATGCCTTTTTTCAACGCATCGCGTACTTCGTATTCGGTGTTCAAGTCCGCTTTCAGGCAGGAAACCACGTCGGTCCCGATGTTCAGTTCGGCACGGGTCATTTTAGGGGTACCGCCCAGCATCAGGATACGGCGGATGAAGTCTTCGGCGTGAGTGGTTTCTTCTTCCATCTCATGGTTCAGACGCTCGAACAGTTTGGTGTAGCCCCATTCGGAGTACAGGCGTGAGTGGATGAAGTATTGATCGCGTGCAGCCAGCTCGCCGGACAACAGTTCGTTCATATAATCGATAACAGCTTGATTGCCTTGCATAATTCTTTCTCTTTCTTTGAAATTGTAAAGTGTCTGTAAAAAACATTGCGTGTTGTTTTTTGATGACTGAATTGTATGAAAAAGCCTGACGCTTGACAAATTTTCTATTTAAAATACAAACAATTATCAAAAGAAACAGAAGCCTTAAAAGGTCGTCTGAAAATTCAATATCTTGTTTTATATAGATATTTGTTGCCATTGGTATTAAGAATCCATTTCAACATTCAAAAACATTTACACTCTTTAACCATAAACAAAAGCAAATAAATTACAAAATCCAATCAAATTTTATTATTAATTATTCTCAAATGCTGTTATAGTGGATTAAATTTAAATCAGGACAAGGCGACGAAGCTGCAGACAGTACAGATAGTACGGCAAGGCGAGGCAACGCCGTACTGGTTTAAAGTTAATCCACTATATCGTCAAACTGTGCTGCAGTACGCATTAGTGAATGACGGTTGAACCGGAACAAACGCCGTACCGATTCAAATTTAATCTACTCCCCCACCGTCCGATAAGATGAACCGTGATATAATTGCGAGTTACTTTTTGATAAAAATCATTTGAAATACATATCACCATGAAACAAATTCGCAACATCGCCATCATCGCCCACGTCGACCACGGCAAAACCACATTAGTTGACCAACTGCTGCGCCAATCCGGTACATTCCGCGCCAACCAGCAGGTTGACGAGCGCGTGATGGACAGCAACGACCTTGAAAA
The DNA here is from genome assembly GCA_001809325.1 of Neisseria sp. HMSC077D05. Taxonomy (GTDB): domain Bacteria; phylum Pseudomonadota; class Gammaproteobacteria; order Burkholderiales; family Neisseriaceae; genus Neisseria. The sequence goes on along the minus strand of KV797026.1, from coordinate 14,806 downwards.
AGAACGCGGCATTACCATCCTCGCCAAAAACACCGCCATCGATTACGAAGGCTACCACATCAACATCGTCGACACTCCGGGACACGCCGACTTCGGCGGCGAAGTAGAGCGCGTTTTGGGTATGGTGGACTGCGTCGTATTGTTGGTAGATGCGCAGGAAGGCCCGATGCCGCAAACCCGTTTCGTTACCAAAAAAGCCTTGGCTTTGGGACTGAAACCGATCGTCGTCATCAATAAAATCGACAAACCGTCCGCCCGTCCGAGCTGGGTCATCGACCAAACTTTTGAACTCTTCGACAACTTGGGCGCAACCGACGAGCAGTTGGACTTCCCGATTGTCTACGCTTCCGGCCTGTCCGGTTTCGCCAAACTGGAGGAAACCGACGAGAGCAACGACATGCGTCCGCTGTTCGACACCATCTTAAAACACACGCCCGCACCAAGCGGCAGCGCGGACGAAACGCTGCAACTGCAAATCTCCCAGCTCGACTACGACAACTACACCGGCCGTCTCGGCATCGGCCGCATCCTGAACGGACGTATCAAACCCGGTCAAGTCGTTGCCGTGATGAACCACGATCAACAAATCGCCCAAGGCCGCATCAACCAGCTTTTGGGTTTCAAAGGTTTGGAACGCGTGCCGCTTGAAGAAGCCGAAGCCGGCGACATTGTGATTATTTCCGGTATCGAAGACATCGGTATCGGTGTGACCATCACCGACAAAGACAACCCTAAAGGTTTGCCGATGTTGAGCGTGGACGAACCGACGCTGACGATGGACTTTATGGTAAACACTAGCCCGCTGGCGGGTACCGAAGGCAAATTCGTGACCAGCCGCCAAATCCGCGACCGCCTGCAAAAAGAATTGCTGACCAACGTCGCCCTGCGCGTGGAAGATACCGCCGATGCCGACGTGTTCCGCGTATCCGGGCGCGGCGAACTGCACCTGACGATTTTGCTGGAAAACATGCGCCGCGAAGGCTATGAACTGGCAGTCGGCAAACCGCGCGTCGTTTACCGCGACATTGACGGTCAAAAATGCGAACCTTATGAAAACCTGACCGTGGACGTGCCCGACGACAACCAAGGCGCGGTAATGGAAGAACTCGGCCGCCGCCGCGGCGAACTGACCAATATGGAAAGCGACGGCAACGGCCGTACCCGCCTCGAATACCATATTCCCGCACGCGGCTTGATCGGTTTCCAAGGCGAATTCATGACCCTTACGCGCGGCGTCGGCCTGATGAGCCACGTATTCGACGACTACGCGCCCGTAAAACCCGATATGCCAGGCCGCCACAACGGCGTACTGGTTTCCCAAGAGCAAGGCGAAGCCGTCGCTTATGCCTTGTGGAACTTGGAAGACCGCGGCCGTATGTTCGTATCACCCAACGATAAAATCTACGAAGGCATGATTATCGGCATCCACAGCCGAGAAAACGATTTGGTCGTCAACCCGCTCAAAGGCAAAAAACTTACCAACGTCCGCGCCAGCGGCACCGATGAAGCCGTGCGCCTGACTACGCCGATCAAGCTGACGCTGGAAGGTGCGGTCGAGTTTATCGACGATGACGAACTCGTTGAAATCACGCCGCAATCCATCCGCCTGCGCAAGCGTTACCTGAGCGAACTGGAACGCCGCCGCCACTTCAAAAAGCTGGATTGATTCAACTAGCCTGTTGATAAGATGAAGAAAGGTCGTCTGAAAATTTTTAGACGACCTTTTTATTGCTTGCTATTCGTTCTTGCACAAAATTGCCGTTTTATAGTGGATTAACTTTAAACCAGACGGCGTTACCTCGCCTTGGCTCAAAGAGAACGATTCTCTAAGGTGCTGAAGCACCAAGTGAATCGGTGCCGTACTATCTGTACTGTCTGTGGCTTCGTCGCCTTGTCCTGATTTAAATTTAATCCACTATAAAAAACTGTCGGGTTTGATTTTCAGCCGCTCAAAGTCAGAAACACCTTTCAGTCAACCTGAATCAGTTGCGGCGGCTATTTGTTTTCGCCGTATTTATTATGCAGATTTCGGATTCCTTCTTTCAACCATTCATCCCAATCAGGGCGTAAACGGCAGAGTTCTTTATTCCAATACAGACAGTCCCAAGCCATGCTGCGCGAGGCTTCGGTATCTCGCTCAAGCATTCGGGCGACAAAAGGTTCGAGCGTTTGCGCGCTTTTGAACATACCGCCGTATTCGCCGTAAGTGCGGCAGGTTTCAGGATGAAGCGTTTCCATCAGCGTTTCGATTTCGCCTTGCAACGCAAGCCATGAACCGTTTACCTCGTCCAAAGCAAGTACATCGCGCAGCCAATGTTTGATGTTTTCCAAACCTTGAAAACGCGGGTCATGCCACAGCAGGCGCAAGGTAGCGAGCTGACTTTCGGATTCGGTTCAACCTTGCGGATTATCGTGACCGAAAAGAGAGACAAGTTCGTACAACGCACGATTACGCTGCTTCTCCGGCAAGGCAAGTAAGATGTCGCAGACTTGTTCGGGAGTCTGCCAAAGAGAAAGTTTGGAAAGAGTCATGGGCTTGAGGTCGTCTGAAAATCAATGGACATCAACCAGATGGTCGGTTCATATACTTTTCACGACGAAGCTGTTTTTGAATTAAAAATATGAAAATCGACGAAAGGTCGTCTGAAAACCGATTTCAGACGACCTTTCTGATTTAAACCATCAACCGCAATATCGGCAATCCAATATGTCTTTGCGGATGTCGTTCAGCAGGAAGGCTACGGTGTCTTCATGTTCTGCCTGTACGAAAACGAAGAGTCGGGCGATGATTTTGCCGATAAAGACTTTTTGCAAGGCGCAGGCATCGGTCAGGGTGTGTTCCTGCAGGAAGCTGCGGATGTCTTCTGGCAAGGTGTAGTCGCGGGCAACGGCGGCAAAGCGGGCGTCGGTTTGCAGGCGGTCGAGCAGGGTTTGGTTTTTGTCCAACTTAATGCCCGCTTCTTTTTCTTCGGCGGTGGCGCGGACGAACTGGTCGTAAATTTCGGCATAAAGCATATCGTTCGGACCTTCAAAAATCGTGAAGGGACGGATGTCGATAGCGATATTGCTGGCGGTGTGTCCGCGTTCAAAACCCTTCGCGCCCAAGAGTTTTTGCAACATTTGCGCGGCGGCGTAAGTGTATTCCGTAGCGAGGGTTTTGATGATGTTTGCCTCCATCAATTGATGGGCGACGGGGGCAACGGGCGAAACGGAATGGCAGACGTAGCGGTAAAGAATCTCGGAAACCTGATGGCGGCGTTGGATTTCGCGGCGTTCGTAATCGACGAATTTGATGTCGTTGCGGACGTATCGGTTCAGGTTTTCAAGGATGTATTCCATGATACCGTGTGTCATGCCGATCAGTTGCAGGCGGCTGCGGATGAAGATGTTTTGGAACGCGCGCAAGCCTGCGGTGTCGTTCTGAGAGAGTTTCATGACGGCGGCGGCTGGCATTTCGGCGTCTATGCGGTTGACGGCATAACGGACGGCGCGCAAGCCTTCGGATGTAAGGGCTTCGTAGCGGATGTATTGTTTGGGAACGAGCAGCAGGTTGATGACTTTGGAGAGTTTGCCGTTTTTGCGCTCTTTGGCGGCAACGAGGAGGAAGTCGCTTTGCGAGTTGCCCTGCCAGTATTTCGCGGCATTGACGTAAATGGTTTGTTCGTCGATGTATTCGTAGTAGGACTGCATTTCGCGGGCAATCGCCGCGCCGGAGGTTTCGGGTTCGGTAATGCCCAAACCGCCGCCCTCGCCTTCGAAAATCATGTCCAAACCTTGCGCGACTTGCGCTTCGTCGCCGAACTCTTGCAGAGGCTGCAACACCAGTGCGCCTTCGATGCCGGTACGCAGGGTAACGGGCACGCCGTAATGCCCCGCAATCCGCAGGACTTCTTGGATTTCAAACTGGCAGCCCTTGCGGCCGCCGTGTTTTTTGTCGAGGAAGGGCAACAGCAAACCCGCCTGCTTCAAGGCAAGCCATTTGTCTTCGGGCAGGTATTGCATGAGGTTGAGGTCGTCTGAAAAAATACGGCGGAATGCGGATTCGATGTGCTTTAAAAAAGCAGCCGTGTCCATAGTTGACGGCTGCGCGCTTGATTCGGTGTGTGTCATCATGATTCTCTGTTGAACGGCAGTTATTAGAGTTTAGAGCTAAATTTCTAGAATTTCGATTTATACCACAAACCCGCATAAGCGACAATTGTTATCAGGTATAAACGGAATTTCAGCTTTAAAACATCCATTTGCGCCGCCCCCGATAAACCGATACGGTGCTACCATAACGCAAAACACTACCGGAACACTGCCATGTATTCACAACACAGCGAACGCCATTTCAGCAACCGCAACAACTGGCTGCGCGCGAGCGTATTGGGCGCGAACGACGGCCTGATTTCCACCGCCTCGCTGCTGACGGGTGTCGCAGCTGCTGCCCCCGATTTTCAAACCCTGCTGCTGACAGGCGTTTCCGCCCTGATCGGCGGCGCGGTTTCGATGGCGGCGGGAGAATACGTTTCCGTATCCAGCCAGTCGGACACAGAAAAAGCCGACTTGCGCAAAGAACGCTGCGAATTGGAAGCCAACCCCGCTGCCGAACTGGAAGAACTGACCGAAATCTACCGCCGCCGCGGTTTATCCGACGCGCTTGCCGCCGAAGTCGCACAGGCACTGATGCAACACAACGCGCTCTCCGCCCATGCCCGCGACGAAATCGGCATCACCGAAACCTCCGCCGCCAAGCCCATGCAGGCTGCGCTTGCCTCCGCCGGTTCGTTCTGCGCCGGCGCCATACTGCCGCTGCTGGTCGCGCTGACCAGCCCCGCCGCCCTTATCCCTACGCTGGCAGCAACCACTTTATGCGGACTCGCCGCGCTAGGTTACACCTCCGCCAAACTCGGCGGCGCACCCGTCGTCCCCGCCGTCTTACGCGTGTGCCTCTGGGGCGTAGCTGCATTGGCAGTGACCGGCATGATCGGCAAACTCGCGGGCGTAGCGGTTTGAACCGAGGTCGTCTGAAAACTTGTAGCGAACCCGCCATACCGGTTTTCAGACGAACTCTTTGATCATTGGCGATTCGCTACGTTTGTGCTGTTTGCTTGAACACTGCTTATAAAAAAATCCTCTAAATTCTGTTGAAAAAAAATTTAGAGGATTTTTGGTTTTAGGATAGCGTTTTACAAAATTCGCCTATACGGTTTATTCGTCTTCGAATTTTTCTAAAAACTCGTCGCTTACTTCATTGAACTTATCGGTACTATCCAAGATTTTCTCATTGTTTTCGTCCAATTGTTCTTCGTCTTCTTCCGAGCCGTGTTTGCCGGAAGCGCGGATTTGGATCAGCTTTTTATAGCCGTCTTCCATCAAATCGCTAAAGAAACGCAGATGGTTTTTCAAAGCATTCAACAGGGAAGCATCGCCTTTGTATGCACCCAATTTATCGGCTTGCGCGATGTAATTGGGAATTGCGGCTATCCACTGCACGCGGACTTTTTCGGCTTGGGCGTAATCGCGTCTGTCCATTGCCTTGTTCATGTCTTCCATGTGGTAGAGCATAAAATTGGCAATACACATCAACTCATTGTTGTACTCTACTGCATTATCATAGCTGCCTTTGGCGTAATACACGCCCTCTTCCTCGTTCCAGCCGCCGCGTTTAGGCGAAGACGATACGCTGCCGCCAGTAGCGCCAAACAGTTTTTTAATGAATTCTAAAATCATAATTTTGCTGCCTTTCTCATAAGTAAAGTACACAGACGGGGAAAAGTATAACGCAAATCTGAAATGCCTGCTAAAAATATAGGCAACTGCCTGCCCCCTGTCCTACAACCAATTCCGACTCCATCCACCATCTAATTTAGTTTGCGACTTTTCCAATTTCCATTCGCCGTTTTCATTAACCATCAAAAAACGGTAGAAGTCACGGCCATCTTGGGTATAGAGCCAGATTTTGCGCCCCTGTTTTTCCTGATCTATGAAAACATGGTTTCCATATGTACCTTCCGGCTGCCCACTGGTATGGTAACGGCCTTCCTTGCTTTGCCGTTCTGGCAATTTTTCACTGCCGTATTGTTGGAACAGGGCAATCGTGCGTTCTGTCCAGTCATCATCAAAGTTGACGAAACTAGCTTCACATTCCGTCATGGCATCAAAAAAAGCCTGTAACGCAGTTTGGGCAGCAGCTACATCTGCCGGTTCAGGGGGTGTTTTCTGCTTTTTAGCCTGTTCGCGTTGTTGCTGCTCGAATCGGGCGTATATTTCGTCTGAAAACTGTTTGGCGATAATCCTCAAACGCGGATTACTTGTAACCGACATCAATCCAGCTTCACTGATTCGAGTATGGTTTAAATGTAACATATCCAATTTAGGCATTCGGGCGGCAAGTTGCAATGCTTGATCGTCAAACATAGTATGCTCCAACTGCAGACAACGTAATTTGTGCCCTTTCTCTACAAATACTGCCAGCCCGCTTCCATCAATTTTGGCATGAGTTATCCACAAATACATGAGCTTGCCCGCATCAGCCAATGCAGCCAATCCTTTATCACTTATGGCAGTATTATCCAAAGTCAGATTCACCAATTGGGGCAGCTTGGCAATTTGGGCGACATCATGATCCTCTAGCGGACAATCGCGAAACACGATACCTTTGAGTCGTTTGTATTGCAGCAATTCCTGTATTTCTTCCGCTGTAAATTTTTGATGTATAAATTCCGCTGATGTGTCAGACTTTTTTAAATCGGCTAATCGCATTATTTTCCTCTGTCTAAACTGAGTTTTCTAGCTACAAATGGCAGGCATAAAATAAAAAGACAATAGAGTGATCCTGCCTGCCCAATACGGTTGGGGTCGTCTGAAAACCATCAAACCGTTTTTCAGACGACCTCATTCCTAAAAATAGGAATGCTTGATACCTTATCACAAACACCCGCAGGCCGTCTGAAAATCACCCAAGCCATCCTATCCCTTACGCCCGCTTTTAATCTGCTAAAATCCCGCTTTTACAACCCATCTCGGCAGCCCGAAAAATTTTCCGGCTGCCGCAAGCCATTGTCCCTACGCCATGAACTACCCTATCCCCAAACCCCGTGAAAAATCCCGTTGGCTCAATCTTTCGCAAGGCTCGCTGCCGCTGGCTTTGGCGCGTTATCTGCCGCATAAGCGGCTCAAAGTCGTGCTGACCCAAGATGCGGAACAGGCGTTGCGCCTTCAGACGGCATGGCGGTTTTTCCGTCCGCACGACACGGCGGTGTTCCTGCCGGACTGGGAAACGCTGCCTTACGAGCGTTTTTCGCCGCATCAGGATTTGGTGTCGGAGCGGCTCTCGGCGTTGTGGCAGATTAAGAGCGGCGCGGCGGACGTGTTGTTCGTACCGGTTGCCACGGCGATGCAGAAGCTGCCGCCCGTGCCGTTTCTGGCGGGGCGCACGTTTTGGCTGAAAACGGGGCAGACTTTGGATATAGGCCGTCTGAAAACCGATTTGGTGGACGCGGGCTACAACCATGTTTCCCATGTTGTCGCGGCGGGCGAATTTGCCGTGCGCGGCGGTATTGTCGATTTGTTCCCGATGGGCAGCGAAATGCCGTACCGCATCGATTTGTTCGACGATGAAATCGACAGCATCAAAACCTTTGACACGGACACGCAGCGCACCATCTCCCCCGTTTCCGAAATCCGCCTGCTGCCGGCGCACGAGTTCCCCACCGACAGCGAGGCGCAAAAAATCTTCCGCAGCCGCTTCCGCGAGGAAGTCGATGGCAATCCGAACGATGCCGCCGTGTACAAAGCCGTCAGCAACGGCCATTTCGGCGCGGGCGTGGAATACTATCTGCCGCTGTTTTTTGAAAACGAGCTGGAAACGCTGTTTGACTATATCGGCGAGGATGCGCTGTTTGTCTCTTTAGGCGACGTTCACGCCGAGGCAAACCGCTTTTGGAGCGACGTCAAATCGCGTTACGCCATGGCGCAGGGCGATGAAACCTATCCGCCTTTGCTTCCACAGCATTTGTATCTCTCTGCCGATGTGTTCGCAGATCGTCTGAAAAACTACGGACAGGTACTGCCCGATGTTTCCGGCAAGGAACACACCCTGCCCGACCTTGCCGTCAACCGCCAATCTGACGAACCTTTGCAGGCATTGAAGGATTTTCAGACGACCTTTGAAGGACGGATTTTGCTGTGCGCCGAAAGTCTGGGACGGCGCGAAACCATGCTCGGCTTCTTGCAGCAAAACGGTTTGAAAGCCAAACCTGTGTCCGACTGGCAGGGCTTTTTATCGGCGCACGAGCCGCTGATGATAACGGTTGCGCCGTTGGCATACGGGTTCAAACTGGGCGGGCTGCAATCTCCGAGCCAACAGCAACCCACTTCCGCCTCCGAGGGAGAAGGCAAAGCGGTTGCCGACCAAACCGAATTTTCCGCAGCCATAACAAGCCCTCTCCCGCAGGAGAGGGAACAAAGTGCCGCCGCCTTTTCAGACGAACTGAAAACCGAAAGCAGCCTGCACCCCGTCGAAAGTAGTCTGCACGAGCAAACCCGACAGCAACCTGCCCCCTCCCCCGTGGGGGAGGGGTGGGGAGAGGACAAAGCAGTTGCCGCTCAAACCGAATTTTCCACAGCCGCAACAAACCCTCTCCCTAGCCCTCTCCCGCAGGAGAGGGAACAAAGTGCCGCCGCCGTTTCAGACGACCTGAAAACCGAAAGCAGCCTACACCCCGTCGAAAGTAGTCTGCACGGGCAAATCCGACAGCAGCCTGCCCCCTCCCCCGTTGGGGAGGGTTGGGGAGAGGGCAAAGCAGTTGCCGCTCAAAGTGCCATCGCCGTCATCACCGAATCCGAGCTCTACCAATACGTCGCCCGTTCGCGCACCCACAACCGCCGCAAGAAACATGCCGCCGTTTCAGACGGCCTCTTGCGCGACCTTGCCGAAATCAACATCGGCGACCCTGTCGTGCATGAAGAACACGGCATCGGGCGGTATATGGGCTTGGTAACGATGGATTTGGGCGGCGAAACCAACGAAATGATGTTGCTCGAATACGCGGGCGAAGCACAGCTTTATGTACCTGTTTCGCAACTGCATTTAATCAGCCGCTACTCCGGCCAAGCACATGAAAACGTCGCCCTGCACAAGCTCGGCAGCGGCGCGTGGAACAAGGCGAAGCGCAAGGCTGCCGAAAAGGCGCGCGACACCGCCGCAGAGTTGCTCAACCTCTACGCCCAGCGCGCCGCCCAATCGGGACACAAGTTTGAAATTAACGAGTTGGACTATCAAGCGTTTGCCGACAGCTTCGGCTACGAAGAAACTGAAGACCAGGCCGCCGCCATCGCTGCCGTGATTAAAGATTTGACGCAGGCGAAGCCGATGGACCGCCTAGTGTGCGGCGATGTCGGTTTCGGCAAAACCGAAGTCGCCCTGCGCGCCGCGTTTGTGGCGGTGATGGGCGGCAAACAGGTTGCCGTACTCGCTCCGACCACGCTTCTGGTGGAGCAGCACGCGCAAAATTTCGCTGACCGCTTCGCCGATTTCCCCGTGAAAGTCGCCAGCCTTTCGCGTTTCAACAACAGCAAAGCCACCAAAGCCGCGCTGGAAGGCATGGCGGACGGCACGGTCGATATCGTTATCGGCACGCACAAACTGGTGCAGGACGACATCAAATTCAAAAACTTAGGTTTAGTGATTATTGATGAAGAACACCGCTTCGGTGTGCGCCAAAAAGAGCAGCTCAAACGCCTGCGCGCCAATGTCGATATCCTCACCATGACCGCCACGCCGATTCCGCGCACCCTCAGCATGGCGCTCGAAGGTCTGCGCGACTTCTCGCTGATTACCACCGCGCCGAGCCGCCGCCTTGCCGTCAAAACTTTTGTCAAACCGTTCAGCGAAGGCAGCGTGCGCGAAGCCGTGTTGCGCGAACTCAAACGCGGCGGGCAAGTGTTTTTCCTGCATAATGAGGTGGATACCATCGAAAACATGCGCGAGCGGCTGGAAACCCTGTTGCCTGAAGCCCGCATAGGCGTGGCGCACGGACAACTGCGCGAGCGCGAGCTGGAACAAGTGATGCGCGACTTTTTGCAGCAAAGATTCAACGTGTTGCTCTGTTCCACCATCATCGAAACCGGCATCGACATCCCCAACGCCAACACCATCATCATCAACCGCGCCGACAAATTCGGACTGGCGCAACTGCACCAGCTTCGCGGGCGCGTCGGCCGCAGCCACCACCAAGCCTACGCCTACCTGCTCACACCCGAATACATCACCAAAGACGCAGAAAAACGCCTCGACGCCATCGCGGCGGCAGACGAACTCGGCGCAGGTTTCACCCTCGCCATGCAGGATTTGGAAATCCGCGGCGCAGGCGAAATCCTCGGCGAAGGGCAGTCCGGCGAAATGATACAGGTCGGCTTCACGCTCTACACCGAAATGCTCAAACAAGCCGTGCGCGACCTCAAAAAAGGCCGCCAGCCCGACCTCGACGCACCGCTGGGCATCACCACCGAAATCAAACTGCACAGCCCCGCCCTGCTGCCCGAAAGCTACTGCCCCGACATCCACGAACGGCTCGTCCTCTACAAACGCCTCGCCGTCTGCGAAACCGTGCAGCAAATCAACGCGATACACGAAGAACTCGTCGACCGCTTCGGCCTGCCCGAACAACCCGTCAAAACCCTTATCGAAAGCCACCACCTGCGGCTCGCCGCAAAAGAATTGGGTATAGACGCGATAGACGCGACAAGCGAAGCCGTCACCGTTACCTTCGGCAAACACCACCAAATCGACCCGACAGAAATCATCCTGCTGATTCAGACAGATAAAAAATATCGGCTCGCTGGGGCGGACAAGTTGAAGTTTACGGCTCAGATGGAGGATGTGGATGCGAGGATTAAGACGGTAAAAAGTGTGTTGAAGACTTTGAAAGAAAGAGTGATAGCAAAGTAGAGGCTAGTGAAAAAAGGTCGTCTGAAATTTTTCAGATGACCTGCAATAACCATTTATACAGAAAACAGAATATCATTGGTGATGTCTACAACAAGTTTAGCCTGTATAAGTATAGTATGCACCATGAAGTACACATATAGTTTAACAATTTCACACAACTATTTTTTAGCAATCTATACTACCAAATTGTCAATCAATTTCAAATAATTAGCATATAAAATATTAAATTAAAAAGGATACGCAATGCTTCATGCTGTTATACATGGTAAAAGTAGTCGCTGGTTAAAAGATGCTAAAAAGAAATTTTCTACTCAATTTGAAGGTAACCATCAACGCATACCACGAGAAGATGAAATTACATCTACTATTTTTGGAGTCATGAAATATCTTGATTCTAAAGCCATATACCGTTTTTTTCGTCTTTTATCTAGGCAAGACATTCCAAACAATATTCATGTTACTCATGAAATTGTTTTTTGGAGCCGTAAACAACATAAATGGAAAGATAAATCAATAAAGATTACTGAACCAGATTTGTTAGTATCTTTTTGTGTTGATGGAAAAAAGGAAAACTATATTGTTGAACTAAAATGGGGAATCAACTCTCATTTTATGGAAGATCAATTAGAGAGAGAGTGGGAGAATTTCCAAGAGGGGAAAACATGTTTAATTTATATAGCCAGTAGTATTCACTCTAATTTTTATGAAAAACAGAAAAATTATCCTTGGTATGCAGTTACTTGGTTGCAGTTTTTAGAGATAGTGTTAGCAGAATGCAATAATACTGAATCAAAAAATTATCATATTTATATGAATGATCTAAAATTATTTTTAGAAAAGCTGAATATTAAACGATTTAATTTCTTTCCTTTACTTCGTATCCCAAGTTATTTAGTATGGGATAATAAAAAATTTGAATTAGTAAATTTTACTAGGATCAATGTTCCTCAATTGAAAAACCAATGGAAGATTAACAATGGATAATTATTTAGAACAAGGCAGAAACATTACAACCGCATTAAACGAATTGGAAAAATTTTTCATAGAGATTATTGCGTTACAGAATCTTCTAATCAATAAGTTAGACACATTTCTTGATAGTAGTACAAAATATAAAGCTTCGAATTATCAAGAAATTTGTCATATTTCAAATAGCGAGTATTTAGTGTCTTGGTTCAATATAAGCATTGCCATATTTTATAAGACAAAAAGAAAATTAACTGATGATCGAGCTTATAGGTTTATTAACTTTCAATTTTCATTTAGTGATAAAAGTGTTGCAATTCCTAATCAAATAGGTAGACCTTTGATTCATATTAATTCATCAGATATGAGACATTATAGCGAATGGTTTATTAAATATCCAATAGATGAAATTTTATATTTTGATGAAATGCCTGGATCATTTTCGTTAGAAGATAATGCGATTATTTGGTCAAACTATGACAATGGAAATAAATTTTGGCATTATAGTATCGACTTATTGAAAATAAATTCCCATAACTTCCAAGAACTCTTAATTAACCCCGTATACCGTCTTTTACATGAAGAACCATTGCAGATAGTACCAAACTCCGCCTTGGATAATGCTCTAATTCGATACGAAAACTTGGAAAGTATCATAAAGTAATAATGTGAACCTAACTCATTAAAATTATTCCCAATATAAGCGGTAGCCCGCATGAAAGCTGCAGATAGGATGTGCGCGATACGCACGCACGCGAGCTTGAGCAAGCGTAGGTTGGGTTGGCAAACCCAACAAAAACCTGAATGTTGGGTCACGACCCAACCTACATCTGCTGATCCAACAGCTTGCTATAAACCATGAAACTTGGTTCCTTCGATTTTAAATCCTATCGAGTTAATACTAAAAATGAATCTTAAAAAATATCTGATTACTTTACTCTTTATATTCTTTATACCGCAAAATACCATGGCTGATTCTTTTGAAATTTACAGATATTCGGGTAAAAAACTATCGATAGAAAAAGAATATTCCCAACCTTTATTTCTCTCCATGAAAGAAATAGAGGCTAAAGAATTAAATATCTCCGACTACAATATATCATGTAGCACTTACATTGATAAAACAGAAAACAAATATTATGTTTTTACCTACTCTCCCCAAGTATTAAATCCTCATCATAGAGGTGGACATGGAATTATTGAAGTCCACATAAACGCTAAAACTCATGAAATCAAATCACATTTTTCAAGATAGCCCCCTGCATTAGACACAAGACAAGGCAAACTATATGAAAAATAACGATGCTCTGAGTTTTGATGCTTATTTGACGTGTAAGGATTTATCAGTTGCTGAGTTACTCAATATTCTGCAGAATTCCAATACTCAAATTCAATACGAAGCAGCTAGAAGATTGCAATTTTTCCGGTATCGTGAAATTAAAGACATCGTTAAAAATGTTCTCTTAACAAGCCGGCATAGTCGACATAGGGAAATTGCTGTTTTTATTCTCGGTCAGATTCAGAATAAGCTTGATAAATCCGAACTTGAAGAGGTTTTATCTCTTTTAATTGATTTTATAAACAACGATAAAAGCATTAACGTAAGATCCTCAGCGATATCCTCTTTAGGGCATTTGTTTCACCATTATGATTTAGAAGAGGAAGAATTCTGCGCAATAGAAGAAAAAATTAAATTAATTTGGCAAATACATAGATATTCTATTGTTATTGCTACTGCGTTCAGCTCTGCATTTTTTCCCAAAAGGGATTATATTGAAGAATATCTAATAAAAAATTTAAATAGCAGACACCCCAAAGTTATCTCTTGGATTGTGTATGCATTAAAAGAAAAAAGCTATCACTCGAAATCGATTGAAACTTTGCTATTGAACAGATTAGACCATTCTCGCATAGAATCATATATTTATATTGAAATAGCTGCCTACCTAATCTCAATCAACTGTGAACAAATTATTCCATATATTGAAGATATGGTATTAACACAAAACAAAATTGATGATGAAATTTATATAGCTCTTAAAAATAATTCATCAAAAAGTTTTTCAGACATAAGAAAAATAATGTTGGGGAAATTTCAATAAATTATTGGTATACCTTATAATAATAATATTCCATCTTTTATGCAGACAATTTTGTTTTATTCTTAAACTCTATTTAATAACAAGGATTTATAATGAAATCTCATTTTTTGATATTTTGCGCATTGCTTACATCTGTCAATATCGCCAAGGCTGATACGATGGAAACCATGCGTATGTACGATAAATCTTTGTCTAAGGTTTTGGTAGAAGCTGCACGCGATGGCAGTTTTATTGACTTGGATAAAATCGGTCGCAGTATTGACATCCCCGAGTTGGCGCATGAAATCAATCGAACTGCTAACCATACGATAAAAAACGACAAGCAGTTCAACAGCACATACCATGTTAACCAACAACCCTATCAACAATACGGTATCCGCAGTATTTCGTTTGCCGAATGGTCGTCTGAAAAAGGAAAAATGAAGCAGCTTGAATTTGAACTTCACCATAATCGTTGTCCGTTACCACCTACAAACTATGAAGAGTTCGCAGGCAGTCCCAGCTTTATCGGTCATTTAGACGGTAAAGACATATCTATTCTTACGTTACCCACTCCGGCAAAGGCAAAACTGCTTTTTATGAAAAAACGTAAAGACAACTGCACAGTCATGATTGTTCAAGAATTTATCATAGCTGATTTCGGACCTGAAATTCGTTAATAAAAAAGAACACTACAAACCACAGATAAAGCTTCGTCGCTATGTTCTGGTTTGAACTGAATCCACTATAACTTCCAACTCAAGCCAAAGGTCGTCTGAAATTCTCAATTCGTATAGTGGATTAAATTTAAACCAGTACGGCG
>KV797025.1:17055-19624 GCA_001809325.1 Neisseria sp. HMSC077D05 | reverse complement strand
GCCGTACTGGTTTAAAGTTAATCCACTATAAGATGTTGGGTCGGATGGGTTTGGAACATAGGACGTTGCCGTCTCAGGGTCAAGCAACATGATTTGAACGCAATTGCCGGATATTTTCTTGAAGTTTGTTTGCTCAAACCCTTTTGAAATGTTCCCAAACCGGTTTGCAGTTGTCCGGCAGTTCGGGACATGCGCCGAGGATGCCGCCGCTGAAGTCGTTTAAGCGGTGGAAGTCGCTGCCCGCGCTAGCGAGCATGCCGAAGCGTTCTGCCAGAAGCGCGTAGTTGAGGCGGTCGTTTTTGCAGCAGTTGCCGCTGTGGACTTCGATGCCCACGCCGCCGAGGTTTTTAAATTCTTCAAACAGATTGCGCTTGGCGGTGGCGGATAAATCGTAGCGCATGGGGTGGGCGATGACTGCCATGCCGCCCGCGCCGTTGACGGCGGATACGCAGTCTTCCAACATCGCCCATTCGTGGCGGACGGCGCAGGATTTGCCGTCGCCCAAGTATTTGGTGAACGCCTGCTGCTTGTTTTTGACGTGTCCCGCTCGGATGAGGAACTCGGCGATGTGGGTGCGGCTGACCATTTCTTTGTTTGCCGCCAGCGCGAGCGCGCCGTCGTATGCGCCGCCGATGCCTTTCTTTTCGAGCTTGGCGGCGATGGCTTCAAGGCGTTTCAGACGACCTTGGCGCACTTGCGCCAACAGGTTTTGCAGGTTTTCGTCCTGCTCGTCGAAATCCAAACCGACGACGTGTATGGTGCGCCCGCGCCAAGTGACGGAGATTTCCACGCCGTTGACGAAACGCAGCCCGAGTTTGTCCGCTTCGGCACGCGCTTCAGCAATGCCGCCGGTGTGGTCGTGGTCGGTCAACGCCAGCAGCGTGCAGCCGTTTTGATGCGCGAGGCGCACGACTTCAGCGGGGGAGAGCATACCGTCGGAAACGGTGGAATGGCAGTGCAGGTCTATCATGGGGCGTTATGTGTGTGGTGAATAAAGGGTGGGGCGGTCATGTTGAAAACAGAATCTGACAAAGGTCGTCTGAAAATCAGTAGCTCGGATTATTGAATCCGATATTTCAAATTGCGCATATTAAAACTTTGTCGGATACAAGTATCCAACCTACGGCTTTTGAAAAGTAAAAGGTCGTCTGAAAACGCGGTTGCCATCCAGCCGAACCGTTTTCAGACGACCTTTCCGTTCTCTTCGTCGTCCGACCAACCCGCTTCTTTCAATTTCCGCTGTTGTGCGTCGTAGCGGGCTTTATCCGACCAATAAATTGTCTGGATGCAGGCATCGCCGCAATCGCTGCCGCAGCATTCCCACGACTCGGGGCGGACAGGTTCGTCTAGAAGCGGTTCGCCCAAGAGGGCTTCGGCTTTATTCTTCAGGGTCGTATCCATCGGCGATTTCCAAGCGCGCGCCGTCAAACTCGATGACTTCGCCGCCGCGTATTTTGGCTGTTTTGCGGGTTTCGGTTTCGCCGTTGCGCAACACCAGCCCTTCGGCGATAAACGCTTTCGCCTGTCCGCCGCTTTCGGCAAGTCCGGCGAGTTTTAACAGGTCGCACAGGGCGATGTATTCGTTGTCTTCGAGATAGACGGTGGCTTCCATGAGGTTTCTGTGATGGGATTCGGTTTGGATGCGTCAAATTGTAGCATAGGTCGTCTGAAAGTCGTTTCAGACGGACAAAGGCTTCGGCATCAGCGTTGCAATTCGCGTTGTAAGGCTCTGCAAGCGCTATCGTTTTCGCCCATGCAGGAACGTTGCAATGCCTCCAGTCGTTCTTGGCGTTTGGCTGCGCGGTCTTCCGCCGTTTGACTGCGCATTTCCTCTTCGGTTTCTTTGGCATTGCGGCAGGCGTTGTCATAGCCACCTTTGCAGGCTTTGCGGTAGAGTTCGAGGGCTTTGGGGTAGTCCATGCCCAGCCCGCTGTATGGATCTAAATAGAGGTTTGCCAATACGTTGCAGCCCTTCATGTTTTTGCCGTCACAGGCTTTCTTCAACGGCAGGTAGGCATCGGTGGGACTTTCCAGATAGTCGCGGGTCCAAATGCCGAGTGTGACGCAACTGTCGAGCTGGTTGCGCGTGCATTGCGTGATCAGGTTTTGATAGGCTTCGTCGTCATAGTCTTCGGCGTATGCTGCCGGCAGCAGTCCGAGCAGAAGGGCAAACAGCAGGGAGGTTTTGGCGGGTTTCATGGTTTCTCAAGAACCTTTGTTTGGATAAGGGTTTGTCAGTGGTTTTATAGTGGATTAACTTTAAATCAGTACGGCGTTGCCTCGACTTGCCGTACTATAGTGGATTAAAATAAAAATGAGACAAGGCGGCAACGCCCGCCGTGTACGGGTAGTACATAAGGGCGTTGGCAACGCCGTATCATTGCAATTTTAATCCACTATATCTGTACTGCCTGCGGCTTCGTCGCCTGGTCCTGATTTAAAGTTAATCCACTATACAGCGTGAAGGCAATATCGGCGTCAACCTATTCAGATGTTCAAAAAGGATTTGACTGCCGCCTAATCTGTTGCATCTTTGCAAAAGGTCGTCTGAAAACTTTCAGACGACCTT
>KV797025.1:0-16955 GCA_001809325.1 Neisseria sp. HMSC077D05 | reverse complement strand
GGTCGTCTGAAAACTTTCAGACGACCTTTGGGTTTTATTTGCAGGTTTTCATGTTCAGGCTGCCGTAGCGTCCGACGATGTTGCGGATTTCCTGTGCGTCTTTTTCATCGACCGACATGAAGATAATGGTCATGCGGGAGACGCTGAGGGTGCTGTTGGAAGCGTTGCCTTTGTCGTCTTGTTCGACGATGCGCGCGCCGCCGAAGCCTGCTGCGGACAGGCGCGAGATGAGGACTTGGGCGGAGGAGCGGCTTTTCATGACGCCGAGGCTGATTTCGCCGTTGTAAAGCGTGCCGTTGAAGCCTTTGTTGCCGAGCGCTTCGAGACGGTTCATGGCTTCGCTGTCGGCGGGCAGCAGGACGCGGAAGGTTTTGGCGGCTTGGTCTTTTGCTGCGCCGCGTTTTTCAACGGTGCGGCTGGCAGCGTGCGGCCAACGGGTCAGCAGGCCTTTGATGCGGTGATAGTCGTCTTCGTCCAGAGTAACGCTGGCGTTGGACGTGCATTGGCGGGCGGCGGCTGCGTTTTTGGCTGCGGGATTTTCGTTGGCGGCAGCAGCCGGATTGGTGTTCTCGGCGGCGGCTTTTTCTTTTTCGCGGCGGGCTTTTTCTTCACGTTCTTTTTTTTCTTTTTCGCGACGTGCCAATTCCTCTTCTTCTTTTTTCTTACGCTCGGCTATGGCTTCTTCGGATTCGGGTTCGGGCAGGTCGGCTTGTGTTTCGTCGGTTTGCAGCCAGTCGGGTTGGGCGTTGTCGGCAGGCGCGGGGGCTTGCTGCGGACGCAGGGATTCGGGTTGGGCAAGTTCGTGGGCGCCGCCTTCTACGGGCGCGGCGGTGTTGGGGGATTTGGCGTTGTTGAGGCGGTGCGTAATCATGCCGCCGAAGACGATGATGTTGAGTGCCACGAGGGCGGCGAAAAGCCATTTCATGAGTTGTTTTCCTTTTTTGTGTTCGGGTGCCGTTGTGGTGTGCGGACGATTTTGTGTTGTTATTTTGTGGCGGATCGGCTGTAAAGCCAACCGGCTGAAGTGTGTTTTGTTTGGAGGTCGTCTGAAAAACGTATGTGCGTTTCAGACGACCTTTTGAATCTGCGCTACGGTATTGCTGCTTATTCGGGCAGTGTGTCGGTCTGTTCCTGCTCGTGCGCGACCCAGTTCAATAAACCGTAAATGACGAGATTATCTACAATTTTTACCGTATTGTCCAAAACAAACTGCTTGGGCAGGGCGTTGACGACTTTGCTTGCGCCGCCGCCGGTGATGATGACGTCGACGGGTCTGCCTTCGCCTGTTTTTTGTTGCAGCCGCCCGTGCATCATGATGACGGCTCCGCAAACGGCATCCATCATGCCGCTGGTGATGGCGTTGGGCGTGGTGGTGGGGAAGGGGTACACTTTGCCGGCGGGACGGTCGAGGTTGGCGGTTTTGGCGGCGAGGGCTTCTTTCATGAGGTGGAAGCCGGGCATGATGGTGCCGCCGAGGTAGTGGTTGTCTTCGGTGAGCGCGTCGGTGGTTACGGCAGTGCCGCAGCTGACGACGACGCAGGCGTTTTGGCTGAAGCGGCGGCTGCCCAAGGCGTTGAACCAGCGGTCGGAACCATGTTCGGCGGGGTTGCGGTAGTGGTTGCGGATGCCGAGTGCCTGCGGCATGGAGGGCAGCCAGCGGACAGGCGCGGTCAGGTGGGCTTCGACGAGGGCTTTTTTGAGGTCGCCGCACACGGCGCAGCCGACGATGCGGGTGCGGTCGTCTGAATGCTCTGCCCACTCTTCGCCGAGCCTGCTCAAGTCGCGGTACGGCGCACGGGTTACTTCGTTGAACACGCCGTTTTCCACCCATGCCCATTTGAGCTGGCTGTTGCCGCCGTCGAGCAGGAGCAGGCGTTCGGGTGGGCGCGGCGCGGCGGCGCGGGGCGTGTCGTCGGGGCGCAGGCTGATTTCGCCGCTGACGACGGTTTGTTCGCCTGCAGATGTCATCAGGTGCAACGCGCCTTGCGCATCGACGCTGAGTACGGTGCCTTCGCTTACGGTTTGCCCGTCGCGCAGGAGCAGGACGGGTCTGCCGTGGTCGCGGTGGGCGGTTTGGTATTCGCCGAGGAAGGGCGTGAACCCGTTTTGCGCGTATTGCGTCAGGACGGCATCGAGTTCGCCCAAGAGTTTGTCCAACAGCGTTGAAGCGGCGATACAGTGTACGGAAGCCGCGCCGCGGGCAAGCTGCATATTGTGGAAAAGGGCTTGGACAGAGGCGGCGTGTTCAACTTCTTTGGGCAGGACGAAATTGATGCCGATGCCGATGACGGCGGCGGTTTTGCCCTCGTTGCGGACGGTTTCGATCAGGATACCGCCGAGTTTGTCTCTGCCGGCGACCAAATCGTTCGGCCACTTGATTTGTGTGTCCAAACCCGATGCTGCCAAGGCGCGGCGGCAGGCGAGTGCGACGGCGGGGGCGAGTGAGCCGAGTTCGTGCTGAGGTTTGTCGAATACCCAGCTGAAGCTGAACATCAGGCATTCGCCCAACCGGTTTGTCCACTTGCGTCCCTGCCGTCCGCGGCCTTTGGTTTGCAGATGCGCGACACAAAGCGATTTATGAGCTTGCTCAGGTGAAGTGCGCGCCAGATTCAGGATTTCGTCGTTGCTGGACGTGCATTCGTGTTTTAAGGTCGTCTGAAAACCGCGTTCCGCCCCCAAACGCTGCAAGGCTTCTTCGTTAAACAAAGCAAGCGGGCGCACGAGCCGCCATTGTCCGTCGTGTTGGCGCAGCAGTCCGCGGATGTGTGCGGGCATCTGTTGCCAAAAGCCGTTGAGCTGGTGTGGTTTCACGCCTGCGATACGCGCCAGATGGGAAACGTGTTGCGGCAGACCGTCGGCAAGTTCCGCCAAAACCCGACTGTGCGGCAGTTTCGGCGCGGTCATTTGCCGCCCTCGGCTGCGCGGATTTTTTCCAGCGTTTTCGTGGTGGAAGTCTGGTGCAGGAACGGAATGGAAAACACTTTGCCGCCGCGCGCCAGCGTTTCTTGCGCACCGACGATTTTTTCGACCGGCCAGTCGCCGCCCTTAATCAGGATGTCGGGTTTGATTTGCTCGATCAACTCGGCGGGCGTGTCTTCGTCAAACCAAGTGACCAAATCGACGCTTGCCAATGCCGCCGCTACCGCCGCGCGGTTTTCCAGCGAATTGACGGGACGGTCGTCCCCTTTGCCCAAACGGCGCACGGACGCATCCGTGTTCAAAGCCAACACCAACGCAGCCCCTGCCGACCGAGCCTGCGCCAGATAGGTAACATGCCCCCTGTGCAGAATATCGAAACAACCGTTGGTAAATACCAGCGGGCGGGGCAGTTCGTGCAGACGCTGCGCCAATTCTTCAGGCGGGCAGATTTTGCGTTCGAAATCGGGGAGGGACCAGTCAGACATAATCGGGATTCCGTTGGGGATAAACAGACAGGCGGTATGATACCGAAGCGGGCGGAAAAGGTAAATTTGAGGGAAAGAGTAAGGGGTCGTCTGAAAAGGCGGATTTGGACAAAATTGCGACTTTTAGGTAATGAATAGGCTGAGACCTTTGCAAAATTCCCAAAATCCCCTAAATGTCCGTGTGGGAATTTTGCAAAGGTCTTGAACTGTCCGAACCTGTTTTCAGACAGGTATTTTTAATCGAAAACAGCAGGTTGTTTTTCAGTAAGGTATTTCCAATAGCGTTGCGGCATTTGTTGGCGGTGCAACCTGGGATTGCGTCGGGATGGAATATTGCTGCTGTTGAAATAGTCCTGCCAAAGGGCTTGGTAACTGCGTTCGTTTGGGGCATACGATGTTTGGATGCGGTCGGCTTCAAGCCCGTTGATTGCGTGCAGGCCGTTTGGGTCGCTTAAGATGCCGTAATGGCGCTGCATATCGAATATCGCCCATTGCTGTTGCGGATAACGGTTGCGGAAATGGCGTGTAATCAAAGGCAACACGTCGTATTGAGGTTCGATACGCGCGAGATACAGACCGTCTGACAGCTCTTCAAAACGGACAAACGCTTCCATCCGGTGTTTTTCATGTCCGACGGTTTTCACCCATTGCGCCCATTGCATCACATCGTAAAGACCGTAATCGCAGAGCACGTCTTTGCGTATCGGGCGGGCGAGCATCAGGCTGACAATGCGCAGAAAAGTGTCGGGCATCTCAGGCAGGGCGATTAAAAAACCATACAGCAGTTTGACCATACCGCTGCACCCGATTTGCTGTTCGAGCCGTTTGAAAACGCGCTGGGCGCGGTCGGGGGAGGTGGTAACGGTTTCGCTGCGGCTGAATAAATCCGTATCCTGCGCATCATGGGTAATATGCACGTTTTCAGGAGCGTATTTGCAGGCGTAAACATGAAACACGGTGCTTAACAGGCCGTCGAAGCTGCCGTCGTAGTGCAAAGTGATTTGCATAATGTTGACCTTTTCGTTATCAGCCGAACAAATCGGTTTGCACGGCATCGCTTTGGCTGAATTTGGAGCGTGTGTTTTGTAAAAGCAGACCGCGTAGTTGCGGGCTGTCGATTAGGTCGGCGTAGCGGTTGGGTTCGGGCAGGGTGATGAAATAGCGTGCGCGGTTTAGCGCCACGCCCATTTTTCTCAGTTGTGCCATGGTGATCATGCGGAAGCGACGGGCTTGCACGATTTTGCGGGCGGACTTTACGCCGATGCCGGGCACGCGCAAAATGATTTCAAGCGGCGCGTGTTGCAGCGGCACGGGAAACCATTCGCGGTGGCGCAGCGCCCAAGCGAGCTTGGGATCGAAATCCAAGTCGAGAAAAGGTTGCTGTTCGTCTAAGATTTCATGATCGGAAAAGCCGTAAAAACGCATCAGCCAATCTGCCTGATAGAGCCGGTTTTCCCGCCGCAGCGGCACTTGCGTCGATAAAGGCGGCAGGCGTTTGTCTTCCAATACCGGTACATAGCCCGAGTAATACACGCGTTTGAGACCGTAATGGCGGTAAAACCCGCCGGCAGCGCGGATGATTTGGCGGTCAGTTTCGCCTGCCGCGCCGATAATAAACTGCGTGCTTTGCCCGGCAGGGGCGAACTTGGGCGTGGATTTGATGGTTTTGCGGCTGTCGGCAAAGGAAACGATTTCGTTACGGACAAACGCCATCGGTTGCGTCATATCGCTGTGTTTTTTTTCGGGCGCGAGCAGCTTGAGGCCGGAAACGGTGGGGATTTCCATGTTGACGCTGAGGCGGTCAGCATACAGCCCGGCTTCATGAAGGATTTCGGCAGACGCTTTGGGAATCGTTTTGAGGTGGATGTAGCCGTGGAATCCGTGTTCTTCGCGCAATTTTTTGGCAATCCGCACCAAGCGTTCCATGGTGTAATCGGCATTTTTAAAGATACCGGAACTCAAAAACAGCCCTTCGATATAGTTGCGGCGGTAAAAGCTCATGGTCAAATCCACCACTTCATCGACCGTAAACGCCGCGCGCAGGATGTCGTTGCTGCGGCGGGAAGCGCAATAAGCGCAGTCGTAGATGCAATGGTTGGTCAGCAGGATTTTCAGCAGCGATACACAGCGGCCGTCTTCAGTGAAACTGTGGCAGATGCCCGCACGCGAAGAGTTGCCCAAGCCTTGCCCGCCGTTGCCGCGCGAACCGCCGCTCGACGAGCAGGAAACATCATATTTGGCGGCATCGGCTAAAATTTCGAGTTTTCGGCTGATTTTTTGATAATCCATAGCTGAACTTTTATTAAGTGGAATAATATTTTTTATTATAATTGTTAGATTTTATTTAGTCAGCTAAATTTTTTCTTAGTTCGTGAGGAGTGATTCAGACAGGTATGATGCCTAGCGGATTTGGATTTGAATTTGGATTTGAAGTGGAACTTTCCCTAATAGAAAAGACCAGTATGCGATAGCATACGACCGTTTTCTGCAAGAAAGACTGCTATAAGCTACACAAAAATGTACATAGGGAATCATCCGGCAATGCTTCCCTAAACAAACCGATTTCCGAAAGATGAGTGATTGGGAGAGACGCAGGGTTCAAGATGAGGTGAACTGCCGACCAAGAAAAAAACACTTGGCTATGAAACGCCAAGTGTTTGTTGTACTTGAAATTAGAATCTAAGGTCGTCTGAAAACGGCTTGGGCATACCCAAGATTGGAAGGTGTTTTAACCTTGTTTCAGGATTTCAGACGACCTTTGGTTCAACTATTCAGACGAAGGGATTAATCGTCGTCGTAATCATAGTAATCATCGTAATCATCGTCCCAGTCGCGGTAGTGTTTGCGATGATGTTTGTGTTTGTATTTCTTTTTGTAGTGCGTATCGCGGTAGTACGAATCGCCGTAGTCGTAACCGTAGCGGTCATAGTCGTAGTCATAGTAGCGGGAATCGCGGTAACGGCGGTCGCGCAAGGCGATGTCTTCATCTTTTTGGTTCATTTTTTTGTTGTGGTAGGCATAGGCGTTGCCTGCCAAACCACCTGCCACTGCGCCGATGATTGCGCTTTGTCCGTCGTTGCCCAGCAGACCGCCCAAGGCTGCGCCTGCCGCTGCGCCGGCGAGGGTGGCTTTTTTCTGGTTTGCCGTGCCTCGCGCTTCCGCGTGGATGGCGGGGAGGCTGAGGCTGGCGGCGAGCAATACCGCCATAAGTGGTTTCATGGTCATTGTTTCTTCCTTTCGTGAAACACGGCAGATGCCGGAGTTATTTTCATTATAATCAGCCCTTTGTTTACCTTCGCCCGCCTGTGGAAAATTAGCGTAAACAAATGTTGCTTTTGTGCGGTACGGTTACTCGGCTGATAGATGGAAAGCCTTGTCTGTCTTGGATTTGATGGTAACAAAACGCCCCGAAGCCGGTATGCGGTTTCGGGGCGTTTGGGTTTCAGACGACCTGTGCGGTGTCTGCAACACTTGTTGGAAAAAGCCTATTCTTCAGGCAGCCGCCATACGGACAGAATGAATCCGCCCCAGATGACGACGAGTGCGATAATCATCATGATGATGGCTGAAGTACTCATTCTTTGTCTCCTTGTTCATGTTCGTGTTCGTCTTTGACGTTGAAGTTTTGACCATGTTTCCAAGGCAGAAGCGACAGCAACACGGCGATGACAATCAGACCGATCGACATACCCCAGCCGAAGATATTGAGGAAATCGCTGGGATATTTTGAGTAGTTTTCTTTAAGCAGGCCGATTGTGTCTTGGTACAACATATAGCCGAGCATGGCGACGGTAAAGATGACGCAGGCAGTCCAAATCGCGCCGACGCGGACGGAGGAGAGCGCGTTCAGATGGTTGCGCAGCTCGGGCAGTTTGCGCAGGGCAATGATGGCCAAAACATAGACGAAGCCGGCGGCGACAATGCCGTAGGTGTTGACGAATTTGTCCAATACGTCCAAAACGGGCAGGCCGGTAGTCGTGCCGAAGAGCAGGGTGGAGATAATGCCCATCGGAATGCAGACGAGCAGGGTGGCGTTGACGCGGCCGATGTTCAATTTGTCCTGAATGGCGGCAACGATGACCTCAACGATGGAAATCATCGAGGTAATGCCTGCGAATACCAGCGAACCGAAGAACAATACGCCGATCAGCGCACCCATCGGAGCTTGGTTGATGATGGTCGGGAAGGCGATGAAAGCCAAACCGATGCCGCTGGAAGCAACTTGACTGACGGCTTGTCCATTGGCCTGTGCTATAAAGCCCAGCGCGGCGAATACGCCGATACCGGCGAGCAATTCAAAGCTGCTGTTGGCAAAGCCAACAACCAAGCCGGTACCGCCCAAGTCGGTTTTTTTCTTCAGGTAGGAAGAGTAAGTCACCATGATGCCGAAGCAGATGGAGAGCGAGAAGAAAATCTGACCGTATGCGGCGACCCAAACTTTGGGATCGGAAAGTTTCGACCAGTCGGGCGTAAACAGCGCGTCCAAGCCCTTAGCCGCGCCCGGCAGCGTCAGCGAGATGCCGACCATGATGATGAACATAATCAAAAGCAGCGGCATGAAAAACGACGATGCGCCTGCCACACCTTTTTGTACGCCCAAAGCCATGATGATGCAGGTAAACAGCCATACGCCGATCAGCGGGCCGACGACTTTGCCAACAAAATCCAAGCCCAAGGCTTCAGGGCCTGCCATGTTTAAGAAGTCTTTAAAGAAAAACGCCTGCGGATCTGCGCCCCATGCCGCGTTCAGCGAGTAATACGCGTAGCTTGCCGACCAGCCGATGATGACTGCGTAGTAGATACAGATGATGATATTGGCCATGACGTTCCACCAGCCCACAGGCTCGAACCAGCGGCCGAGGCGACGGAAAGCCAGCGGGGGCGAGCCGCGGTAGCGGTGGCCGATGGCGTAGTCGATCAGCAGCAGCGGGATACCCGCAGTCAAGAGTGCGACCAGATAGGGTAGGAGAAACGCACCGCCGCCGTTTTCGAAGGCGATGTAGGGGAAGCGCCAAATGTTGCCCAGGCCGACGGCAGAGCCGATGGCGGCAACCATAAACGCGCGGCGGTTGCTAAACGTCGCGCGTTCGTTTGTTTTGGAATCAGACACGTTGATACCTCTTGCTTTGATGTGGTATGAAAACAGCCGCTTGGCGGCTTACGGTTATAGAAATGAGGTCTGACAGGGGTAATGTCGTCTGAAAAAACAGTCGGCTTGTGGCCTTTGTTTACAATCTATGGCTGTATCGTAAAAAAATTTAACAGGCTTGGCAAGTGGGGAAAACGGATTTTTAGCTGTATTTCAGGCAGTTTGGGGAAGATGGGGTGCAGGATGAGGGGGCGTTTTTTCAGACGACCTGTTTTTTCAAAGGGGGTAGTTATAGTGGATTAACTTTAAATCAGGACAAGGCGACGAAGCCGCAGACAGTACAGATAGTACGGAACCGATTCACTTGGTGCTTCAGCACCTTAGAGAATCGTCTCTTTGAGCTAAGGCGAGGCAACGCCGTACTGGTTTAACGTTAATCCACTATATGTTCTTTGATGAGGAATGAGGTGCTTGCTCTCAACCATGTATTTTGCGTGAAAATATATTTTTTAATTTGTTTCGACTATAATGATATCGTTTTACATCTATATTGCGCGGAAAGTAATCTTTTTTATATTTCTTTATAAATCTTCTGATTTTCATCGAAAGGAATCTTCATGAAAAGATTTGGCAGCACTTTGTTTATCCTGGGTCTTTTAGCGTTCGGTTTGAATTATATGAATGCTGTGCCGAAAGTTTTAGCATGGATTTATAACTGGGGGGAAGATACTGCAATGTGGATTAAAGCAGGGATTACCGGTGGCGGCGCTCTGCTTTGGTTGTTGGGTCATTTTGCCGAAAAAGGCGGACAAGAAGCGTTGGAAGAAGACGACGAGTAAATTTGAGCGTCAACGCTGCGGTTGTTGCGGATACGCACTGGCGCAGCGCTTCGAAAAAGAAAGATATAGTGGATTAACTTTAAACCAGGACGGCGTTACCTCGCCTTGGCTCAAAGAGAACGATTCTCTAAGGTGCTGAAGCACCAAGTGAATCGGTGCCGTACTATCTGTACTGTCTGTGGCTTCGTCGCCTTGTCCTGATTTAAAGTTAATCCACTATAAAAGGTCGTCTGAAACAGGTCTTGGCTTAACTTGCCAAGTTTGTTTCAGACGACCTTTCGGTTTATCCGCTCACGCTGAATTCTGCGGTTTTATTTTTTCATCGCATCAGTCAAGGCTTTGACGTTGTAGCGGTACATGCCGATGTAAGTATTGGCAGGTGCGCCGCCGAGTGCGTCGGAGTAGAGTTTGCCGCTGACGTTGACGCCGGTTTCTTTGGCGATGCGGTCAACCATGCGCGTGTCTTTGATGTTTTCAGTGAACACGGCTTTGATGCCTTCGCGTTTGATTTGGCGGATGATGGAAGCCACTTGTTTGGCGGACGGCTCGGCTTCGCTGCTCACGCCTTGCGGGGCGATGAACTCGATATTGTAGCGTTTGCCCATGTAGGAGAACGCGTCGTGTCCGGTCAGGACTTTGCGCTTGGCGGCGGGAACGGCGTTAAACGCAGCTTGAGCGTCGCTGTGCAGTTTTTTCAGCTGCACTTGGTAGTTGCCCAAGCGTTGTTGGTAATAGGTTTTGCCTTCGGGGTCTGCCTGAATCAGGGCGTTGGCGACGTTTTGGGCGTAGGTCGTCATCAAAACGGGGTCGTTCCAGACGTGCGGGTCAAATTCGCCGTGGTCGTGGTGGTGGCCTTCGTGGTCGTGATGATGTTCGCCTTCTTCGGCTTTAAGCGCCTGTATGCCTTTGGCTGCTTCGGCGAAGGGGACTTTGCTTTGTTTGACGGCACGCTGCACGTCAGCCGCTTCCAAGCCCAAGCCGTTGAGCAAGACTAATTTTGCACCGCGGATTTTTTTGATGTCGCCGCTGGTCATGTGGTAGGCGTGGGAGTCTTGGTTGGCACCGACCAAATTTTGCACGGCAACACGGTCGCCGCCGATTTGTTTGGTAACGTCGCCCAAAATGCTGAAGCTGGTGACGACGTTCATCGGGGCTGCGTAAACTGCGCCGGACATTAATGCAGCGATGACGCCGAGTTTCCAATGTTTCATGTTTTTCTCTCTCCAATTGATATAACGTAACATTTTTATTTTAAAACAGTGGGGCGGAATCTTCAAGCAGCCTCCGCTTAAGAACGCGCTTTATGTCTTGAAAACGGGGGATTTGGGGAAGAGGGTAGGGGTTTGTTAATTTATTATGAAATTAGGCATAGGATTGTATTTATTGATTTTTAAGATAAAAGGGAGGGAATGACGGGGAGTTTTGTTGCGTGATGTAGCGGAATTTGGTTGGAGATTATCTTTTTCAAATAAATAAAATCAGGAAGATGCGGGTTTTCCCTTTTTTGAGAGAGTGGGAAATCAAGATTAAATGTGTATATTTTAAATATAATTGAAATATAAATTTCCTTATATGGTGTTTTGTAGAACAAAATAATTCATTATCTTTTTGGGATAAAAATAAGCAGATATGATTGAACAAGATTTATTTGATAAAATGTTAATTACATCACACTACAATTTTGTTATAATAATGCCCGAATTAGTTTACAACCCCACCTTACATCCAAAAAGGAAGAAAACATGGGCATTAAAGTTGCCATTAACGGATATGGCCGCATCGGCCGCCAAGTATTACGCGCCATCTACGATTACAACCTGCAAGACCAACTTGAAGTCGTCGCCGTCAACGCCAGCGGCAGCCTCGAAACCAACGCCCATCTGACCAAATTCGACACCGTTCACGGCCGCTTTAATGCCGACATTTCCCACGATGCGACCCACCTCATCATCAACGGCCGCAAAATCCCGTTCTTCTCCACCCGCAACCCCGCCGAACTGCCCTGGCGCGATTTGGGCGTGGACTTGGTGATGGAATGCACCGGCTCGTTCACCAGCAAATCCAAAGCCAATGCCCATCTCGAAAGCGGTGCGAAAAAAGTGCTGATTTCCGCACCGGGCGAGGCTGATGTTGACGCGACCATCGTCTACGGTGTGAACGACGATGTGATTACCGACGACATGACCGTCATCTCCAATGCTTCCTGTACCACCAACTGCCTCGCTCCAGTCGCCAAAGTATTGAGCGAAAACATTGGCATCGTCAAAGGCGCGATGACCACCATCCACGCCCTGACGAACGACCAAACCGTGACCGACGTGCGCCATAAAGACTTGCGCCGCGCCCGCAGCGGTGTGGAAAACATGATTCCGACCAAAACCGGTGCGGCAAAAGCCGTCGGTTTGGTATTGCCTGAACTGAAAGGTAAACTCGACGGCCTCGCCATCCGCGTGCCGACCGTCAATGTCTCATTGGTGGATTTGAGCTTCCAAGCCGCGCGCGATACGAGTGTCGAAGAAATCAATGCGTTGATGAAGGCCGCTTCAGAAGAAGGTCGTCTGAAAGGCGTATTGGGCTACAACACGCTGCCGCTGGTGTCTATGGACTTCAACCACACCACCCAAGCCAGCACCTTTGACGCAACGCTGACCAAAGTAACCGACGGCAATATGGTCAAAGTGTTCGCCTGGTACGACAACGAGTGGGGCTTCAGCTGCCAAATGCTGAACACTGCCCGCCGTATGTTCGGATTGGAAGTGCGCCCGTTTGAATAAAACGGATGGTTTGATACGCTAAAAGGTCGTCTGAAAACTTGAATTGCCCGGCAAAAATTGGGTGCGTATCAGAGACTGTTCAGACGTTTTCTATAAGCCGAGTTCTGTATATTGCAGGACTCGGCTTTTTTAATTTTAAACTGCAACACTCATGGTTGTCGTCATACCTAAAAAGATGAAGCACCTAGTTGTAGGCAGGAATAAAAAACTGCACCTTTGTGAAGGTGCAGTTTACGGGTTTCAGACGACCGAATGATTGATTTTGTCCTTAATGCTGAAAGCTTTTGGGGAAAGGTTTTTTCTGAGAGACGGGCGCAAACTCAAACATTTTCTTACGTGCATTCCATTGTAGCGGACGGATACAATTTTGATATTGTGCACGTACTTTACCGCGTGTGTCTTCGCCGCACAGCTCTCCACCCACGCCTAAATAAAGTTTGTTGCCGATGATTTTTGTTCCGACTGCGCCATGAAGAAATGCCTGTTTGGCAGAACCATCCGGTTGACCTGCAAAAACAGTAACCGCCCAGCCGCCGGAGCCGCCCAGATCAGGTGCGTTGGCGCAAGTGACCTTGCTCATGTCGTAGACAAAATCATGATAACCGTCGTTATTCAAATCGATAATATCCAAAGCTTGACCAACAGAGAATTTTCCTCCCATTTCACGGCAGGTTTGTTTATCTTCATTGATGGCTTCCTGTACTTTTTTAGGAATTGCTATGGGTGCGCGGTCGGCGGCAGCAAATTGCATGCTTGCCATGAATACTGCCGCTAAAAGCAGTTTTTGCATGATTTTCTCCGAATTAGGCTAAATTGGTCGGCTGTATCAGGTATCCATGCTTGTTGCCATACTGAGTTTTCAGACGACCTAAACCAAGACTTATGGTGTTGCGACTGTAAATGTAACATCCACATGATCTTTTTGCTGTTTCAATTCGAAACAATCGAATCCCTCGCTATTTACGCAAACATTGACTATTTTTTTGCCGGTCCATTGAATGGAGGTTTCCGTTTCTTCGTTTATTTGACGTTTCATATTACGGGTTGGCAGGGTTTTGGGCAGTACTCCGTTTCCCCCCTCTTTTTTTAAAGCAGCAGTATAAGCGTCAGATAAAGAGTTACCTGAATAACGGCATTTGGTCACGCCGAATTCTGTTCCATCCCATTTCTGTTTGCCGCAGGAGAGTTTGGCTCCGCCGGCATTTGCGGCAGCAGTGGTCAGAAGCAGGGCAACAGCCAATACAATTTGTTTTTTCATCAACATTCCTTCAAATCATAGACGTAAATTGCATAAAAAAGATTCTAATCGTCTGTCCTGTCAGGGTTTCAGACGACCTTTTTTAATCCATTACAGTTTCACCGAATGCTCGCGCGTTTCATGGAAAACGATGTCCGGCCAGCGTTCCTGCGTCAGTCCCAAATTCACGCGGTTGGGGGCGAGGTAGGCGAGATTGCCGCCTGCGTCGATGGAGAGGTTGCCCGCGTTGGCTCTTTCAAACTCCGCCAGCTTTTTCTTGTCTTCGCACGATACCCAACGTGCTGACCAGATGGATGCGCTGTCGAAGACGGCTTCTACGCCGTATTCGTTGGCAAGGCGCGAGGTAACGACTTCAAACTGCAACACGCCGACCGCGCCCAAAATCAAATCCGCGCCGCTCATCGGTTTGAAGACCTGTACCGCGCCTTCTTCGCCGAGTTGTTGCAAGCCTTTTTGCAGTTGCTTGATTTTCAGCGGGTTTTTGATGCGGACGCTGCGGAACAGTTCGGGTGCGAAGAAGGGGATGCCAGTGAACGCCAGTTGTTCGCCTTCGGAGAAGCTGTCGCCGATTTGGATGTTGCCGTGGTTCGGGATGCCGATGATGTCGCCCGCGTAGGCTTCTTCCACCAGCTCGCGGTCGTGCGACATGAACGTTACCACGCTGGACGCGGCGATTTCGCGATTGATGCGCAGGTGTTTCATCTTCATACCGCGCTCGAATTTGCCGGAGCAGACGCGCAAAAAGGCGATGCGGTCGCGGTGTTTCGGGTCCATATTGGCTTGGATTTTAAAGATAAATCCGGAGAACTTCGGCTCGTCAGGCTCGACCATGCGTACGGTCGCGTCGCGCGGTTTCGGTGCGGGTGCCCAGTCGATCAATGAATTGAGGATTTCCTGAATACCGAAGTTGTTAATCGCCGAGCCGAAGAATACGGGCGTGAGTTCGCCGGCGAGAAATTCGTCGAGATTGAACTCATTGGAAGCCGCCTGCACCAATTCGATTTCGTCGCGCAACTGCTGGATTTCGAGCGGAAAGCGTTGTTCCAGTTCAGGATTGTCGATGCCTTTGATGATGTCGAACTCGTGCGGCAGGCGTTCACCGCCGGCTTCAAAGAGATAGATTTCGTCGTTCAGGATGTGGTACACACCCTTGAAGTTTTTGCCCATGCCGATCGGCCAGGTTACGGGCGCGCAGCGGATTTTTAAAATATTTTCCACTTCGTCCAGCAATTCCAAAGAATCGCGCACTTCGCGGTCGTATTTGTTCATGAACGTCACAATCGGCGTATTGCGCAGGCGGCAGACGTTCAAGAGTTTGATGGTTTGCGCTTCCACGCCTTTTGCCGCGTCGATGACCATCAATGCGCTGTCCACGGCGGTCAAAACGCGGTAGGTGTCTTCGGAGAAGTCTTGGTGTCCCGGCGTGTCCAAGAGGTTGACGGTGTGGTCTTTGTAGTCGAACTGCATCACGCTGGATGCCACGGAAATGCCGCGCTGCTTCTCGATTTCCATCCAGTCGGAGGTGGCAAATTTGCCGGTTTTCTTGCCTTTCACCGTACCCGCGCTCTGAATCGCACCTGAAAACAGCAAGAGTTTTTCGGTCAGCGTGGTTTTACCCGCGTCGGGGTGGGAGATGATGGCAAACGTGCGGCGGCGGCGCACTTGGTCGAGGATTTCTTGGGACATGGGCTTTCTTTGCAAAAAGGTTCAGGCCGCTTTTCCGACGGCCTGAGAAAGGGTTGAGATGGCGGGGATTGTACAAAAAAACATTAATCGGTTCAATGATTAGGGGATAAAAAAGGTCGTCTGAAAACTTTTCAGACGACCTTTTCACGATTACGGATTAAGCCTTGTCGTGGAATTCGTGGAATTCATATTGGTAGGACAAGCCTTTGCCTGCTTTTTTCTGCGCCAAATAATCGTCGTAAACGGCGCGGATTTCTTTGCGTAGGAGGAATAGGGCGATTAAGTTGGGGATGACCATAAAGCCGTTGAACATATCGGACAGGCTCCAAACCAAATCGACTTTGCCCAGCGTACCCAACACGATAGCCAGCAGCACAAGCGCGCGGTAGATGCCCAAGTGTTTTCCCCTGAAGAGGAAGCGGATGTTGGACTCGCCGAAGTAGTACCAGCCGATGATGGTGGTGAAGGCAAAGAAGGTCAGGCAGACGGCGAGTAGTTGCGAACCGAAGCCGGGGAAGGCTTTGCTGAAGGCGAATTGGGTCACCGCCGCGCCTTGTTCGCCGGAAAGGTTGGCATCGGTCAGGAGGATAATCAGCGCGGTGGCGGTGCAGACCAAGATGGTGTCGATGAAGACGCCGATAAATGCTGCCAAGCCTTGTTGAACGGGGTGGTTCACGTCGGCGGTGGCGTGTGCGTGCGGCGTCGAACCCATACCCGCTTCGTTGGAGAACAAGCCGCGTGCCACACCGAAGCGGACGGCTTCGCGCATACCGATACCGGCTGCGCCGCCTAAAACGGCTTCAGGATTGAAAGCGGCGGTAAAGATGTGGTTGAACATCGGTATGATGTGGTCGGAGAATTTGAACAGGATAACGACGGCACACAAGATATAGATAATCGCCATAAACGGCACGACGAATTGGGCGATGTTGGCAATGCGGTTAACGCCGCCGACGATGATCATGCCCGCGAGGACGGCGAGGACGATGCCTACTGCCAATGCCGGTACGTTAAAGGCGATGGTAACGGAGGAGGCGATGGAGTTTGCCTGCGTCGCGTTACCGATGAAGCCCAGCGCGATAATCAGGGCGATAGAGAAGAAGCCCGATAAGAAACGTGCCGCCCCGCGCCCGATTTTCGGGGTCAGACCATGCGTGATGTAGAACGCGGGACCGCCGATGTATTTGCCGTGGCTGACGACGCGGTATTTTTGCGCGAGCAAGGCTTCGGCAAAAATCGTGGACATCCCCAAAACGGCGGAAAGCCACATCCAAAAAATCGCACCCGGCCCGCCTGCGGTAATGGCGGTTGCCACGCCGGCGACGTTGCCCGTACCGATTTGGGCGGAGACGGCAACGGCGAGCGCTTGGAATTGCGACAAAGATTTATCGTCTTTGTCTTTTTTGGAAAACAAACCGCCGAAAACGGATTTAAACCCCGCCCCCAATTTAGTAATCTGCGGCGCGCCTAGATAGAGTGTGAAAAACAGGCCGATGCCCAAAAGGGCGTAAATCAGCATGTAATCCCACAGAATCAGATTGACTGCGCCCACCAGTGCAGACAATGTTTCTTCCATAATTACAAACCTTATATTGAAAAATGAACAGATGACGACATTCTGCGGCGGTTACTCCGTCGAATGCCGTTGTGTCGGACGGTGCGGCGAGCAGGCCGGCTTCGTCCGTTTTGCCCCAAGTTGTCAACAATCCTGAAGCAGGTCTGCATGATACCGTAAACCTTTTGTGAGGCAAACGAAAAAAAGGGTCAGGTTTGGGCAAAGACAAGATTTTTGCGTTTGTCCGGCGCTATCGGCGTTTTCAGACGACCTTTTAGGCAGAATGCAGGGTCGCCTGAAATATTTTAGGCATATCCAACCTTGTATATCGGAACACCCGTATCATAGCA
>KV797024.1 GCA_001809325.1 Neisseria sp. HMSC077D05 | reverse complement strand
GCAACCCAGCAAAGCCAACTGCACACCGCCAATGAAAACATCCACCTGGTCAGCGGCAACCATACCGACATCACCGCCGGTCAAAGCCTGACCGCCCATGCGGCAGAGAGCCTCAACCTGTTTGCCCAAAGCAGCGGCATCAAGGTACAGGCCAATCAGGGCAAAGTGGAAGTGCAGGCACAGAATGACGAGTTGCAGCTGAATGCGTTGAAGGATGC
>KV797023.1 GCA_001809325.1 Neisseria sp. HMSC077D05 | reverse complement strand
CCGGCGGGGGCGGTTTGGATTAAACCGGCCTCTTTCAGGTCTTTGAGGGCGTCTTTCAGACGACCCCTTTGGGTTTCTTCATCGGTGTGGTGGTTGTTGGCGGTTTGGGCGGCTTTGTTCAGGCTTTTGGCGAGGGAGAGTGCCTGTTCGAGTTGGGCGATGGCATCGTCCATATCCAGCACTTTGCCGTTGGCGTCTTGGTTTTGTGCGCTGACGAGTATGCCTTTACCCGCCCGTACCGCGCCCCAGCCGTCGGTTCTGAGTTCGAAGCCTTCGCCGTTCTCTCCGCGTTTTGCCCTGCCGCTGTCGACGATATGTCCGAGGTTGAGTTGGGATTTCTGGTAGTCGGTGGCGAGTTTGATGTGTTCCTGACCTTTTTGGTCTTC
>KV797022.1:36534-58746 GCA_001809325.1 Neisseria sp. HMSC077D05 | reverse complement strand
TTGGGACAGAAGTGTACGGTTTCGACGAAAACCGGGAACTTAGATGATGTAAATATAGCTCGCGTATCTTGTAATTTAAGTGCTGGTAGCAGTGGATATGTTAAAGAACGTCCCGCACATAACGGTGAAACGACGAAAACGCCCAATCGATGTAGTCTGCGCAACGTTGCAAATCGATTTCATCGCGCACGGTGTGTTCGTAAAAACGCCGTTGCCAAATACCGCGTTCGTGCCGCCGCTGTTTGCTGGCGGACAGGTTTTCAGCATGAGGGAAATGTGCGGAGAATTTGGTTTTAATCAGCCGCCAGCGCAGGGAATAATCCGCATCGTCGGGCGGTAGCGTCCAAATGGCGTGAATATGGTTCGGCAGTACGCATACGGCGACGGTTTCAAAGGGATATTGTTTTTGCACATCCATATAGGCCCCACGCGAAGCCGATATGTTCGACAAGCAGGCGCGATTTCGGGTTGGCGAGTTTGACAGTGAAAAAGAATGTGCCGCCGGCAATGAAGTTTCTGCGATAACGCGCCATAGGATTTTTGTTTTTGGTTTGAGCGTTGGAGAAGAAATGGTTTGTTGTTTAAGGTTTTAACTTTGTTAAATTTGACGTTTTCAGACGACCTTTGAGGTCGTCTGAAAGCACTAGCTTCAACGAAGTTAAAAGTTGAAATGGCAAACCGTCAATCAACCGACCGCGTGCGTACCGCACACACCCTGCACGTTGGTTTTGAAGTTCCGTGTAATTCACAGCAGGGTATGTTGCACAGCCACGCACGCGGTCGGTTAGATATGCAGGCTACGCTACGGCTTGCTGAAAATGGAGTTTCAGGCTGGTTTTGGGGGTATTTGAAAAAGTTGTAAGTTGGTTGCTAAACTCAACAAAACAGATGAGTTTTACGGTTTTATTGGGTCGCAACCTAACCACACTTGCTATGTTTGCTTATTCTTATGTTTTATATAGCAGCATCAATTAGGCGATAGCGATACACTTGGGATAAAACAGCACTTTGAAAAAAATCTATAATATTA
Organism: Neisseria sp. HMSC077D05; assembly: GCA_001809325.1. Taxonomy (GTDB): domain Bacteria; phylum Pseudomonadota; class Gammaproteobacteria; order Burkholderiales; family Neisseriaceae; genus Neisseria. Next base: position 57,716 of record KV797022.1, on the reverse strand, counting down.
GAGAGGTAATCGTTTTCTACAACGTAATGAGCAAGAGCTTCTTTCCTGTTCTGCCTACTGCCTAAATTTACATTATCACCATCATCAATTTGATATTTAATATATAATTCTTCTTCATCGTTAAAGTTTTCATTAATGAAATCATTAACACTTTTTGAATTGTCTGTATTTTTCTTAGATACTATCGAATTTAAGTTTCTTCGTTCAATAAGCCATCCTTGTTGCTTTGCATATCTCCAAACTTCTATAGGATAAATTTCTTCCAACCCTATAGGAAAATCAGAAAGTTTACTCTTGATGCGATTTAAAATATTAATATTTGCCTTCTTAAATGTAATAATTTTTGTATTTTTCTGTTGCTTATTTATTCTTTGAATATTGTGGGCTGCGTCTTTAAATTTTTGTATTGCTTTTTGCCCTGCATCATCACTGTCTAGAATGGCAAATGCTTTAAAATTATTCTGTGTTGTTTTAGGGTGCATAGCCCAAGCCATTAGATGATTGATAGTAGGATCAGCTCCCCTTGATTTATCATCTAGAATAATTTCAAAATTTTGTTCTTGATTTAAATTTTTTAAAACCGATTCAAAAATAATTTTATCTGACTCACCTTCTAAAAATAATATATTTTTATTAAAATAAGCAGAGGGGAAGTCTTTAATTATATCTTGTAACTTTTTAATTTCATCTAGTTTGTCTTTTATATATGGAGATACAAGCTCTAAAATTCCTAACTTACCATCCATTAGACTGGTGTTTCCTATTATTTTATAGCTAGTGGAGTTATTTTCATTCTTATCCGTATATACTAAAGATACATTGTCTTTATATTCATTGTATAAATTATAAAAAGCAGGCGAGTGCGTAGTTAGTATAATTTGAATATTGTGCTCAGATGACAAACTATGAAAGTGCTTAGCTTCACTAAACGCAGCAGATAATTCAAGAAAACTTTCAGGTTCTTCGTATCCCCAAATTGTATGGACGTCATTATATGAACATTCTTTTTGGTGAAGAAATAACAAAATATTGGGAATATGCCGCATCTTAATACCATCTCCGCGAGATGAGAGAGGAATTTTTATATTATTACTATTTGCTGTATATGAAGTCTGAAAGTCTAGTGATTCCAATATATCAAATAGAAAATTATTATTTGATAAGTCAAATCCTGATTTTATTTGTAATATATTATTTAACTTATCGCTTAAAATCTTGGTTTCATTTTGAACAAGTTCAATAAATTCAAAAGTTAAACTACTGGAATTAATAGAATGTGCTAAAATTTCATATATTTCTTTTTTTAAGTTATTGAGGTATGAGGAATCTTTTAACGATGGAATATATCTATATCGTAAAGATTCAAACCATTTCGTATTACCCTGATTAATTGCCAAAGCAGAAGATATTTCGGCATTGATTTCTGGACCACTATCATTTGCCAAAAAACCACTTTTATCCCATTTTTTCGTGTACTTAAAAATTGAATATTCTCTTCCTTTATTCTTTCTCTTTAACTTCTGATTAATAGTTAAAGAAATAGTAATTTTCTCTTCATTAATTAAATGGCATTTATCATCATAAAAATTAAAAGCAACGCCATAATCTGTTTCTCCATTAAAAAATAAATTTAATGCTTTTAATATATTGGATTTTCCGGCATCATTCGATCCTGAAAACACAGTAATGTTATTTAAATCAATCACACAGTTTTCAATTGATCTGAAGTTAGTAATCTCTATTTTTGAAATAAATGGATTCATTTTTATGACCTTTCTTTGACTAAGTAATTCATCAAATACTTCCCAGTATAACTCTCCTCTACTTCTACAACCTCCTCCGGCGTTCCACAAGCAATTATCGTCCCCCCCCCATCGCCCCCCTCAGGTCCTAAGTCCACAATCCAATCCGCTGTTTTAATCACGTCAAGATTATGCTCGATAATCACTATCGAGTTGCCTTTGCCTTTCAGACGACCTATGACTTCCAGCAATAGGGCGATGTCGGCGAAGTGCAGGCCGGTGGTGGGTTCGTCGAGGATGTAGAGTGTTCTGCCGGTGTCGCGTTTGGATAGCTCTAAGGCGAGTTTGACGCGTTGGGCTTCGCCGCCGGAGAGGGTGGTGGCGGACTGGCCGAGGCGGATGTAGCCGAGGCCTACGTCCATCAGGGTTTGCAGTTTGCGCGATACGGTGGGGACGGCGTCGAAAAATTCGCGGGCTTCTTCGACGGTCATGTCGAGGACTTGGCTGATGTTTTTGCCTTTGTATTGGATTTCGAGTGTTTCGCGGTTGTAGCGTTTGCCGTGGCAGACTTCGCAGGGGACGTACACGTCGGGCAGGAAGTGCATTTCGACTTTAATCACGCCGTCGCCTTGGCAGGCTTCGCAGCGGCCGCCTTTGACGTTGAAGGAGAATCTGCCGACGCTGTAGCCGCGTTCGCGCGAAAGGGGCACGCCGGCGAAGAGTTCGCGGATGGGGGTGAACAGGCCGGTGTAGGTGGCGGGGTTGGAGCGCGGGGTGCGTCCGATGGGGGATTGGTCGACGTTGATGACTTTGTCGAGGTGTTCGAGGCCGCGGATGTCGTCGTATGGGGCGGGTTCTTCTTGGGCGCGGTTGAGTTCGCGGGCGGTGATTTTGGCGAGGGTGTCGTTAATCAGGGTGGATTTGCCGCTGCCGGATACGCCGGTGATGCAGGTAATCAAACCGAGCGGCAGTTCGAGGGTAACGTTTTTGAGGTTGTTGCCGCGCGCGCCTTTGAGGACGAGCATTCGGTCGGGATTGACGGGCGTGCGTTCAGACGGCACGGCAATGGATTTTTTGCCGCTGAGGTATTGTCCGGTAACGGAGTTTTCGCATTTGGCGACGTTTTCGGGGGTGTCGGCAATCAGTACGTTGCCGCCGTGTTCGCCCGCGCCGGGGCCCATATCGACGACGAAATCGGCTTCGCGGATGGCGTCTTCGTCGTGTTCGACCACAATCACGCTGTTGCCTAAATCGCGCAGGCGTTCGAGGGTGGAGAGCAGGCGGTCGTTGTCGCGCTGGTGCAGGCCGATGGAGGGTTCGTCCAATACATACATTACGCCGGTCAGGCCGCTGCCGATTTGGCTGGCGAGGCGGATGCGCTGGGCTTCGCCGCCGGAAAGGGTTTCGGCGGAGCGGCTTAAATTCAGGTAATCCAGCCCGACGTTAATCAGGAAGCCGAGACGCTCGGTGATTTCTTTGAGGATTTTTTCGGCGATTTGTTTTTTGTTGCCGTCCAAATCCAGCGTTTCAAAGAATTGGTGGGTTTTGGTCAGCGGCCAGGCGGAGACTTCGTGCAGCGGTTCGCCGCTGACGTAAACGTAGCGGGCTTCTTTGCGCAAACGTGCGCCGCCGCAGCTTGGGCAGGCGCGGTGGTTCTGGTATTCGCGCAGTTTTTCGCGCACGGTTTCGCTGTCGGTTTCGCGGTAGCGGCGTTCGAGATTGGGGATAATGCCCTCGAAGGCGTGGCTGCGGTTGAAGGTGGTGCCGCGTTCGGACAGGTATGTGAAATCAATGACTTCTTTGCCCGAGCCGTGCAGCACGACTTTTTTCACTTTTTCAGGTAGCGTTTCCCAAGCAGCCTGCACATCGAAACCGTAATGCCGCGCCAGCGACTGAATCATTTGGAAATAGAACTGATTGCGCTTGTCCCAGCCGTCAATCGCGCCGGTTGCCAACGATAATTCAGGATGGGCGACCACTTTTTCGGGGTCGAAGAAATTGGTGTTGCCCAAGCCGTCGCAAGTCGGGCAGGAGCCCATCGGGTTGTTGAACGAAAAGAGGCGCGGCTCTAATTCGGGCAGACTGTACGAACACACAGGGCAGGCGAAACGCGCGGAAAACCAATGTTCTTCGCCGCTGTCCATCTCCCTCGCTAGCGCGCGCTCGTTGCCGTGGCGCAGCGCGGTTTCAAAACTTTCCGCCAGCCGCTGCTTGATGTCCGCCTTCACTTTCACGCGGTCGATGACCACGTCGATATTGTGCTTGATGTTTTTTTCCAGCTTCGGCACTTCGTCCAGCTGATAGACCTCGCCGTCCACGCGCACCCGCGCAAAACCCTGCGCCTGCAAATCGGCAAAGAAATCGACAAACTCGCCCTTACGCTCGCGCACCGCCGGCGCCAGAATCATCACGCGCGTGTCTTCCGGCAGCTTCAAGACCGCATCAACCATCTGCGATACGGTTTGGCTCGACAGCGGCAGATTGTGTTCGGGGCAATACGGCGTGCCGACGCGGGCGTACAAAAGACGCAGGTAATCATGGATTTCCGTTACCGTGCCGACGGTGGAACGCGGGTTGTGGCTGGTGGATTTCTGCTCGATGGAAATCGCGGGCGACAGACCTTCGATCAAATCGACATCGGGCTTGTCCATCATCTGCAAAAATTGCCGTGCATAGGCGGAAAGGCTCTCGACATAACGCCGCTGCCCTTCGGCATACAACGTGTCAAACGCCAGCGACGACTTGCCGCTGCCCGACAGCCCCGTAACCACCACCAGCTTGTGGCGCGGAATGTCCAAATCGACGTTTTTCAAATTATGCGTGCGCGCGCCGCGGATGCGGATGGTGTCGTTGTCGCGGGCTTCTGAGTGGGGAGTTTTGCTGTCGTTTTGATGATGGTGGTTACACATGGTCGGACTGCCTTAAGCGGCTAAAATAAAACGGCTATTGTAACACTTTTCGCTTGGGTTTCAGATTGCGGGAGGTCGTCTGAAAAGCCGGGAAGAGGATTTTCAGACGACCTTTGGTCATTAGGAAGGAATGGATTGTTAATGGCTTTTGTTATTACGGAGTTTGCTTATCTTTTTTGGTTTTTCTCTATCTGAACAAGGTCGTACTATAAGAAAAGGATGTAAATTTTAAAAAAGTATGATGGCGTAAAAGCCGTATTGGGAAATGCGAAGCGTGTTTCCGAGTACGGCTTTTTTATATTTAAGCTGCTTTGTAATTTGAATTTTTAATATAGTGGATTATCAAAAGCTATCATGACGGTTTGTTGCATTGTTAAATAAAAATACCATATATTGTGTTCTTGTGGTTTAATTTGCACCATATATTGTATTTATGGGTATAAGTCATGGCAGCATTGAAATTCACAATCGAGCAAATTGTCTGGCAGGAAGTGCCGGGTGAAGTGTCGCTGGCGTTTCTGTTTTCCGGCTGCCCGCTGCGCTGCAAAGGCTGCCATAGCGCCGATGCGTGGAAAGAAGGTATCGGCACGGAATTGACCGAGGATTATTTGAGAGGTCGTCTGAAACGCTATCACGGGCTGATTAGCTGCGTGTTGTTTATGGGCGGGGAATGGCAGCCGGAAGCCTTGCAGAAAATGTTGGGCATCGTGACGCAGGCGGGTTTGCAAGCCTGTTTGTACACCGGTCTGGAGCGTGAGGAGCTGGAAGCGGTTTCAGACGGCATCCTGCCTTATCTGACGTATCTGAAAACCGGCCGCTGGCAGATGGAGCTGGGCGGCTTGGACAGCCCGACAACCAATCAGAAATTTATCGATTTGCGCACGGGCGAGGTATTGAACCGCTTGTTTATCAAAGACAAACCCGCGCCCAAAATTATCCCGATTACAACTCAGCCGCAGGCAGCGGCTTTTCAGACGGCCTGAGGCTTTTTATCCAACCCACACAGGAGGACTTAACATGATTCGGCTGCATCCCGAACAGTTAAACGGCAAACTGCAATTCATGCACGACTACATCAGTGCGCAAAACGCGGCGGACGGCTCGAAAATGGATGCCAACGCCAACGTTACTCAAAAAAACATCGCCACGATGGAAGCGGAAATCATGAAAGACTTTTTCGTGCAGATTAACCGCGCCCAAGTGTCGCGTAAAATCGCCGAAATTTTCGACCAATCCGTTGCCGACGAATACATCCGCCAGATTGAGGCGCACGAGATTTATGTGCACGACGAAACCAGCCTCAAGCCTTATTGTGTGTCGGTTACGCTGTATCCTTTCCTACTCGACGGCTTAAGCAAACTCGGCGGCGAATCCAAAGCGCCGCAACATCTGGCTTCGTTTTGCGGTTCGTTTATCAATCTTGTGTTTGCCATCAGCGCGCAGTTTGCCGGTGCGGTGGCGACGGTCGAATTTCTGACCTATTTCGACTACTTCGCCCGCAAAGACTACGGCGACGATTATTTGGAAACCCACGGCAAAGAAATCGCCAACCACATGCAGCAGGTGGTGTACAGCATCAACCAGCCCGCCGCCGCGCGCGGCTATCAGAGCGTGTTTTGGAATATTTCCGTTTACGATCAATACTATTTCGATGCGATGTTCGGCGATTTCGTCTTCCCCGATTTCAGCAAACCGATGTGGACGAGCGTGGCGAAGCTGCAAAATTTCTTCCTCAAATGGTTCAATCAAGAACGCACCAAAGCCGTTTTGACCTTCCCCGTCGTGACCGCTGCGATGCTGACCGATGGCGGCAAATGCAAAGACACCGTGTTCGCCGACGAAATGGCGAAAGAGTTGGCGGAAGGCAATTCCTTCTTCGTTTATCTTTCCGATAATCCCGACTCGTTGGCTTCCTGCTGCCGTCTGCGTAACGCCATCGAAGACCGCACTTTTAGCTATACCCTCGGCGCGGGCGGCGTGGCGACCGGTTCCATCAACGTCATCACCATCAACATGAACCGGCTGGAACAAGACGGGCGCGACCTTGCCGCCGAAGTCGCCAAAATCCACAAATACCAATACACCTACCGCAAACTGATGGAAGAATACCAAGCCGCCGGAATGCTGCCCGTTTATGATGCAGGCTTCATCACGCTGGACAAACAATTCCTCACCATCGGTATCAACGGTATGGCGGAAGCCGCCGAATCGCAAGGCATCAAAGTCGGCTACAACGACGATTACATCAACTTTGTCCAAGGTCGTCTGAAAACCATATTCGAAGCCAACCAAGCCGCCAGCAAACACTACGGCGTGAAGTTCAACACCGAGTTTGTTCCCGCCGAAAACCTCGGCGTGAAAAACGCCAAATGGGACAAAGCCGACGGCTACAAAGTCAGTCGCGAATGCTACAACTCCTATTTCTACGTCGTCGAAGACGAAGAAATCAACGCGCTCGACAAATTCCTGCTGCACGGCAAAGAACTGGTGGACTGGCTCGACGGCGGCTCTGCGCTGCACCTGAACCTTGACGAAGCCCTGCCCGAAACCGGCTACCGCTCGCTGTTGGACATCGCCGCACAAACCGGCTGCAACTACTTCTGCGTGAACGTGCGCATCACCATCTGCAACGAATGCGGTCATATCGACAAACGCACCCTGCATGCCTGCTCCGCCTGTGGCAGCCACGACATCGACTACGGCACCCGCGTTATTGGTTATCTGAAACGCGTATCCGCCTTCAGTAGCGGTCGTCGCAAAGAACATGCGCTGCGGCACTACCACCGTAAAGCGGCTTGATGGTATTCAATAGATAAAGGTCGTCTGAAACTTGGGTTTCAAGTTTCAGACGACCTTTTGGGTTTTGTCTATGACTTTATTCGGGATGAACGAGTTTGAAGCAGAGAATAAGAAAAACGACCAATACGCCGTACCGGTCGTTTTTACGAATACCTGCTAAATTAGAACCAAGCTTTGATCAGAGCGGCAGTACCTGCGATACCGCCGATCAAGCCGACTGCATTGGCTGCCGTACCCATTGCGCCGTTGACTTGGTCACGTTTGTCTTGGCGTTTTTCACGTTCCAATGCCAGCTCTTCTGAAACGTTGGTACGTTGACGGCGGTGTTGTTCCAGCTCGGCACGGGAGAGTTGTGCAGATTCGCGGTTGCGGCCTGCTTTGATGGCTGCAGAGTCGCTACCGATAGCCAAATCGCCTACGGAGCCTCCGGGGGCAGAGCAACCGGTAATAACGAAAGAAGTCAGGAGCAGGGCTGCGATTTTATTTTTCATGATGTTACCTGTTTGAAATATAAGTATTAGGAATCCAATAATCCGTAAGGACTGGTAATCAGTGAAGGATGTAGATGCGGTTGTTGCGGTTTGCGCGGTTGATAGCGTCGGCTTCATCCATCATTTCTTGACGGCGCTCGCGGCGGCGCTCTGCACGTTCTGCACGTTCGTCAGCTTGAACGCGGCGGGAGTCAGCACGCATGGTGGCTTCTTGTTCATAGGATGGTGAGTAGTGCATATGGCCGTAAGTACAGCCGGTAAGCGCACCAATCAGAGCAGTCAGTAAAATAGCTTGTTTTAACATAGGTAATAATCTCAGATGAAAAGAAGGGCTGGTGAAAAATTTTCTGTATATTATTTTAATCTTATGGAATTTACAAGTTAAAACTTCTGTCGTAATTCAAAAAAGTATGTTAACGAATGTTTTGGAATTTATTTCATATATGAAAGAAACAAATCAAATCGTTTTTTGCAATGAACTGTATGACAATATTGGGTTTTATGGAAGTTCCTCGATAAATTATTACTTGGAAAACTTATTTAAATCTTACGAAAAAAGAATTTCAGAGATTAAATGAGAAATACTTAGGTTTGCTGCTGAAACAACGAAAAAGATGTCTACTATTTAGAATATTATGATAATAGAAATTTTCCCGCCGTTTTGTCAGCATGTCTTTAGAGTCATCAATCAAAATTTTGGGATAAGTCAAACTAAGCAGGGAAATTCTGGTCTGAAGGGTTGTTTTCTCTGAATTATGGGAAACATTCAATCTTATTTATATTAAGATTCGGTTTATTGTAAACAGGCGAATTGTGTCATGAGCGAACATTTGGAAGAGCAGGCTGCAGGCTTGGGTATTGATTTGGGTTTCCACGACATCGGTGGAATTTATCATGCGACCAAGCCCGAGGTTTTGGAAGGGATTATTAAGGCTTTGCAGCAGGACGGTTTTTCAGACGACCTTTATGCGGATACTTTGGTCGCGCATGAAAACGGTCGGGAATCTTTACAACTGCCTGCTGAGTTTCATGGCGCAGCTGAAGTTTGCTTGGAAGACGAAGCGGGCGGACGGCAGGTTTTGCCGTTGAACCATGGCGAAGACGGCGCGCTTTGGGTGGCGCTGCCGGCTTTGGCTTGCGGCTATTACACTTTGTCTGCGGAAGCGGAAGGCGGCGTCCGCAAGGTGCGGCTGGTGGTTGCGCCGCAGTCGGTTTATCAGCCGAAAACGCTGGAACACGGTTTGCGCATGAACGGGCTGACCACGCATTTGTACAGCCTGCGTTCGCAACGGAACTGGGGCATCGGGGATTTTACCGATTTGCTGGATTTGATGGCGTTTGTGGCGGATAAGCAACTGGATTTCGTCGGCATCAATCCGCTGCACGCGCTTTTCAGCGCCAAGCCTGCTTTTGCCAGCCCGTACAGCCCGTCTTCGCGCGAATGGCTCAATCCGATTTATCTGGATGTGGAAAAGGTCGGCGCGTTTACTTACAACGAAAAGCTGAAAAACTGGCTCAAGCAGCCGAATATCTGCCAGCGCATTGCGGCGTTGCGGATTACGGAAACCGTCGCTTATACGGCGGTTTGGGCGTTCAAGCGCGATGCTTTGCAGAGGGCGTTTGACGCGTTTGAAAACGACGGATGCAAAGCCGCCGAACAAGAGCGGGCGGCATTTGACGCCTTTGTCGAAGAACGCGGAGAGGCTTTGGAAGGCTTCGGTTTGTTTGAGGCGTTGGACCAGTATTACAACCGTTCCGGCGAAGTGGGTTGGCTGTCTTGGCCGTCGGAGTTTCATGATCCGCATGGTGAGGCAGTTCAAAGATTTGCACAGGGTCATCGGCACGAAATCCGTTTTTATATGTGGCTGCAATGGCTTTGCGCGGAGCAGTTGCGCGAAGTGAACGAGGCGGCTGCGGTGCGCGGCGTGAAGCTCGGAATTTACGGCGATTTGGCGGTCGGCGTGGCACGCGGCAGCGCGGACACTTGGCTTAAACGCGCCGATTACTGCATGGATATGGCGGTCGGCGCGCCGCCCGATCCGTTCAGCCCGACGGGGCAAAACTGGGATTTGCCGCCGCTCAATCCGATGATGTTGAAGCACACGGGCTATGAGAAGTTCGTCCGCCTTTTGCGTGAAAATATGCGGCTTTACGGCATCTTGCGCATCGATCATGTGATGGCTTTGTGCCGTCTGTGGTGGGTTGTGGGCAAGACGGCGGACTTTGGCGCGTATGTGCATTACGACGCAGATGTGATGTTTGCCATCCTGGCTTTGGAAAGCCAGCGGAACCAATGCGTGGTCATCGGCGAGGATTTGGGTACGGTACCCGACCAAGCGCGTTATCTGCTGAACCGTTATCAGGTGTTTTCTTATAAGGTCGTGTATTTCAGCAAAGGCTGGCACGGCTTTGAATTGCCCGAAGAATATCCCGAACAGGCGATTACGGTGGTCAGCACGCACGATGTCGCGCCCTTGGCAGGCTATTGGACGGGCAAGGATTTGGATTTGATGTTCCGCTTGGGTACGATTCCCGATGCGGAAACTTTTCAGACGACCTTGGAAGCGCGCGAACATGATAAGGCGGATTTGTTCGATAAGTTGAAACACGCCGGCTGCCTGCCTGCCGACGCCGAGATGTCGTCTGAAATTGATGAAACGCTGTTAACCGCCTTGCACCAGTATGCCGCCATGAGCCGCAGCAAACTGTATGCGGTGCAGCTGGAAAACCTGCTGGGCATGAGCGACAACTTGAATGTGCCGGGCGTTTCTGAGGGTTATCCCAACTGGGCGCGCAAAATGCCCGTCGCGCTTGAAGATTTTCCCCACAACCGCCTGATGGGCGGCCAACTTGCCATGATTGGAGAGGTACGCATGAAGAAAAACAGCCGGATGAAGCCTTATCACGAGCTTGACCAAGTCGAACGCGACACGGTTGAAAGCCTGTTTCTTGCCACCCACAGCGATTTGTTCGCCTATTTGGGACGACACCGCCTTGTCGAAGGCGACGAGGTCGTGCGGACCCTGATTCCGAACGCTTGGGGCGTGGATATTGTCAACCGTAAAACCGGCGAACTAATTACGTCGTCTGAAAAAGTCGATGAACGCGGATTCTTTGTTGCCGTGCTGCCCGAAGGCGCGCCCGATTATGCTTTGAACGTCCGTTATGCCGAAGATGCCGAGCCTGTTCGCGAAGAAGACCCTTACCGCTTCGGCTCCGCCCTGAAAGACATGGATTCTTGGTTGCTGGCGGAAGGCAAACACCTGCGTCCGTATGAAACCTTGGGTGCGCATTTTGCCGAATTGGACGGCGTGAAAGGAGTGAGCTTTGCCGTATGGGCGCCGAACGCGCAGCGCGTATCCGTCATCGGTGAATTCAATCACTGGGACGGCCGCCGACACGTCATGCGTTTCCACCGCGACAACGGCATTTGGGACATCTTCATTCCCGCCGTCAAACTCAACGCCCTCTACAAATTTGAAATCCGCGATGCCAACGGCGATGTGCGGCAAAAAACAGACCCGTATGCCTTTGGCGCAGAGTTGCGCCCGAATACGGCATCTGTCGTGCGCGGTTTGCCGGAAAAAGTGGACACACCCGACTTCCGCGCCCGTGCCAACGCCATTGACGCACCTATCAGCATTTATGAAGTGCATTTGGGTTCGTGGAAACGCAATCCTGAAAACAACTTCTGGCTGACTTACGAACAGCTCGCCAAAGAATTGGTCGCATACGTCAAAGACATGGGCTTCACCCATATCGAATTCCTGCCCGTTTCCGAATACCCGTTTGACGGCTCGTGGGGCTATCAGGCGACCGGATTGTATGCGCCGACCAGCCGTTTCGGTTCGCCCGACGAGTTGCGCGCCCTGATTAAAGCCGCCCACGACGAAGGCATCGGCGTCATCCTCGACTGGGTGGTCGGACACTTCCCGACCGACGACCACGGGCTTGCCAAGTTTGACGGCACCGCGCTGTACGAACACGCCGACCCGCGCGAAGGCTACCACCAAGACTGGAACACCCTGATTTACAACTTCGGCAGGAACGAAGTCAAAAACTTCCTGCAAGGCAATGCCCTGTATTGGATAGAGCGTTTCGGTTTCGACGGTATCCGCGTGGACGCCGTCGCCTCCATGATTTACCGCAACTACTCGCGCAAAGAAGGCGAATGGATACCCAACCAATACGGCGGCCATGAAAACCTCGAAGCCATCGCCTTCCTGCGCGATACCAACACCATGCTGAAAGAGGTTGTCCCCTCCGCTACCGAAATCGCTGAAGAATCCACCTCGTTCGCCAACGTAACCCGTCAAGAAGGCTTGAACTTCAGTTACAAATGGAACATGGGCTGGATGAACGACACATTGCGCTACATGATGGAAGACCCCATCAACCGCAAATACCACCACAACAAAATGACCTTCGGCATGATGTACCAGTACAGTGAAAACTTCGTCCTGCCGCTCTCGCACGACGAAGTCGTACACGGCAAACGCTCGCTGCTCGGACGGATGCCCGGCGACTGCTGGCAGCAATTCGCCAACCTGCGCGCCTACTACGGCTTCATGTACGGCTTCCCCGGCAAAAAACTCCTGTTTATGGGCAACGAGTTCGCGCAAGGCAGAGAGTGGAACTACAACGAAGGACTGGATTGGTTCCTGCTCGACCAAGAAGGCGGCTGGCATAAAGGCGTACAAAACTTCGTGCGCGATTTGAACCGCGTCTATAAAGACACCGCGCCGCTTTACCAGCTCGACCAATGGCCGGAAGGCTTCGAATGGCTGGTCGCCGACGACGGCAACAATTCCGTCTTCATCTTCGAACGCCGCGACCGCGAAGGCAACCGCGTCATCGTCATCAGCAACTTCACGCCCGTCATCCACGACAGTTACCGCTTCGGCGTAAACGAAGCCGGCGAATACCGCGAAATCCTCAATTCAGACGACCCCTGCTACAACGGCAGCGGCGTATCCACCGGACAAGCCCTGCAAACCGAAGAAATCTGGTCGCACGGCAGACCCAACTCGCTCGCCGTCAAAGTACCGCCGCTGGCAACGGTTTACCTCTACAAAGATGCTGAAGCCAGTGGAACAGAGGACGCCGATAAAGTAGAAGGCGAAGCGTAAGTTTGAGCTGAACTTGGTTTTTTAAAATAGCAAGACAAGTTCAAACCAGCCGTTTTGTCTGTTTCAGATTTCAGACGACCTTTTGAGATGAAGGGGTCGTCTGAAATTTTTTTGGGGGAACGAATAAAGTTTCGTCCTGTTATAGTGGATTAAATTTAAATCAGGACAAGGCGACGAAGCTGCAGACAGTACAGATAGTACGGCAAGGCGAGGCAACGCCGTATTGGTTTAAATTTAATCCACTATATTTTCATTTATGTTTGCTCAGCCGTTGTTACTCGGGCAAGAATGGCGGCAAACCGTCAGGCTTGCAGTTCAACGATGCAGGGTTTTAAGGGTATTGGTTTATATTGATGCTTTCTTCAAATCGTCTGAAACCGTTTTTTCAGACGACCCATATCCTCTTAAAACAAATTTAACTATCGGATTTTAATGATAATTGGAAGATGGCTTGCATTGAAGGCGGGGGCGGTTTGTTATATAGTGAAATAAAAAAACAGACCGGATGACGGAATCGGGGCGTTTTGCGTGCTTGATAAAATAACGGTTGGTTGGCATTTGTATCGGCTCGGCTTGGGATGAGGCGTGGTTTGCGACGGCAGCGTCCGCAGGCGGTCTGATATTTCAGAAGATTTTTGTTTCATTTGAGTCTTGGATATTTGTCCTATGACAACAATACAGGCAGATGAGGTGAAGATAATGAACGGTGTGACCAGTGCGCAATTTATTTCCGCAGGCATTTGTTTTTATCCTAGATGCGGCTACAAGCGGCTGTCGGAGCAGGCGATCGCGGAGCATTTGAATTCGAATTTGGAAACGTTCAATAGGATGTTTGCCGACAAAGACGAATTTGTGAAGGCGATGTTGATCGAGTACAGCAATCGGGCTTTGGGGCGGGTGTCGTTCGATTTTGCCCAAAACATCGAAGATACGGAGCGGCTGTATCAGATTGTCTGGCGGCTGGCGGTTACGATACGCGAGCATTTGGCGTGGATACATAGGATGCTGCTGGACAGCGAAGAAGGCGTGGATTTGATTACCAAAGCGTTGAAAAAGCAGCATAAGATGCTTGCCTGTGGGATGATTCGGCACATCAGAGCGTGCGACGGCAGGGAAGATGTGCCGGAATTGGAATTGTTGAATCAGTTTGAGTTTCTCAACGGCGCGGTCATCTCGCCGATGATTATGAACACGCGCTACCGTATGCTGGGGATACTGACTGATGAGATGAACGGGCGGCATGAGGATTTGCTGACCGATTCGTCCATCCACCAAAGGATAGATTGGGCGTTTGCCGCGCTGTTTCCGCAATACCGCTCTAAGGCGCGTCCGTTTTGACGATTAAGGTGTAACGCAACATGAAAAAAGCTGTTATTGCTTCTCTTGCCGTCGCGCTGGCTGCGGGCGGTGTGTGGTATGTCCTTCAAAACCAGAAAGAAACTTTGCCTGCATGGATTGCGCAATCCAACGGGCGGCTGGAACTGAACCGCATCGATGTCGCCAGCCTGTATCCGGGGCGGGTGAAGGCGGTTTTGGTGGAAGAGGGTGCGGATGTGAAAGAGGGCGATATTCTGGCGGAACTGTCGTCTGAAACCAGCAACAGCCGTTTGGAAGAAGCGCGGGCGGCGGAATTGCGGCAAGAGGAGGCTGTCGGACGGGCAAAAGCCGCCGAAGCGCAGATGAAACAGACGGTTGCGCGCGCGCAGGCGAATGTGGACGCGAACAGGCAGCAACTGCGCGTGGCGAAAATGGAGCTGGACAATGCGCGCAAATTGCTTGCCGACCAGCTGGTGTCGCAATCGGAAGTTACCAAGCGTCAGGCGGATTATGAACGCGCTGTTGCGGCGGTCAAAGCAGCCGAAGCGGCGCGGGACGAAGCGCGGGCGACGGTGGCGCAAAGTGCCGCCGCACAAGCGGAAGCGCGCGCCGGTGTGGAACAGGCGAGGGCGGCGGTCAAATCGGCTACATCCGCCAACGATGATATGAATATCCGCGCGCCGATAGCCGGCAGGGTGGAATACACCATTGCAGAAGCGGGGAACGTGGTTGCGGCGGGGTCGAAAGTGGTCAGCCTGCTTGATCCTGCCGATGTTTCGATGAATATTTTTCTGCCGACCGACAGCATAAGTCGTCTGAAAGTCAATGATGAGGCGCGTATCCGTTTGGACGGCATTGATGCGGTGTTCCCCGCTAAAATCAAATTCATCGCGACGGACGCGCAGTTTACTCCCAAGTCGGTGGAAACGGTTGATGAACGCGCGAAGCTGATGTTTAAAGTGAAATTGCAAGTGCCGCGTGAGACGGCGGTGAAATACAACCGCCTGCTGAAAGGCGGGCTGACGGGCAACGGTTTTGTGAAAACCGACGACAAAGGGGCATGGCCCGCCGAGCTGGCGGTAAGGTTGCCGAATTAGCATCTGACGGATTCGGACGGCCTTGATATGAAAACAAAGGTTTATGGCTAAAAGAGGTCGTCTGAAAACGGGATTTTGCTTTTCAGACGACCTCTTTCCCTTTAAGCATCACCATTATAAAAAGAATACCTATCCGGAAGCGCCGCCAAACGCGTCTCCATCAAATCAGGACAAACAAAATGAAAACCAAAACATGGCGCATTGAAGAAGGTGCGCCTTATCCGATGGGCGTGTCGCTGACTGAGGAAGGGGCGAATTTTGCGCTGTTTTCCATCCATGCCGAAAAAGTCGAGCTGTGCCTCTTTGACAAGGGAGGGGAAACCCGTTTGGAAATGCCTTCGCGGCGCGGGTCGGTGTTTTATGGTTTTGTGCCGGAGGTCGGGGCAGGGCAGCAGTATGGTTTTCGTGTTTACGGACGTGCTGATGCGCCGGGCGGCTCGTGTTTCAATCCAAACAAATTGTTGATTGACCCGTATTCCAAAAAAATCGACGGCAAACCGAGTTATCGGGACGATGATGAAATGGCATGGTTTCGTCCGGAAGACGGGCGGGACAATGCGGCGGTGGCGCCCAAAAGCGTGGTGGTGGGCGATGATGATTTCGATTGGGGTGACGACCGCCGTCCGAACCATCCGTGGGGCAGGACGGTAGTGTATGAAGCCCATGTAAAAGGGTTTACCAAGCAGTTCCCCGATTTGGAAGACGCGGGAACGTATCAAGCGCTGACCGATCCGCGCGTGATTGATTATTTGAAAACTTTGGGCGTTACTGCCGTCGAGCTGCTGCCGGTACACCAGCATTTGGACGAATACCACCTGCAAAAAATGGGCTTGAGCAATTATTGGGGCTACAACACTTATTCCCATTTTGCCGTCGAGCCGTCTTATGCCGCCGATGCCGAATGCGCAGCGGAAGAGTTGAAGCAGGCGGTCAAAGCCTTGCATCAAGCAGGTTTGGAAGTGATTTTGGATGTTGTGTACAACCATACCGCCGAGCAGGATGAAAAAGGCCCGATGCTGTGCCAGCGCGGCATAGACAATGCTTTGTGGTATTGGCTGAAGCCCGATGGCAGCTATGAAAATTGGTCGGGCTGCGGCAATACGTTGAACATCGTCCGCCGCGACGTAACCCGTTGGGCGGCGGACAGCTTGCGCTATTGGGCGGAGGAGTTTCATGTGGACGGTTTCCGCTTCGACTTGGGAACGGTATTGGGGCGCGAACCCGATTTTCAGGCTTACGGACGTTTTTTCCAGGTGGTGTACCAAGACCCCGTGTTGGCACGCTGCAAATTAATTGTCGAGGCGTGGGACATCGGCGAAGGCGGCTATCACTTGGGCAATTTCCCGCAGCCTTTTGCCGAGTGGAACGGACGTTTCCGCGACGATATGCGCGCGTTTTGGGTGTGGGAAAGCGGCAATTTGGGCGCGTTTGCCGAACGTCTGGCGGGGTCGTCTGATATTTTCAACCACAGCGGCCGCCATCCTTCCGCCAGTATCAATTTCATCACCGCACACGACGGTTTTACGTTGCGCGATTTGGTCAGCTACAACGAAAAACACAACCATGCCAACGGCGAAGACAACCGCGACGGGCATAACGAAAACATCAGCTACAACCACGGCATCGAGGGCGAAACCGAAGATGCGGCGATTTTGGAAGACCGTTCCTACACCGCCAAAGCCTTGCTTGCCTCGCTGTTCCTTGCCAACGGTACACCCATGCTGCTGGCGGGCGACGAGTTCGGCAACAGCCAACAGGGCAACAACAACAGCTATTGTCAGGACAACCCGATTACTTGGCTGGATTGGCAGCAGGCGGACGAAGCGTTGCAGGGCTATACGCGCGATTTAATCCGCCTGCGTCAAGAAATTAAATTACTGGGCGATGACGTTTGGTGGGAAAAAGAGCGCGTCGGCTGGCTCAATGCGGAAGGCGAACCGATGAGCGAACTTTACTGGCACAATCGCAGCGCAAAAGCCATGCAGATTGTCTTGGACGATGAATGGCTGCTGTTGATCAACGCCAAACGCAGTCGACAAATATTTAACCTGCCTCAAGGAAGTTGGCAGCTTTCTTGCGTACCATCTGAGAAGTTTAATTACAATCAAGACGGCAAACTGACAGTTGAACATATGGGTATCTGGGTTTTGCATCGTACAAACGCATCGCTGGATAAGTAATACTTTTTAGTTAGCGAGATGTTTTTAAATGAAAACCCTGTTATTCATGCTGACTCAGTTATAATGCTGAAGATTAGTAATAAATTTACTTGATTGACTTTGCTTGACGGAAAATAAAGCATTTGGTTTTTCAGACGACCTCAGACCGTCATAAATACACAAACCGATAAATTCCCCCGCTTCATCACCCTATCCTCAACAGAGAAAGGCTATCATGGCTAAGAAAAAACAACCCATTTCAGGTTTTGATTATGTCATGCCGAAACCGGATGCCGAAACCATCCGCAAGTCCATCGTCTATAAATTGATTTTTATTTTGGGCGTCGATCCGAAAGAGGCGACCGAACACCAATGGCTCAACGCCGCCATGCTCGCCGCGCGCGACCTGATTGCCGAAGATTTCCTGCAAACCCGCCGCGCCCACATCGACAACGGCAAACGCATGGTTTACTACCTTTCCATGGAATTTCTGTTGGGACGCGCCTTCGTCAACGCTTTGATTAACGAAGGCGTTTATGCCGAATTTGAAGAGGCGTTCAAACAATTGGGCAAAGAGTTTGCCGATGTCTGCGAACAAGAACAAGACCCCGGCTTGGGCAACGGTGGTTTGGGTCGTCTTGCCGCCTGCTTCCTCGACTCGCTCGCCACCTTGCGTATTCCCGCCATGGGCTACGGCATCCGCTATCAATACGGTATGTTCAAACAAGAAATCGTGGACGGTCAGCAAGTTGAAAAACCCGATTTGTGGCTCGACCAAGATTTGGCATGGCAGATCGGCCGTCCGAACAAACAATATGCCGTCAGCTTCGGCGGACAAGTCATCAATATGGGTGATAAAAAAGAATGGCATCCGAGCGAAGAGATTTCCGCGATGGCATACGATGAAATCATCCCCGGCTACGGCGGCGACGTCGCCAACCCGTTGCGCCTGTGGACGGCACACGCCGGTAACCGCTTCGATTTGGCAGACTTCAACCGCGGCGATTACGCTTCCGCCGTCCGCGCGCAAAACAGCGATGAAAACATCTCGCGCGTCCTCTATCCGAACGATTCTACCGACAGCGGCCGCGAACTGCGTCTGAAACAGGAATATTTCTTGGTTTCCGCATCCGTACAAGACATCGTGGCGCGCCACAAATGCCGTTTCCCCAGCATCAAAAACCTTGCCGACAAAGTCGCCATCCACTTGAACGATACCCACCCCGTGCTGGCGATTCCTGAGCTGATGCGCATCCTGATTGACGAAGAAGGTATTGCGTGGACCGAAGCATGGAATATGTGCTGCAAGATTTTCTCTTACACCAACCACACACTGATGAGCGAAGCCTTGGAAACTTGGCCGGTCGATTTGGTGGGCCGCCTGCTGCCGCGCCATTTGGACATCATCTTTGAAATCAACGCCTACTTCCTGAACGCCCTGCGCGCCATCGGCAACTTCGACGACGACTTCGTCCGTCGCGTATCCATCATTGATGAGACCCACGGCCGTCGCGTCCGCATGGCATGGCTGGCAGTCATCGGTTCGCACAAAGTCAACGGCGTGGCGAAAATCCACTCCGACCTGATGACGACTTCCATTTTCGCCGACTTTGCCAAAGTGTTCCCCGAACGCTTTACCAACGTAACCAACGGCGTGACCCCGCGCCGCTGGATCAACATCGCCAATCCCGAATTGACCCGTTTCCTCGATAAACACTTGGGCGAACAAGACTGGCGTCTGCATTTGGACAATCTGACCAAGCTCAACGAAAAAGTTGACGATGCAAGCGTACAGGCGGAATTCGGTGCCGTGAAAAAAGCCGCCAAAGAACGCCTCGCCAAATACATCGAAACTGAATTGGGCATCAAGGTGAATACGGAGGCATTGTTTGACATCCAAATCAAACGCATCCACGAATACAAACGCCAAGCATTAAATTTGATGCACATTGTCGACCGCTACAACAAAATCTTGGAAAATCCGGATTTCGACTGGCAGCCGCGCGTCTTCATCTTCTCCGGTAAAGCTGCATCCGCTTACTACATGGCGAAAAAAATCATCCGCCTGATTAACGACGTAGCGAAAACCATCAACAACGACGAACGCATCCGTGATTTGATTAAAGTCGTCTATATCCCGAATTACAGCGTCAGCCTCGCCCAAATCATCATCCCCGCCGCGGATTTGCACGAACAAATCTCATTGGCAGGCACGGAGGCATCCGGCACCAGTAACATGAAATTCGCCCTCAACGGCGCGCTCTGTATGGGTACGCTGGACGGCGCGAACGTCGAAATTCTGGAAAAAGTTGGCGCGGACAACTGCTTTATCTTCGGCAACACCGTCGAGCAGGTGGAAGAACTCCGCCGCAACGGCTACGACCCGCTGGGCTACATCGAACGCGATCACGACCTGCGCCGCGTCGTCAACCAAATCAGCAGCGGCACGTTCTCCCCCGAAGAGCCGAACCGCTACAACGATGTCCTGCAACCTTACGGCGATTTCTATCAACTGATGGCGGATTTCCGCAGCTACATCGACACGCAATACAAAGCGGACGAACACTACTGCGATGTTGCCGCATGGCGTAGATCCGCATTGATCAACATCGCCAATATGGGCTTCTTCTCGTCCGACCGATCCATCGCCGACTACTGCCGCGATATCTGGTACATAGAGCCGCTGACTTTGAAAGAGCTGCCTAAACACCAATTAGTTTGATATGAATGAAGCAGTAAACGAAACAGCCGATACAGGAAAGTATCGGCTGTTTTTGCTTGTACGGCTTAGTTCAAGGAGAATACTGTAAGAAGGGTCGTCTGAAAACCATTTTCCTTGGTTTTCAGACGACCTCGGTTCTCTTTATATAGTGGATTAACTTTAAATCAGGACAAGGTGACGAAGCTGCAGACAGTACAGATAGTACGGCAAGGCGAGGCAACGCCATCCACTGTATCAAGGCAATTCGGAGCAATCAGATATATTGAACCGAAATAATGTCGTATTCGCGTACGCCGCCGGGGGCCTGTACTTCGGCGACATCGCCTTCCTCTTTGCCGATTAGGGCGCGGGCAATGGGGGAGCCAACGTAGATTTTGCCTTCTTTAATGTCCGCTTCGTCTTCGCCGACGATTTGATAGGTAACGTGTTCTTCGGTTTCCAAATCTTCCAGAGTTACGGTCGTACCGAAGACGATTTTGCCTTCGGCGTGGATTTCTGCGGGATTAATGATGTACGCCATGGATAATTTGTGTTCCAGCTCCGAAATACGGCCTTCGATGAAGCCTTGTTTTTCTTTGGCAGCTTCATATTCGGCATTTTCAGATAGATCGCCGTGTGAACGGGCTTCAGCGATGGCTTCGATGATTTCGGGACGGGCGACACTTTTCAGGCGTTGCAATTCTTGTTTGAGCAATTCTGCGCCGCGTGCGGTCAATGGAATTTTTTGCATGGTTTGTCATCTCCGCAAAAGCGTTTGGACTGCTTCTGCCTAGTAAAAAATGCGGTAAATATAGTGGATTAAATTTAAATCAGGACA
>KV797022.1:29449-36434 GCA_001809325.1 Neisseria sp. HMSC077D05 | reverse complement strand
CCGTACTGGTTTAAAGTTAATCCACTATATAATCCGCAAAATGAAAATAAAAATACAAGCCGCCTAAATCTCGGCGGCTTGTCTGTGTAAGAATGAATGGCGGTATTGTACCAAAATCGGGGGAAACTGCAACGGCAATCGGCTTTTTCCCTGCTCTGGTGTGGCTTTAGTCCAAATGTTCGCTGCTTTGTGCCAAAACGGTACGGTTGCCGTTGGTTTCGGCAGGAGAAACGATACCGTCTGCTTCCATTTGGTCAATCAGGCGGGCGGCGCGGTTGTAGCCGATGCGTAATTGGCGTTGGATGCCGGAAATGCTGGCTTTGCGCGTTTTCAGAACGACGGAGACGGCTTCGTCATACATCGGGTCAACTTCGCTGTCGCTGCTACGGTTAATGCCAGGCAGATCGTCGGTTGTGCCGCTCATCAGAATATCGTCGATGTAATCTGGCTCGCCGAATTGTTTCAGATATTCGACCACGCGATGTACTTCGTCGTCTGAAGCGAACGCACCGTGAACACGTTGCGGATAGCCTGTTCCGGGCGGCAGGAACAGCATATCGCCTTGTCCGAGCAGGTTTTCCGCGCCCATTTGGTCGAGAATCGTGCGGCTGTCGATTTTACTGGACACTTGGAACGCGATGCGTGTCGGGATGTTGGCTTTAATCAGACCTGTGATGACATCGACGCTGGGGCGTTGTGTGGCAAGGATCAAATGGATACCTGCCGCGCGGGCTTTTTGGGCGAGACGGGCAATCAGTTCTTCGATTTTCTTGCCTGCGGTCATCATCAGGTCGGCAAATTCGTCAACCACGACGACGATGAACGGCAGTTTTTCCAAAGGTTCGGGATTGTCGGGCGTCAGGCTGAACGGGTTGGCGATTTTCATGCCTTGTGCGGCAGCTTCCATGATTTTTTGGTTGAAGCCCGCAAGGTTGCGCACGCCTACATGACTCATCAAACGATAGCGTTTTTCCATTTCGTTGACGCACCAGTTGAGCGCGTTGGCCGCCAGCTTCATATCGGTAACGACAGGCGCGAGCAGGTGCGGAATACCTTCGTAAATGCTCAATTCCAGCATTTTCGGGTCAATCATAATCATGCGCACGTCTTCAGGAGTCGCCTTGAAAAGCATGGACAGGATCATGGCGTTAACGCCGACCGATTTGCCCGAACCGGTCGTACCCGCAACCAGCAAATGCGGTGCTTTGCCCAAGTCGGTAACGACGGGCTGACCGGTAATGTCCTGACCGAGCGCGAGTGTCAGCTTGGATTTGGATTCGGCAAACGCGGGCGAATTGAAGATTTCGCTCAGGCGTATCATTTGGCGTTTCGGGTTCGGCAGCTCCAAGCCCATGCAGGTTTTGCCGGGTATGGTTTCGACGACGCGGATAGAGGCAACACCGAGCGAACGGGCAAGGTCTTTTTCAAGGTTTATGACCGAATTGCCGCGCACGCCGACATCAGGTTCGATTTCGTAACGCGTAATCACCGGACCGGAATAGGAATCCACGACTTTGACTTTGACCTTAAATTCCGCCAGCTTTTCTTCGATGGTGATACTGTTGTTTAACAATTCTTCTTCGGTCTGCGTGGCAGCCGGGTCGAATTGGGGCGGAAGGAGCAAGTCTGTGGTTGGCAGTGGGTACTTCAGGTCGTCTGAAAAATTGTGAAACGCCTCGGTCTCTTCTTCTGAATCTGCATCAACATCATCGGCAGCATAACCCGTCGCAAGATCGGCATGATGTATCGGCTGATGATGTTCAAAGGCAGAAATTTCCGCATCTTCCGTATGGGCGGATTCGGTTTCAGCATTTCTCTGTACATTTCCGCTTGCGACTTCATCCTCAGTTTCGGATTCACTGATTAAGTAATCATGAATCGAGCGGACAGGATTATCGCTGACATGCGCATTGACTTCAGAATGGAAAGCAGGGATTTCCCAAGCGGGGCGCGCTACCGGAGGATCGACGATTTCCGGCGCAACAGTTGGCGGCGTAAAGCTCGGTGGCTTCGGGATATCGATTGGCGTTGGGGTAACGGTCGGTACTTCGGGCGGCTCTACTACGGTTGCGGTGGGGGCGGGCTGTCTTGAAATATAGACTGCTTTTTCTTTTGACGGAGCGACAGGTTCGGTGCGAAGGGTTTTAGGCGGGAACAGCGGTTTGCGTACAATCGAAGGCGTAACCGTTTGCTCAGGCTGCGGATTGGTTTCCTCCGACAATTTCATCTGTGCGGCAGCAGATTGCTGCTTGCGCGCCAGTTTTTCCGCCGCCGCTTCAGCATGGCGGGCCGTCCGTCGGCGGCTTGCAGGAATCAGGTTTGCCAAAATTTCATCGTTTTGAATAATTTGCGGCTGGAAATCGCGCACAGGCGCAACAGCGGCGGCGAGGCGCTGGCGTGCTGCTGTACTTCGAGCCAATGTGTTCCGAATGTCCGTCACATCAATCTCTGCACGGCTATCCAGATTGTCAACGGCAGGCAAAATGGCTTCGCGTTCCGCCGTGCGCAGCGCGGTTTGCACGGTTTCGATATGCGGCGCACTGGCTTTGGGAATTTGAATGCCGTTGACGCCCGCCATGACGCGCTCGCGGGTTCGGCGCAATACGGGATCGTTGAAATCGATAATCTGCAAACCTTTCATCGGTGTAACCGAGGCACGGATGAGCTGAATTGCCTCTTCATCGTCATTCCAATCCTCAACAGGATGGCTGACGGTCTGCTGTTCTTCCCATTCCTGCAATGCCGCTTCATTGAGTGAACGGGTTGCTTCTTCCAGAGTAATTTCTTCAAAGCCTTCGTCTTTAACGATACGGGGAATATATTCAGGCTCTTCGGTTTCAACGAAAGGAACGATATATGGTGCATCTTTTCTTAAGGATGCGTGGTGTTGGCGGGGTTCGGATAATTGAACAGACTCTGCAGACGGATTTTCAGACGACCCTTCGATATCGGCATCTTGATGATATTCGTGTTTTGCTTCTTGGCTTTCAAAGAAATCCGCTATATCAGACATACCGGCTTCAGTTTCTTCATTTTCGGTGTTTACCGGTTGTTCTGTTAATTGCTCTTGCTGCGGAGTGTAACGCGCCGCCATCAGGCGCAGACGTGCGATGGTTTTTCCGTATGCCGCTTTGGCATCTTCCGAAAATTGATGTGGAGAATCAGCATCCTGATCGTGAGGAATATATGTGCCCTCTTGCAAGCCGCGCTCTAAGTGCGCTAATTCATGCTGCCACTCACGTTCTTGTTTTCTGTGCAGCCAAAATACGCCGCAAATGGCACACAATAAAATGATAATCAGCACTGTCCAAAACATTCGCTGTTTCCCTTGAAATAAACGGCAAAGGTAGTTATTTTAGCGTGTTTCATCACTAAACAAAACAAGTCCGCCGCGAATTTCGTCTGCGGGGTATAATGCAGGTCGTCTGAAATATTTGCCCTCGGTCTGGTTTCGTATGAATTTTCAAGCCGCATGGTTTTCCAGTTCGATTTTAATCGCCGCTTGGCTGCTGTTGTCCATTCTGCTTCTCGCTTGCGCGCGTCCGGCATGGCAATCCATGCAGAAGCACCATTCCGCCTTCATCCTCTCCGCCCTGATACTGACGACCGCATGGTGCCTGAATGCAATGACTGACGAAGGGCAGCTCGCGCAAATGAGCTACCACCTGCTTGCCATGAATTTGGTTGCCCTGATGATTGGCGCACCCGCCGCATTATGGCTGGGTTCGGCTTTGCTTCTTCCTTATCTTTTATTGTTCAACGGCGGCGACGGATACGCCTATCCCGTCAACGCCCTCGCCTTGCTCTTACCGCCGCTCATTGTTAATCAGCTCTCTTGTCGCTTGGTCAACCGTCTTCCCGCGAATATTTTTATCTTCATTTTTGTCAACGGCTTCATTGCGTCCGCCGTAGGCATGATGCTGACCGGACTGGTACTGGTCAGCGTTTTGGATATCAGTCATGCCTTCCCAACCTCCGTACTTTGGACCACCGCCTTTCCTATTTTCATCCTGATCACCTGGGCGGAAGCCTTTCTCAGCGGCATCACTACCGCCATTTTTATCGCACTCAGACCGCAATGGATTAATACTTTTGACGACAACCGATATTTGAAATCCAGCAATAAAATTTGGTAAACGGTAAAAGGTCGGTAGTACATGGGGAATTGATATTTCAAGTTATAGACCGCAATGAGGTCATAAGGTCATAATGATGGATATAACATCTTTCTTAAAAACGGGCAGATTTAAAGATTTATTTGTTGGTATGTCGTATAGTGACTTTCACAAACATAAACGGTTTAAAAAGCTGACTAAATGGTTATACGATGACAGTAACGTAGAAGGTGGTTTTTCCATTTTTTGGAAAGGATTGGAGGTTGGGGTTACGGATGATATCGTTTATTCATTGTCAATAGACCCTTGTTTTAAAGGAGTAACCATTGCAAAGCAATATAAAATTAATAGAAAATTAACTATTGAGAAATTTATAAAATATTTGTTTCTTGCTGATATTGGATGGCAGTTTGTGTATAGAGACGATTGGGAACATGAGTGTGAAATAAAAACCGAAGGTGGCGTTTCTATTGTCTTTTCATTTGATTTGAAAGGGGTAAAAATTTCTAAATTTTCTATTTCATGGGAAGAGGGAATATAAGGCTATACTCCAAAATCACCCTCTACTTGAAATTAAAAAAACACACAGTGAGTAAGTTATGGAAACCTTTTTTAACTATGTTATATCTCTAGCAGTATCATCATCCAGTTTGCCTTATATTTCAAACTATTATTACGACTCGCAATATGAATGGTTAAAAATATCCATATCTAAAAACAATACTACAAAAGTGTGCGGAAATATCGATATAAGCAAAACCAATCTGCAATATAAACTGCTTTGCGGAAAAGAAAATGGAAAGGGGCTGATTCCATTGGATAAAATAAAATTTCATTACGAAAAGAGCATCTTTTCTGCACAAAGTACCACAAGTGGAAAAGTGCTTTTTTCCGTTTCCTGCACGCAAGAACAATGTAGAGATATAGAAAAATATATTGAGAAGTAATAAGGCTTGAATACATTTTCAAACTCTTTAGGTCGTCTGAAAACCAATTTTCAGACGACCTTTTATCTGAGATACGGATATCATCAAACCATCTTCAAATATCGTCGTTTATGAATGATTTTTCTCTTTCTTACTCAAAAAACTCATGTTAAGCGGAGTAAAGCCCATGCGGAAGCGTGGTACAATATTGTCAACAATTTAAGGCGTTTTCCTCGCGGAGAACGCTGTTTTTCATTAGACATCAAGAGGCTTTTATGAAATTTTTAGACCGTGAGGCGACGATTGCCAAGCCGGGTTTCAACCGTTGGCTGGTGCCGCCTGCCGCTTTGGCGGTGCATCTTGCCATCGGGCAGATTTATGCGTATTCCGTGTTTAACGCGCCGCTGACCAAGCTTATCGGTATTACCGAATCGGCAGCCGGAGATTGGAAGCTGACGACTGTGGGCTGGATTTTCAGTATCGCGCTGGCTATGTTGGGCGCGTCTGCTGCTTTGTTCGGCACTTGGATGGAGCGTGTCGGCCCGCGCAAGGCGATGTTTGTCGCGGCGTGCTGTTTCAGCTTGGGCTTTTTTGTGTCGGCACTCGGCGTCAGTACGCATAATCTGTTTCTCCTCTATTTGGGCAACGGCGTGATCGGCGGCATCGGCTTGGGGCTGGGCTATATCGGCCCTGTGTCCACTTTGATGAAGTGGTTTCCCGACAAACCGGGCATGGCGACGGGTTTGGCGATTATGGGGTTCGGCGGCGGTGCGATGCTTGCTTCGCCGTTGTCCGTATCATTGATGAATACGTTTTCAGACGACGTGTCGGTCGGCGTCGCACCTACTTTTGTCGTTCTGGGGCTGTTTTACCTTGTATTGATGATGTTCGGCGCCTTCACCATCCGCGTGCCGGCGGAGGGTTGGAAACCTGAAGGCTATGTCGCGCCGAAAGTAAAAAACAAGCTGGTCAGCAGCAATCATGTCAATGTTTCCCAAGCGATGAAAACGCCGCAATTTTGGCTGTTGTTTTGGGTGTTGTGCCTGAATGTAACTGCCGGTATCGGTGTTTTAGGACAGGCTTCGGTCATGATTCAGGAGCTGTTTTCAGAGGCTTCGGTCGGCAAACAAGCGGCAATCGGCGCGGGGGCGGCGGCAGGTTTCGTCAGCCTTTTGAGTCTGTTCAATATGGGCGGGCGGTTTTTATGGTCCAGCGTTTCCGACAAACTCGGACGTAAAAATACCTACACCATCTTTTTCGTACTCGGTTCGCTGCTGTATTTTGCCGTTCCGTCCATTGGCGAGAGTGGAAACAAGGCTTTGTTTATTATTGGATTCTGCGTCATCATTTCCATGTATGGCGGCGGGTTTGCCGCGATTCCGGCT
The DNA here is from genome assembly GCA_001809325.1 of Neisseria sp. HMSC077D05. Classification (GTDB taxonomy): domain Bacteria; phylum Pseudomonadota; class Gammaproteobacteria; order Burkholderiales; family Neisseriaceae; genus Neisseria. Next base: position 30,008 of record KV797022.1, on the reverse strand, counting down.
TATTTGAAAGACTTGTTCGGCACTTATCAGGTCGGCGCGATTCACGGACGTATTTTGCTGGCGTGGTCAACCGCTGCCGTGATCGGTCCGGTTTTGGTGAACTACATCCGCCAAAGCCAAATCGACAGCGGTGTTCCCGCTGCGCAGGCATACGGCGTTACCATGTACATCATGGCGGGATTGTTGATTGTCGGATTGCTGTGCAACCTTGCCGTCAGATCGGTTCATGAAAAACACCATGAAACCGACATCAAAACAGCGGCACACAGCGGCAATCCCGATGACGAAACTGCTGTTTCCGATGCCTACTTGTTGCAGGAAAAAGTCGCGGCAGGCGGTTTTTCGGTTTGGTGGCGTTGGACTTTGGTCGGCGTCCCACTGGCTTACGGAGTGGTGATGGTGTTTGTCAAGGCATTGGATTTGTTCCGTTAGGCTTTCGGATGCCGACGTTAGGTCGTCTGAAATGCAGATATGGATTTTCAGACGACCTCTGAGCGGAAAGACCGGCTTTTATAGTGGATTAACTCTAAATCAGGACAAGGTGACGAAGCCGCAGACA
>KV797022.1:14022-29349 GCA_001809325.1 Neisseria sp. HMSC077D05 | reverse complement strand
CGTACTGGTTTAAAGTTAATCCACTATATTTGTATAACCGTCTGATTGGTAGAAGTATTAGTGTGCAATGCCGATTGAGATGAGGTTTGCACGAAGTATGGCAGGGCAAATCGGTAATTTATACCGGACCGGATTTGTGATACATTTTTGCCTTCACAAACCGCAGCAAGCTGCCGGTCAAACGGGAAGTCTGTCTTTTTTCCGTTTGTTGACCCATGATAGGAAAAGAAATGTTTTGGTATATCGTAGGATTTTTTGCTTTCGTAGTTGCCGTCCTTGCGCTTTGGGTGAATGCCAGCGCATTTGGTATGCAGGAGGACGGCACGCCGCAATCAGAATATGAAAAACGCTTGGGCTTGGGGGCAAAATTGAAGGATAAGGAAACTGCTATGAAAGAACGCGAAGCGGCAAGGTTTCATCCTGATGATTGATGCTGCATTGCGATTCTTCCTTCGGATATACGCCGGACTCGGTGTTCTGAAATCTTAGACCATCATGTAAAAAGGTCGTCTGAAAAACCAAATTTAGGTTTTCAGACGACCTTTTTGTTTACGGCTTTACCGTTTATTCGATGACAACACGCGCGTTAAGCGGCTGGACGGGGCGGCTGTTGTGCGAACCGATGGCGCGGGTGAATTTTTCTGCCTGCGCCTGGTCGATGTGGTCGTAGGTTTTCAACAGCAGCCACGATACGCCTTCGCTGCACGGCGGCGTGGTCAGCGAACCGGCAAAGCGGTAGTAATTCAGCCGTTTCGGCAGCAGGGTGGCGGCGTCGAAGGCTTTGTCGAGATTTACCTTTCCTTCTTTCATCGGCATCACGTTCCATATAGGCGCGAGGCGGTCGTTGGTTTTGCCAGGTTCGTACAATACTGCCAATACCAAAGGCTGTTTGTTTTCATCCAAGTGGACGAAGTGGGCTTCCATCGGGAAGGTGCGGCCTTTGATTTGGTTTTCACTGGGGACGTGGAAATGGAATTGTTTCAGGGTGTAGGTGCGGCCGTTTACGCTGAGGGAATTGCCGCCTTCGGGGTAGTTGACTTGGATGGTGTGGCCGTTGTTTTCCACGTCAACCGTGCTCGGCTTGTAATTGACTTTGATGGCAGGCAGTCTGCCGGAGACGGTTTCGGTAATGTTGACGGGGGATTGGTTTTTGCCTGTGGAACACAAACGGAACTCTTCAGACAGATTGCCCCAGCTTTCGGGGGAGTCGTGTCCGGTGTAGCCCCAATGGGTGTGGTTTCCATGTGCGGCGGCGGAGAATGCTGCGAAGGTGGACAGCAGGAAGACAGTCAGGCGTGGCAGCGTGAGGTTCAAGCAGGGCATTGCAATATCCTTTCTGTGAGGAGGAGGGGAAAAGCATTGCGGTGCGTATGTATAGTGGATTAACTTTAAACCAGACGGCGTTACCTCGCCTTGGCTCAAAGAGAACGATTCTCTAAGGTGCTGAAGCACCAAGTGAATCGGTTCCGTACTATCTGTACTGTCTGCGGCTTCGTCACCTTGTCCTGATTTAAAGTTAATCCACTATAGACTATTGTTATTTTTTATTTAACCATAGCCATATTAAATCATCAGGTCAAGCCTTCTTGGGTTAATTCTGTTAATGCTATGAAGTTAAGGCGAATTCATTTTTTAAAAACGATGTTGTCGTTTTAGGAATGGATAATGATTCGAAATAAAAAACTTCCGTTTTTTACACCTTAAAAATTTAAGGAAAGCCGACTTATGAAAAAGGTCGTCTGAAAACCTGAATTCGGTTTTTCAGACGACCTTTTGCCTTGCCTGACAAGGGTTATTTGTGCAGCCCGCATTCTTTGCTGTCCTTGCTTTCCCACCACCAGCGTCCGGCGCGGATGTCTTCGTCTGCTTTGACGGGGCGGGTGCAGGGTTCGCAGCCTATGCTCGGGTAGCCTTGGAAATACAAGGCATTGAGCGGGACGTCGTAGGCTTGCGCGTATGCCCAGACGTCGTTTTCTTCCCAGTCGAAAATGGGATTGAACTTGGCGATGTTGCGGCTGTGGTCGGTTTCTTCGAAATCCAATTCGCTGCGGGTTGCCGATTGGCTGCGGCGTTGTCCGGTCAGCCAGGCGGGGGCGTTTTTCAGGGCGCGGTTGAGCGGCTCGATTTTGCGGATGTGGCAGCAACGGCGGCGCAGCTCGACGCTGTCGTACATGGCGGTTGAGCCGAATTCCTGCTCAAACTGCCGCGCGCTTTCGGGGTCGGGGTGGAAAACTTCCAGCTCGGTTTGGTAGCGGACGTTGACGGCGGTAATCAGGGCGGCGGTTTCGGGATTAAGCTTGCCGGTGTCGAGGGTGATGATGCGCAGGGGGAGTTTCAGGCGGCAGATAGCGTCGGTAATGATCATGTCTTCGACGGCAAGGCTGGAGGCGAAGACGGCTTGCGGATAGCGGCGGGCGATGTGTTTGAGGCGGGTTTCGAGCGTGGCGGTCAACTCGGGCAGCCGGCGCCGTTCGGCTTCGCCTGTCGTCGGGATGCGCCAAAGCTGGGTGCGGAAGAGGGACATGGTTAGCTTGTTCCTTGGTTTTTGTTTTCAGACGACCCCTCTTGCGGCAAAAGGGGTCGTCTGAAAGTTTGTACGGAACATTATTGTCGGGCGGTCTCGCGCGAAGGGGAAAGAATGCTTTTCTATTTCTTTATAACCAAAGCGATTGCTGCTGGTCTTTCGGTACGAGGTGGTTCACGCCTATGCCGATGAGACGGAAAGCGTCTTCGCGCTGGGGCGGCACGCGCTGCATCAGGGTTTGCGCGGCGCAAAGCAGGGCGTCGGTGTCGGGTAGGACGGAAGAGTAGGTCAGGGAGCGGGTGATGATGCGGAAATCGTGGGTTTTCAGCTTGAGGGTTACGCCTTTGGCTTCGACGTTTTTGCGCGTGATTTGCCGCCACAGGTCTTCAGCAAGGTGGGGCAGGTGTCCGGCTGCCTGTTCGAGCGACAGGTCTTCGGGCAGGGTGATTTCGGTGGAGATTTGGAGGCGTTCGCGTTCGGCTTTGACGGGGCGTTCGTCCGTACCGCGCGCCAAATCATAGAGGCGGTAGCCGTAGCGTCCGAAATGGTTTAAGAGTTCGCCGCGCTCGAAACGGCGCAAATCGCCTGCCGTCTGCATACCCAGCGACTGCATTTTTTTCAACGTTACCTTGCCCACGCCGGGAATTTTGCCCAAAGGCAGGGTTTCCAAAAAAGCCATGACTTTGTGTGGCGGCAGGACGAATTGCCCGTTCGGCTTGCGCCAGTCCGACGCGATTTTCGCTAGAAATTTGTTCGGCGCAATGCCTGCGGAGGCAGTCAGACCGGTTTCCGCAAAAATGGCGGCGCGGATTTCTTTGGCAACTTCGCTGGCGTAAGGGATATTTTTGAAATTATGGGTCACGTCAAGATAGGCCTCGTCCAGCGACAGGGGTTCGATTAAATCAGTATAGCGCCTGAATACTGCATGAATCTGCGCGGAAACCTGACGGTACAAATCGAAATGCGGCGGCACATACACCGCTTGCGGACACAGCTTTTTCGCCGTCGCCACCGACATCGCGGAATGCAGCCCGAACTGCCGCGCCTCATACGATGCGGCGCAAATCACCGAACGCGCGCCCTCCCACGCGACGACCACGGGCAGTCCTTTCAAATGCGGCTGCTCGCGCAGTTCTACCGATGCGTAGAACGCGTCCATGTCGATATGGATGATTTTGCGCTGGGACATTGAAGACGGTTGTGAAGAAAAAAGAGACGGGTATTTTAGCGGAAAACGATAGAGGAAGGTCGTCTGAACGGTATTTGGTTTTCAGACGACCTTTGATCAGGGTAAGAAAACAGACTTTGCAGATTTGCTCGATGGCTCGAATCTACGCCGTTTCATGTGCCCATTGGGGGAGGGTGGTTTTTTGTTTGCAAAAAGCGAACAGACGCTGCCCATTGCACTTTTCAAACATCAGCTCTACGCCGCTTTGCAAACGCAAAATCAGGGCGGAAGGCGTATCGATTTTGATGAAGTCGATATGGTGTTGCACGAGTTTGGCAATGGCGGAATACAAATCAAGCTTGTCCGCATGCCTGAAAAACCAAGGATTTAAGCTTAACCAACGCCCGCCGTTCAACGAGGCGCCGGGTTGGAAATCCGCACGGATTTGAGTCAGGCGGTCGTCTGAAAAATGCAGCTCGATATCGCCATACAGCCAAATATTCCAGCCCCTTTTTACCAAAAGCCCTTTAGGAACGCATTCGGGCGCAGGGAACATTTGCAGGATCATCTCCGCCGTCTGCCCGATCTCCAGATAATCAAATCGGCCTGTGGTCAAAAAGTCGTACATATCGACGGAAATCGGGAAATGGTAGCGCATGGTCGTTTCAGACGAGGTGTGAAATATGGGCTATCTTAGTTCAAAATACAAATGCAATCAATTCTTATTTTTATTTATTTGGCTCATTAAAAGAAATTTGTCGGACAGGCTGATCACTCAAAACAATATTAAGATATTGATAATGAGTTTTCCAATACGCAAATTTGCCATATGATTATCCGCGTTTCATCATCATTTATTCAGTTTATCAGCTATGGCATACATTTTTATATTTTTAGTCGGATGCTTCATTTTCATCCTGATTGCCCGCAGAGTACGGCCAGCGCCTGAAATCATTTGGGAAAACGAACCGCTCACCTGCATCAGTCTCGGTAATTTATTGGATAACGAACGGATTTACTTCGGCAAAAACGAGATTTTTATTTGTGAAGGCAGTGAAATCAAAGCACGTCATCCTCTTCAAGATCTGATTTATTTGAGTAGGACGATGATGGCCCTTTTCGGTACTCATGTTTGGAGGCTGGAGTTTAGGGCGGACGGAAGTCAAGTTGCTTATCATTTTTATCCCAAAGCCGGCGGATTCGCTATTTTTTATAAACAACTGGTTCAAAATCATCCGCGTACCATTATGGACTGTTGGAGTGAATGGAGGAGATAGGCAGTTTGGGGCTGCAAACGAATATAGTGGATTAACTTTAAACCAGTACGGTGTTACCTCGCCTTGGCTCAAAGAGAACGATTCTCTAAGGTGCTGAAGCACCAAGTGAATCGGTGCCGTACTATCTGTACTGTCTGCGGCTTCGTCGCCTTATCCTGATTTAAATTTAATCCACTATAATTTTAGCCTTAGGTGCGTTTATTTGCTTTGAGTACATAAAAGGTCGTCTGAAACCTGTTTCAGACGACCTTTTATTGTAAAAATCTATAAATTTAATAGATAATAACTAATCTCATATTATCAAGCTAGAAAAGATAACCCGCTGATTAGCTTGATATTTAATATAGTTAAATTATGTTAACTAAAACATACGCTATCCAAACCTGATTTCACAATTGATTTAAATCATAATATATTGTGTCCAAATCTCTAAAATACCCGAAATCATACTAGATATTGATTTTCGAATAACAAACTACAAGAGTCGAGGAACGCAAAATGCCGAAAATCCCTGAGTTGGTTTGTCCCGCCGGTAATCTGCCTGCTTTGAAGACGGCGGTGGACAATGGCGCGGACACGGTTTATATGGGGCTGAAAGATGCGACAAATGCGCGCAATTTTCCGGGGCTGAATTTCGATATGAAATCGGCGCAGGAAGGAGTGGCTTACGCACATGCGCGTGGCCGCAATGTGTTGATGGCAATCAATACTTTTGCCCAGGCGGGGCAAATCGAGCGGTGGCATCGGGCTGTCGATACGGCGGTGCAGCTGGGGGCGGACGCGATAATCGTCGCCGACCCTGCGATTATGGCTTATGCCGCCGAGCGTCATCCTGATTTGAGGCTGCACATGTCGGTGCAGGGTTCGGCGACCAATTATGAAGCCATCAATATAATGAAGGAGCTGTTCGGCATCCGCCGTGCCGTGCTGCCGCGCGTTTTGACGGTCGATCAGGTCAAGCATGTGATTGACAATACGGATGTGGAAATCGAAGTGTTCGGCTTCGGCAGTTTGTGTGTGATGGTGGAAGGCCGCTGCATCTTGTCGAGTTACGCCACGGGCGAATCGCCGAATATGCAGGGAGTGTGTTCGCCTGCCAAAGCCGTACGCTGGGAGCAGTTGCCCGACCGTATGAACGTGCGGCTGAACCAGGTATTAATCGACCAGTACAAACCGGACGAACCGGCAGGCTATCCGACCTTGTGTAAAGGCCGTTTTGAAGTCAATGACGAAACCTATTATGCTCTGGAAGAGCCGACCAGCCTGAACGTTTTGGAAATGTTGCCCGAACTCATCAAAATCGGTGTATCCGCCATCAAAATCGAAGGCCGCCAGCGCAGCCCGATGTACACGGCGCAGGTTACCAAATCGCTGCGGCAGGCTTTAGACGCGGCCGCTGCCGATCCGGCACATTTCAAAGTCAATCCGGTGTGGAACAACGCGCTGAGCAAGGTTTCGGAAGGTCATCAGACGACCTTGGGCGCATACAGCCGTCCGTGGAAATAAGGGAGTAGGAAAAATGAATCCGATGAAACTATCGCTGGGGCCGGTTTTGTTTTTCTGGCAGAAGGAAGCCTTGCTGGAATTTTACGCTGGCATACTGGATGCGCCGGTGGACACCATTTATCTGGGCGAAGTGGTGTGTTCGCGCCGCCAGAAAATGCGTTTTGCCGACTGGGTCAGCCTGGCGGAAGATTTGGCGGAAAGCGGCAAAGAGATTATTTTGTCGTCGCAGGTGCTGCTGGAAAGCGAATCCGATTTGAAACGCCTGCGCAAAATAACTGGGCAGGACAAATTCAAAGTCGAAGCCAACGACATGGGCGCGGTCAAATTGGCGCGCGAACACGGCATTCCGTTTGTCGTCGGCGCCAGCCTGAACATTTACAACGAAAGCACGCTGGCACTGTTCCAAAAACTGGGCGCATACCGCTGGATTGCGCCGTCTGAGTTGAGTCGCGACAAAGTTGCTGAAATCATCAAGGCTTCAGACGACATCGAAACGGAATTGTTTGCTTGGGGCAAAATGCCGCTTGCTTATTCGTCGCGCTGCTTTACCGCGCGGCATTACAACCTGAACAAAGACGGCTGCGAATTCCGCTGCTTGGATTACGAGCAAGGCATGGACATGAATACCCGCGAAGGCAAACCGTTTTTAACCATCAACGGCATCCAAACCATGTCTTACGGCTGCCAAAACCTGCTGCCGCACCATGAGGATTTGCGGCAAATCGGCGTGAACATGCTACGCCTGTCGCCGCAAATGTACGGCATGGTGGAAATCGTCCGTATCCACCGCGACGTATTGGACGGCAAAACCGCCCTGGCGGATGCGCTGCCCGAATTGGAAAGACTGACCACCGGCACGCTGGTGGACGGCTATTGGCACGGCCAGCCGGGTATCGAAGCCGTGAAGGAGGAATATTATGGCGTTGCCTGAAATCGTATTGCCCAAATGGGCGGGAAAAATCGGCGGAAAATTACCGGGCAGGCCACCGCGCTTCGCTTTGGTTTTTGCCCTCAACACCATGCTCAAACGCGGATTGCTGCCCGCCGACATGAGCCTGTTTGACGGCCGCACCTTTGAAATCGACGTATTGGACGCGGGCATCAAGGTGCGTTTCACTGCCAATGCCGAAAAATTCATCGACGCGGATTTCTTCGGTACGCCCGATTTGCGCCTTGCCGCCAACGGCATCGACTTTATGCGCATGATGATGCGCGAGGAAGACCCGGATACTTTGTTCTTCAACCGCAAACTGCAAATTGAAGGCGATACCGAGCTTGGGCTGATTACCAAAAACCTGCTCGACAGCGTGGACTGGCCGTTCGGAGATTGGTTTTTGAAGCGGCAGTTGTCCGACTGAACGCAGGGTTTCACATTTGGATTTGAAGTGCAAAGATTTTCCAAGCAGAAAGTCTAGTGCACATTAGTGGGAGCAGGGATCAAATGAAAATACCAATGAGCCGCTTTGACAGTATTTTTTGAAAGGGAAGGATTTCAGGCAAATTTATACATGTCCTGGTACACCATATACAGTAGTGCCGAACAACACACCCACATAAACGTTGTGTTATCCGGCACCAAATGAGGTACTTCTTAAACGGGTTTGCTCAATTAAATTAGATGTTGCACTTAAAATCCAGATCTTCTACTTTGATCATCTATCGTAACGGAGCAAACTTAGTGCCTATCATGTTGTTGCATATGTTCCATCCAGAATTCGGCATTCTCAATCCCTGCTACACGCGGGTCGAACACCGGATCAAGGCCGGCTTGTTTCTGGCAGTCGTAATCATGCAGCGCACGTAAGGCGGGTTTACTGAGAAATACAATGGCAATAAGGTTGAGATAACACATACTGCCGAAGCCTATATCACCCAAGCCCCACATCAGGCTGGCGGACTGTACGCTACCGATAAACACGACCGCTAAAAACACCACCCGCAGAATCATACTGAGTATCGGGTATTTCAGCTTTTGGTCGAGATAAAGCAGCGCAGTTTCGGCGATGTAGTAATAAGCCAGCAGGCAGGTGAAAGCGAAGAAGAAGATACCGACCGCCACAAATGCGCCGCCGAAATCGCCGAACACAGTACCCAATGCAGCCTGCGTGTAAGCAGAGCCGGCTTCCACGCCGGGAATATTTTCCACAAGCGGCGTTTCCATGCCGTTCGGATGCACGTTATACATACCGGTAATCAGAATCATGATAGCAGTCGAGGTACAGACAATCACGGTATCGATATACACCGAAAAGCCTTGCACCAAACCTTGTTTCACGGGATGGCTTACTTCAGCGGCAGCTGAGCTGAACGTCGCTTCTCCCGCACCGGCTACATTAGAGAACACGGCACGTCGTACACCCCAGGAAATCGCGCTGCCTACAATTCCGCCAAATACCGCGTCTGTGCCAAATGCGCTACCTATAATCAGGTTTAAAGTTTCGGGAATTTTCGAGGCGTGGTTTACCAATACAATCAACATCAGACCGACATAACCCACAGCCATCAGAGGGATAATGCGGTCAGCGGCACGGGCGATGCGTTTGGTGCCGCCGAAAATCAGAAACGCCAATATCATGGAAACTGCAGCACCGGTGCTCCATGTAGGCAGTGCGAAGGCGGTTTCAAACGAGGTGGCAATGGTATTGGCTTGAATGCCCGGCACCAACACGCCGTAGCTCAGAAAAATCACTACGGCCACCAGCACGGCAAAGGCTTTCATCTTTAAGCCGCGCTCAATGTAGTAAGGTGAACCGCCGCGGTATTCCGTACCGACTTTGGTTTTATAAATCTGAGCCAAAGTGGATTCTACAAACGCGCTGGCGCCGCCCAACAGCGCCATCACAATCATCCAAAATACAGAACCCGGACCGCCCGCGGCAATGGCGGTCGCTACGCCGGCGATATTTCCGACACCAATACGCCCCGAAAGCGACATACAGAATGCCTGAAACGAAGAAATCCCCGCACCTGATTCCTGCTTTTCTTTCAGCAGGCGGATCATTTCGGGCAAATAGCGAAATTGCACTCCTTTAGTAATAACGGTGAAATACAGACCGACGGCCAAAGCCAGGTAAACCAAGCCGTTGCCCCAGATATAATCCACCAGCGTACTGACAATCTTTTCCATCTCTTCTCCTTTGCGGTTTTATGTTGTTATCTAAGGTCGTCTGAAAAAAGGTTTACGCTTGATAAGAGCTGCCAGTTTCAGACGACCTGAGCTTTATTTTGTGTTATTCCATAAACCAAATGGTTTTTGCCTGCGTGTATTGCTCAAACGCTTCCACTCCTTTGTCGCGACCGCCGAAGCCGGATTGTTTGTAGCCGCCGAACGGCGTGGCAATACTGCCTTCCGAAAAACCGTTTACCGATACCGTACCTACCTGAATTTTGCGGGCAACACGGTGGGCGCGGCTTACATTGGATGTGTAGAACGAAGCCGCCAGTCCGTAATCCGATTGGTTCGCCAAACGGATGGCTTCTTCTTCGCTGCTGAATGTGGTTACTGCAAGCACCGGGCCGAAAATTTCTTCTTTAAACACAGTCATATCCGCAGTTACACCGTCGATAATCGCCGGATCGAAATACCAGCCTTCGCCGGCTTGACCGCCGGTGATCAGTTTGCCGCCCTCTTTCAGTGCGGTATCGAAATAACGGCACACCTTATCAAAATGAGCTTCTTCCACCATCGGACCGAGGTTGGTTTCAGGCAGACGTGGGTCGCCGACTTTCCAGCCCTGCTTGAGTTCGTCTGAAAGTTTGGCCAGCAGAGCATCTTTGATGCTTGCTTCTACAATCAGGCGCGAACCGCAGCTGCAGTTTTCGCCCATATTCCAGAAAGCGGCGGCTAAAATCGACGATACCGCTTTGTCTATATCCGCATCGGCAAACACGATTTGCGGGCTTTTACCGCCACATTCCAAGACGATTTCTTTCAGGTTGCTTTGCGCTGAATATTCCAAGAAATAGCGGCCGACTTCGGTCGAGCCGGTAAAGGCCACCATATCCACATCTTGATGCATGCCCAAAGCTTTGCCGACCGTTTCACCCAAGCCGCACACCAGTGTCAGCGCTGCTTCAGGCACGCCCGCTTCATGCGCCAGCTGCACCATGCGGTAGGCGCTCAGCGAAGTCAGTTCGGCAGGTTTTACAATCACCGAATTGCCCGCCGCCAAAGCAGGTGCCACTTTCCATGCAAACATCTGCGCGGGGAAGTTCCACGGCAACACTACGCCGACCACGCCGACTGGCTCATGCACAATCAAACCCAGTGCGTCGTTGCCGGTTGGGGCGACGCGGCCGAAGGCTTTATCCACATATTCAGCGTAGAAATAAAAGGTCTCAATGGTGGCGGGCATATCGGTGTTGATGCACTCGCTGATGGGCTTGCCCGCATCGATACAGTCCAACGCAGCCAACTCTTCGGCGTGTTCTTCAATCAACTGAGCCCAACGCAGCAGTACGGCACGTCTTTCAGATGGGCTTTTGCCTGCCCAAAGGTCGTCTGAAAACGCAGAACGCGCGGCACGCACGGCGGCATCTATATCCTGTTCGCTCCCGTCGGCGATGTAGCCGATGAGGGAATTGTCGATGGGGGTGCGGTTTTCCAGCTTTCTGCCTGAATCGGCATGGTTAGGAATCAAATGTCCTGCCCACAGGTTGCCTGCTTTGGCGGCATCGAAGATTTGTTCAACGGTTTTCATACGGCAGCTCCTTCATTTCAACAAAGCCGTAAATTCAGCGGCTTCCTGCGCGGTCAGGTTATGCAGCGGCAGGCGCACTTTGCCGGCGGGCTTGGTGCCGTTTAAGCAACCGATTTTGGCTTTTTGGTTGTAGTCGCCCGATTCCATCGAATGCAGGGCGGGATAGAGGTCAGTCAGAATCTGGCGTGCTTTGTCCCAATCTTGGGCTTGGGCTGCGTTAAACAGGGCAACCTGCTCACCGGGGAAAACGTTAGCCGCGCCAGCAATCCAGCTTTTTACGCCCCAGAAGAAGAAATCCAAAGGTTGGTCGTCGCAGCCGCACACCACTTGGAAATTATCGAATTTCGCCTGAATCATACGCAGCGCATTGGAGAAATTGCCGGTGCTTTCTTTGATTCCGACGATGTTGGGATGCTTCGCCAAATGCGCTACGGTATCGAATTCGAGTTCTACACCGATGCGCGCAGGGAAGTTGTAGAGAATAATCGGCAAGTCGGTTTTAGACGCCACATATTCAAAATGTTCGATGATACCTTGTTGCGATGGCAGGCTGTATGGCGGTGCCGACAGCATCAGGCCGTCGTAGCCTAATTCTTTAGCGCGGATGGCGCGTTGCGCAGCCACTTCGCTCGACATATCGCTGACACCTGCAATCAGCGTACAGCGGCCGGCAGCGGCCTTTACGATGGTGTTCAATACGGTTTCGCGCTCGGCTTCCGACAAGGCGTAATACTCGCCTGTGGTACCGCAGGCTACGATGCCGCGCACGCCTTTAGCAATAAACGCGTCCACCAACTCGGCAAGCAACGCGGTGTCCACTTGATTGTCGGCGGTAAACGGGGTAACGATGGGAACTAAAATACCTTCGATATTCATATGTTTCTCCTCTTGAAATTAATCGTGATTTGGTTTGATTAAAACGTTGTTGCAAAAAAAAATGCAGATTTGGTTTGTTCGCTTCAGAAACGGTTAAAACGGTAAGGACTTAAATCGATTGCAGGCTGTTCGCCGAAATACAGGGCTTTCACCAGTTTTGCGGTCAACGGCGCTTGGGTCAGTCCCAAATGCTGGTGCCCGAACGCCAGCAAAATGTTTTCTTTGCGGTCGATTACCGGTAAAGAATCGGCAATCGAAGGGCGGAACCCCATCCACGGCACGGCGTCTTGCCGGTTCAGACGACCTTTGAGCATAGGTTCTGCCAAGCGAAAGAGCTGCTCCGCCCGTTCCATATTCGGCGGTGCATCCAGCCCGGCAAACTCCACCGTACCGGCCAGGCGCAAGCCTGCGTTCATGGGCGTCATGATGAATTTGCGCTCGAAGCTGCTTACAGGCACGTTCAAAATATTTTGGCTCTGAGGCAGCATCAGGTGGTAACCGCGTTCCGTATCAAGCGGAATGTCGCTGCCGCACAGCTTTTTCAGCCACGGCTTGGAAAACGCTCCCGCAGCAATCACTACGCGCTTGGCTTCAAACGCTTTTCCGCCGCTGCTGATGCGGAACAGGTCGTCTGAAAATAATTGGATGTCGGAAACGTCGGTATGTTCACTTATCGTGCCGCCCGCCTGCACGAAAGCGTGCTGCAAATCCGCCGCCATGCCCGCCAAATCAACCACATGGCCGGTATCGGGGTAAAACAGCGCGCCGAGTTGCGTATCGGCAAGAACCGGTTCGCGCTCGTGTAGGCTGGATTGGTCGAGCCATTCGTTGACTACGCCCAATTCATTTAACGCCCTGCCGTGCTTTTGCAACGCCACCTGCCCACTTTTGGTTTCGCAAACCAGCAGCGAGCCGTCGATGCAAATATGCCGCTCCACACCCCATTCCTGTGCAAATGCGCGCCATGCAGGCAAAGCACGACTATTGAGCGCCATCAGTGCGCGGTGGCTACGTTGGAAACGTTCGGGTGTGAGATTGCGCAGCAGGTTGAACAACCACGGTGTGATTTTCGGCAGGTATTTCCAGTCCAGTCTCAACGGGCCGAGCGGGTCGAGCAACATTTTCGGCAGCTGCTTGAGCACCTCGGGTGATGCAATCGGGAATACCTGCTCGGTGGCGATATGTCCGGCATTGCCGTAAGACGCGCCGCCGCAAACAGTATCGCGTTCCAACAACAGTACGCTTTCGCCACAGCGCTGCAATTCCAGTGCGATACTCAAGCCGACGATGCCGCCGCCGATCACGGTCGCAGAAAAAACTTGGCCGCTCATGATGTTTCGATTCCGTAGCGGAACGGATCATCCGCGTTTACAAAAATCTCTGATGCCGCATGAATGTGCGCTTCTCCTTTGATGGTCGGTATGATCAGACGCTCCGAATGCAGGTCGTCTGAAAGTGTTTCATAAGAAGCAGCAAAGCGGCTGCCGATTACGCTTTCCTGCACCCACTCTTTTTCAGGTGACCACACGCCGTCTGCAGCCAAACAGGCCATCTTCGCACTGGTGCCTGTGCCGCAAGGCGAGCGGTCGTAGGCTTTGCCCGGGCAAAGCACAAAGCTGCGGCTGTCTGCAGTATCAGTTTTACCGAAAAGCTCGATGTGGTCGATTTCCTGCCCGTCTTTGCCTGTGATGCCCTGAGCGTTCAGTGCGGTGCGGATGCGCCATGAAACATCGGTCAGTTGCTCCAGATTGTCGGGCGCGATGGTGCAGCCGTGGTTGTTCACCAAGAAAAACCAGTTGCCGCCCCAAGCAATATCGCCGGTGATGCTGCCGATGCCTGCCACGTCAAGCGACACGTCTTTACGGTAACGGTAAGACGGCACGTTTCGCACGCTCACCGAGCCGTCTTCATGCAGCGTGCAGCGTACATTGCCTACCGGCGTTTCAATGGTGTGCGTGCCTACATCAATACGTTTAAGATGTTGAAGTGTTTTAATCAAACCGATGGTGCCGTGGCCGCACATACCTAAATAGCCGCTATTGTTGAAGAAAATCACGCCGGCGGCAGAAGCAGGGTCTTGCGGCTTGCACAACAACGCCCCAACCAAAACTTCCGAACCGCGCGGCTCCAAAATCAACGCGCGGCGCAGATGGTCGAAACGATTGGCAAAATTGGCACACTGCTCTTGCAGGCTGCTGCCGGAAAGCTCGGGGAATCCGCCGTAAACCACACGGGTCGGCTCGCCGCCGGTGTGGGAATCAATCACGGAAAAAGTATATTCGGTATTCGGCATAGCAAAATCCTATCGCTAAAAAACTTTCGTTAACCTTACAAAACCGCCGCGGCCGTCGTCTTGATGAATTTCCCGTTTTTTGTGCAGAAATGTGCATACTCAAGCAAAGCCAAAACAGAAATGCCTGTCTGAAACACTATTTTCAGACAGGCATTTCTACACTTCGCTGTTATCTTGATTTCTTAAATTCAGACGGCGCCAAGCCCACCAAAGCCTTAAACTGCCGAGTGAATGCACTGTGATCGGAATAGCCGCAACGGACGGAAATTTCCGTTACCGACAAGCCCGTTTCCAGCATTGCCATCGCCGCTTCGATGCGCACTTTTTGGATGTATTGCGAAGGTGTGATGTGGAAAATCTTTTTGAAATAACGCTCGATTTGGGCGGTAGAAAGGCGCGAAACGGCTTCCAGGTCTTTCATCTTGATGCTTTGGTCGAAATGGCCGGCAATGTATTTTTCAAGCAACGCGATTTTTTTATTCAACTCGGGACGGTTGCTGTCATTGGTTTCCACATCGACAGACACGCCGAGCATGGCAATAATTTCACCTAAAGGATTGCGCACCGGCATTTTATGCGTGATACACCAGCCCAGTTCGCCGGAAGCATACGTGTGCAGCTCCAGCCTGTTGCTGATGATTTTTCCATTACTCAGCACTTCCTTGTCCTGTTGCGTATAACTCTGTCCCCATTCAGACTGAAACAAGTTTTCAGATGTTTTTCCGATCAAAGCCGCCATATCGGGTAATTGCAAACGATGCAGTAGGGTATCGTTGGCATAGACATACTCTGCTTTCGTGTTTTTTACAAAAAACACTGTACTGGGCAACACTTGCAATACAGGTGCAAACATGTGCAGACTGCGGATAAGGTCATCCACATTTTCCGGACAAACTGAAAGAGGGAGGGGGATGAAAGGCATGGTTGTTGATATCCGTGAAAGTTACAATAATATAGTGGATTAAATTTAAATCAGAACAAGG
>KV797022.1:6445-13922 GCA_001809325.1 Neisseria sp. HMSC077D05 | reverse complement strand
GTACTGGTTTAAAGTTAATCCACTATAAAATATCTCGAATCATTGCAGGTATACATCTAAATACACTTTGAACATACGCGAAGCCAAAGCTGCCGTCCAGCTTGAATTTTCAGATTCATTAGTAGCGCCGCCCATCTTTTTCATAAAAATAGCAGAGGTGGTAAAAACATACTTGACTAAATAATCATGTGTTTTCCTGATTTTTACTGCTGATTTTGATTTCAAAATAAAGAAGGTCGTCTGAAACCTGTTTCCAGTTTTCAGACGACCTTCTTTCACCTGCATCCGTTTTAAACCGTCATCAGTCTTTCAATGCAGCCAATACTTTGCCGGCGATTTCATTCAGGCTTACGGTTTCTGCCTGATTGTCGCGGCGTTCGGCGTATTCGACATTGCCTTCTTTCAAGGCGCGGTCGCCGATGACGATGCGGTGCGGGATGCCGAGAAGCTCGGAGTCGTTCAACAATACACCTGCGCGTTCGTCGCGGTCGTCGAGGAGGACGTCCGCGCCTACTGCCAGCAGTTCGGCGTAGATTTTGTCGGCGGCTTCGCGCACGGTGTCTGATTTTTTGTAGTTCATCGGTACGATAACGACTTCAAACGGTGCCATCGCTTTGGTCCAGATGATGCCTTTTTCGTCGTTGTTCTGCTCGATGGCGGCGGCAACGACGCGGGTGATGCCGATGCCGTAGCAGCCCATTTCCATGATTTGCGATTTGCCGTTGTTGTCGAGGAAGCTTACGTTCATGGCTTGGGTGTATTTGTCGCGCAACTGGAAGACGTGTCCGACTTCAATGCCGCGCGCCAGTTTCAGACGACCTTGTCCGTCGGGGCTTTCGTCGCCTTCGACGACGTTGCGCAAATCGACAAACTCAGGCTCGGCAGCGTCGCGGCCGAAGTTGAAGCCGGTATAGTGGTAGTCGTCTTCGTTCGCACCGATAACCCAGTCTGCGCCTTTTTCGGTGGCGAAATCGGCATAGATTTTGCCAGTGAAGCCAACAGGGCCGAGCGAGCCGCCGTTTGCGCCGAACTGCGCACGGATGGCGGCAGGGTCTGCCATGGTCAGCGGCGATTTCACGCCTGCGAGTTTTTCGGCTTTGATGTCGTTAAACTCATGGTCGCCGCGCAACAGCAATAAGACGATTTCGCCTTCGTTTTCGCCTTCGACCACGATGGATTTCAGTGTTTTTTCAATCGGAATGCTGAGGAAATCAACCAATGAATCAATGGTTTTAACGTTCGGCGTGTGTACTTTGGCCAGCTCTACCTGAGCAGCCGCACGTTCGCCTTTGAGCGGCAAGGTCGGTGCCAGCTCGATATTGGCGGCGTAATCGGAAGTGTCGCTGTACGCAATGACATCTTCGCCGCTTTCCGCCAACACTTGAAACTCGTGCGAACCGGTACCGCCAATGCTGCCGGTGTCTGCGGCGACGGGGCGGAATTCCAAGCCCAGACGGGTGAAAATGCGGCAGTAAGCGTCGTACATGGCATCATAGGTCGTCTGAAGCGAGGCGTAGTCGGCATGGAAGGAATAAGCGTCTTTCATGACGAACTCGCGCGCGCGCATCACGCCGAAGCGCGGGCGCACTTCGTCGCGGAATTTGGTTTGGATGTGGTAAAAGTTTTTCGGCAGCTGTTTGTAGCTGTTGATTTCTTTGCGCACGATGTCGGCGATGACTTCCTCGCAGGTCGGGCCCATGCAGAAATCGCGGTCGTGGCGGTCTTTCAGGCGCAGCAGTTCTTTACCGTAAAATTCCCAGCGGCCGGATTCCTGCCACAGTTCGGCAGGCTGCACCACCGGCATCAGCAACTCCACGCTGCCCGCGCGCGCCATTTCTTCGCGCACGACGTTTTCAACTTTGCGCAACACGCGCAGCCCCATCGGCATCCAAGTATAAAGGCCGGACGCGTTGGCTTTAATCAGACCGGCGCGAATCATCAGCTTGTGGCTGGCAAGCGCGGCTTCGGCAGGGGCTTCTTTCAGGGTGGAAATGAAAAATTGGCTGGCTTTCATGGTGTGTTTTTCTGTGTAAAAAAGTAAGCGCATATTGTAACGCGAAAGGCAGGGGGATTGAAGTTTTTCCCCATAGGGAGACAGCCGCTGCCTTGCTTATTCAGTCAACTCATTTGACATTTATCGGGCGTGTCAATCACTTTTTATACACAATCTCGCATTGGCTTGTTTTGCTTATAGATTTTTCCCATAAAGACTTTGAAATTTTTTATTTTTATAACCAATTGATTTTATTGTATTTTATTTGACTATTTTTTAAGCACCGAAAGGCTTGGGTTGTTCCAAAAGCAAAAATTCCGATTACCCAAAGCTTATCAACAAACTTATCCACAGAGTTTGTGTATAGATTAGTGTCGTCTGAAACCATACCGTTCGATAGGTTTTTAAAAGCCCGTAACGCGGTCTTTCTGTTAAGATGATGCCTTCGCTTTTTTCACGCCATACTATCTATGTCCGCACACGAATTACACCTGCTTTCACGCGCCAAAATGTTCAACGGCCATCAAGAACAATACCGCTGCTTTTCCGAAACCTGCCAAACCGATATGACCTTCGGCATCTACCTGCCGCCGCAGGTATTGAAAGGCTATCCCGCGCCGGTCTTGTATTTCTTGTCGGGATTGCACGGCGACGGCTCGGAACTGATACGCCAAACCGGCATCCAGCGTTTTGCCGCGCAATGGAACATCATCGTCGTTTTTCCCGACACTTCGCCGCGCGGCAGCCATATCAGCGACAGTACGGACGAGTTTATCGGACAAGGCGCGGGATTTTACGTCGATGCAGCCGAACAGCCGTGGGCGGCGCATTATCAGATGTACAGCCACATCAGCCGCGAACTGCCCGATTGGGTGGAACGGCATTTCCCCGCCACCCAAGAGCGCAGCATCGCAGGTTTCAGCATGGGCGGACACGGCGCGCTTTCCATCGCCCTGAAAAATCCGGGACGCTATGCCGCCGTTTCCGCGTTCGCCCCCTTGTGCCATCCGACCGCCAGCCGGGGCGGAAAGCAGGCGTTTGCCGCCTATCTGGGCGCGGAATCGGAGGCTTGGCAGGCTTACGACAGCACATCGCTTGTTCAGACGACCTCACGCAAGCTGCCGATACTCATCGATCAAGGCGGCATCGATCCGCTGTTCCCTGACGAACTGCGACCTGAAGCCTTCGTCAATGCTGCCCGCGCCAACGGCTTCAACGTGCAATACAAAGTCCGCCCCGGCTACGGACACGATTATTTCTTCATCGCCAGCTTTATCGACTCGCATATAGAGTTTCACGCCGACGCATTGGGTTTGTAAATCCGCTATCTATAAAGAAAGGTCGTCTGAAAAGTTTTCAGACGACCTTTTTGATCTTTCACACTTAATTAGTGTTGATGATGATGGTGTTCATGCCGTTCAGCCGCGCGTTTCGTTCCGACGGGCATAATCAGCGTTGCATACGACTTGTCCTCTTGGCAAACGCTTTTATCGGCATAGTTTGCCTGATGGACGGCTTTGATTTTCCACAAACCTTCAATCAAAGGAATCACATTGACGACGCCGTCTTTATCCGTTTTCCCTGAGAAACCTTGAGGCTCGCGGTGGTCGTGTGTCGCCGCCAAGTCCATTTCCGCCAGCGTATCCGAGCTTGCCGTTACCGTCGCTTTTGCCAACGGTTTGCCTTTATAAAGCATTTTAATCGGCAGCAGGCCGCCTACCTTGACTTCATTCGGATTTTTCAGCGGCACCAGCTCTAATTCATGGCCGACCGGACGGGTCAATACGCTTTCATCCACGCCTGCGCTGCCCACTTGCAAAAACGCTTTGCCGAACATCTGAGCCTGTTCGCAATAAGTCGCGCCGGGCAGGTCTTTCAAGGTTTTCTGTTTCCAGCCTTCACTGTTTTGCGACCAGAACGTCGGTTTGTACACCGCGCCGACCCAATAAGAGCCGTCTTTCAGGCGGGATTTGGAAACATATTGGTAATTTTCGCCTTTATTCGTCAAATCAACGGTTTTTCCGGATTTGTCCGTCAATTGCAGCGGTTTGAAAATATGCACACGGTCGTCGGCGATTTTTTCAACATTCGGGAAATCATGGCTGTAACCCAAATCCGCTTTCAACGTACTGCCCGAATCCAAACGCACCGGAGCCGACACCCACAAATCATGCGCCTGCGCCGCCATGCTCAAGCCCAATGCGCCAAGTATCCATAATTTTTTCATGTTTCTTCCTCAAATTTGATTGTTTACGGTTCAAAAGCCAACGGAAAGCCCGAAAAGCAAGGCAACCTTACTCTTTTTATTTCAAAATGTAAATATTATTGATGATTGTTTTTAGTTACAAAGAACTAGAAATTCTTAAAGGGACAACAGAAAACAAGAGGTCGTCTGAAAACCTTGAAATCAGGTTTTCAGACGACCTTTCTGTATCGGGAAGATGGATTATTGCGCTTCCAGTTTTTTCAGCAGATCAGGCATGGCTTCTTCGTTGTACCGGTAATAGCGGACGCTGTCCGTACCTTCTTTATTGGTCATTTCCAATACGTTGGGTTTGCCTTCCAGCTTCAGCAGCAGCGGAACTTTGAATTTGACGGTTTTGCCGATTTCGTCAGGTTTTTGTTCGGGCGCGCCATCGTTGTGGCTGACGGTGTAGTTGGTTATGGTTTGACGGAATTCTTGTCTCCAACGGCTGAATTTCCATTTGAAGTCTTGGGTAATGGTGGTCGTATCGCCGGAATTTGCTTGGAAATGGATCAGGTCGCGGCCGGTACCGTCGGGGCGCATCAGACTGGCGTTGAGCAGGGAGCCGTCAGCGTTTTTACTGGTGTTGCCCCACATGCCGAACAAGTCTTTGCGTTTGACTTTTTTGGCGGTAACGAGCTGGTTGGGTTCGGTAACGTGCAGACCCGGTACATAAGCCGTCTCTGCCACGGCGGCAGAAGTCAGGGTTAAGGTGAACGCGGCGGCGCCAAGTAGGGTTTTCCATGTTTTCATATTGTTTTCCTTATATGTAATGAGCAGTTGAAGAATCGGGCGCAGGCGGCGAATCCGTTTTCAGGGTTTTCGCGTTTGCCCACAATGTTGATGGTTTGTGTATTTACTATTTTATATCGAAAAATCGATTGAAATACCAAATTGCCTGACCGTCAGTTTACACAAGGTAAACCGACGATTCAATTTTCAGACGACCTTTCGTTTGCCATACTGTGTTAACGGATGTCCATAGGCGCGAAGGATTTGACGGTTTCGTCCACGGCTTTGACGCGGGTCAGGAAGTCTTCCAGTTGGGCAAGCGGCAGGGCGCTGGGGCCGTCGCATTTGGCTTGGTCGGGGTTGGGGTGTGATTCGAGGAAGAGGCCTGCGAGGTGGGTTGCCATGCCGGCGAGTGCCAAATCCAACACTTGCGCGCGCCGTCCGCCGGATGCGGCTGCACCGGATTCGCGGGTTTGCAGGGAGTGGGTGACGTCGAAGATGACGGGCAGGCCGCCGCAGGTTTTTTTCATGACGCCGAAGCCGAGCATATCGACGACGAGGTTATCGTAGCCGAAGTTGGCGCCGCGTTCGCACAGTATGATTTGTCCGTTGCCTGCTTCTTGGAATTTTTCGACGATGTTTTTCATCTGCGAGGGGCTGAGGAACTGGGGTTTTTTGATGTTGATGACGTTGCCGGTTTTTGCCATGGCGACGACGAGGTCGGTTTGGCGGGCGAGGAAGGCGGGCAGTTGGATGACGTCGCAGACTTCGGCGACGGGGGCGCATTGGTAGGGTTCGTGGACGTCGGTGATGACGGGTACGTCAAATTCGCGTTTGACGGCTTGGAAGATTTTCATGCCTTCGTCCAAGCCGACGCCGCGGAAGGAGTGGATGGAGGAGCGGTTGGCTTTGTCGAAGGAGGCTTTGAAGACGTAGGGGATGCCGAGTTTGTCGGTCACTTTGACGTATTGTTCGCAGGCTTTGAGGGTGGAGTCGAGGTCTTCTAAAACGTTGATGCCGCCGAACAGGGTAAAGGGGAGGTCGTTGCCGACGGTGAGGTTGTTGATGCGGATGTTCATGATGATGGGGCTTTCTCGAAGGTCGTCTGAAAATGGCTGAAAGGTCGTCTGAAAGCGGATTTTACGGTTTCAGACGACCTTTGTGTTTTATAGGACAGTGTGCGGCGGCTCGTAGGAGAGGATGTCGCGGATTTTGTTGTGTTCGTCCACAAGGACGACTTTGGGTTCGTGCGCGGCGATTTCGGGTTCGGACAGCATGACGTAGGACATGATGATGACGATGTCGCCTTTTTGGACGAGCCGTGCGGCGGCGCCGTTGAGGCAGACGACGCCGCTGCCGCGTTCGCCGGGAATGGTGTAGGTTTCGAAGCGTTCGCCGTTGTTGTTGTTGACGATGGCGACTTTTTCGTTGACGAGGATGCCTGCGGCGTCGAGCAGGTCTTGGTCTATGGTGATGCTGCCGACGTAGTTAAGGTCGGCTTCGGTAACGGTGGCGCGGTGTATCTTGCCGCCGAGCATGGTGCGGAACATGGGTTTCCTTTTGGTTTGGGATTGCGGATGCAGACGTAAGGTCGTCTGAAAATCAAAAGCCGTCATTATAGTGGACTTCCCTGTAAATTCATAATGATGCTTGAGCGTTTTTCAGACGGCGCGGCTGTTTTATCAACCTAAACTCCGCTTCAGCCAGCGCAAATAGGGGGCGTATCCGCGCGATACGTTTTGCATCAGGATTTGCGGGCATTCGTAGCTGTGGTTGGCGATGATGGTTTTTTGGATTTCGCGGTAGCAGTGGCGCGAGGTTTTGATGGTGATGCGGATTTCGTCGTCGCGGCAGATTTCGCCGTTCCAAAGATATTGGCTGGTGATGGCTTCGTATTGCACGCAGGCGGCAAGTTGCTTTTCCAGCAACAGGCCGCCGATTTTTTCGGCTTCTTCGCGGGTCGGGGCGGTGGTGGTAACAATGACGGGTTTGAATGCGGACATTTCAGACGACCTATTGGTTTTTAAACTCGATGGTTCCTTTATATTTCACCCAGTATCCGGCGGCTTTGTATTTGTCTTTTTTGGCGGTTGCCACGGCTGTTTCGTCGAGCCCTTCATATCCGCTGGATTCGAGGATGCTGACTTCTACGGCTTTGCCTTCGGGGGAAACCAAGATGGACAGTTTGACGGGTTTGATGGGTTGCGCGGGATCTTCGGATGCGGGGGCGTATTCTGCCGGGTTGACGGTTTGCGCGGTTGCGGGTAGGACGAAGGCAAGCAGCAGGGTGGGGATGATGGCGCGGATGGACATATTGTTTTCCTTATTTGTAGATTTGTAGCGGGTTTAGGGGGTTGTTTTTGATTTGTTTTCAGACGACCTTTTGTTTTTCGCGGGCGAAGCCCACGCTACGGGGTTGTGCTATTTTCAGACGACCTTTGTTTTTCGTGGGCGAGGCCCACGCTACGGGATTGCGCTATTTTCAGACGACCTTTGTTTTTCGTGGG
>KV797022.1:0-6345 GCA_001809325.1 Neisseria sp. HMSC077D05 | reverse complement strand
CTATTTTCAGACGACCTTTGTTTTTCGTGGGCACAGCCCACGCTACGATATTGCGCCCGTTTGGGCGGCGGGTGCGGTTTTGCTTATTTGAAGTTCAATATCGGCCAACCTTTTGCTTTGGCTTCTTGTTCCAGCTCGGCATCGGGATTGACGGCGACGGGTTCGTTGACGAGGCGCAGCAGCGGCAGGTCGTTTTTGGAGTCGCTGTAAAAATAGGTTTTGCCGTAGCTTTCGAGCGTTTCGCCGCGTTCGGCAAGCCATTGGTTCAGGCGGGTGATTTTGCCTTCTTTGAGACTGGGCGTGCCGATGTAGTTGCCGGTGTAGCGGCCGTCGGCACCGGTTTCGAGTTGGGTGCCGATGATGTTGGTGATGCCGAAAAGGTGGCAGATGGGGGTGATGATGAACTCGTTGGTCGAGGAGATGACGAGGGTTTCGTCGCCGGCCATTTGGTGGCTCTGCACCAGCATACGCTGCATGGGCGAGATGTGGGGCGTGATGAACTCCGCCATAAATTCGCGGTGAAATTCCGCCAGCTCTTCTTTGCTGTAACGGGCGAGCGGGGCGAGGTGGAATTTGAGGAAGGCGTCGATGTCGAGGGAGCCGTTTTGGTAGTCGCGGTAGAATTTTTCGTTTTGCGCTTCGGTTTCGGCAGCATCAACCAGCCCTTTTTTGATGAGGTATTGCGGCCAAGAGTGGTCGGAATCGGTGTTGATGAGGGTGTTGTCGAGGTCGAAGATGGCGAGGTTTTTCATTGGGTTTCCTGTTGTTTCAAAAGCTGGCGCAAAAGCGGCAGGGTGATGCGTTTGCCCATAGTAACGGCGTAGTTGTCCAGCGTGTCGAGCATCTGCATCAGGCTGTCCATGTCGCGCCGCCAGTGGTTGAGCAGGTATTCGAAGATTTCGGGGTCTATGGTAACTTGACGAGCCGCCGCCATGCTGACGAGCGCGTCGATTTTTTCTTGATCGGTCAGGGGTTTGACTTCGTAAACGAGGCAGTACGCCATGCGGGTGCGCAAGTCTTCGCGAATGACGAGCTGTTGGGGCGTGTGTTCGGAGCTTAACAGCAGAAAGCCTTTGCCGCTGTTGCGGAAGCGGTTGAATACGGCAAAAAGGAGGGCTTGTTCTTCGTTGCCCAGTTTTTCGATTTGGTCGATGGCGAGGTATTCGGCCTCAAAGGCAGCTTCGGTCAGTGGTGTGGCGGCGGCGTCGATATAGACGGCTTTTTTCCCCGCGTCGAGCGCTTGGGCGACCCACGCGCGCAGCAGGTGGCTTTTGCCCGCGCCTTCTTCGCCCCAGACATAGATAAACGGGTCGTGTTTATGCTGTAACACATAGACCAGTTCGGCATTTTCCGTTCCGAGGAATTTGTCGAAACCGGGATAGCCGCGTTCGGCGAAGTCGAAAATAAGCTGGTTCACAAAGGCATACCGGATGGGTTGGAATCGGGTTTATTGTACGTTGTTTTGTCAGGGCGCATCAAGGCGCAGGGTCGTCTGAAAAAGGGGCGCGCGACATGGGTTTCATATACAATGGCGGACATTTGGCGACGCGTCTGTTTTCAGACGACCCCTGTCTTTTTTATTTCAGGAAGATTTCGTGATTTCGACCCTTATTGATTTTATCCTCCACATCGACCAGCATTTGGTCGAGATTTCCGCGCAATACGGCGTATGGATTTACGCGGTGTTGTTTTTGATTATTTTCTGCGAAACCGGTTTGGTGGTTACGCCGTTTCTGCCGGGAGATTCGCTACTGTTTGCAGCGGGCGGGATTGCCGCGGTCGGTAGCATGAATATTCATGTCATGGTTGCGCTGCTTTTGGCCGCCGCGATTTTGGGCGATGCCGCCAACTTCATGATCGGCAAGTTTTTCGGGCGCAAACTCTTTGCCAACCCCGATTCCAAAATCTTCCGCCAGTCGTATTTGGAGAAAACCCACGCGTTCTACCAAAAACACGGCGGTAAAACCATCATCATCGCCCGCTTCGTCCCGATTGTGCGGACATTCGCCCCGTTTGTCGCGGGTATGGGCAGCATGCACTACGGCACTTTCATCCGCTACAACATCATCGGCGCGGTATTGTGGGTCTTGTCGTTTTCCTATGCCGGCTATTTCTTCGCTAATATTCCGGTTGTCAAAAACAATCTGGCTTTAGTGATGGTGGCGATTATCGTGATTTCCATCCTGCCGGGCGTGGTCGAAGTCATCCGCGCGAAAAGGGCGGCGAAGAAATAAAAATTGTTTGAACCATAAGAAAAGGTCGTCTGAAAACGTTTTTCAGACGACCTTTTTGTATAGTGGATTAACTTTAAACCAGACGGCGTTACCTCGCCTTGGCTCAAAGAGAACGATTCTCTAAGGTGCTGAAGCACCAAGTGAATCGGTTCCGTACTATCTGTACTGTCTGCGGCTTCGTTCGCTTGTCCTGATTTTTGTTAATCCACTATATCTTTCGTGCTGCTTATTTGGTGAAGTTCTTCAATATCGCCGAAGCAATATCGTCCAAACCGAATCCGTCCGCATCCTGCGCAGAACCGTTCGGCGTGGCTTTATCCACCAGATTGGGCAGAATCTGCGCCAACATATCGCCGGCTTGCTGGCTGTCGAGACCGAACTTTTGCGCCACTTGGCTGATGGCATCGCTGCCCAAAGCATTTTGCAAATCGTTGCCGGATACAGGCAGATTGCTTTGTTGGTTGGAAACCCAGCTGTTCAATACGTCGCCCAGCCCGCCTTGTTGCAATTGATTAATCAGATTGCCCACACCGCCTTGTTGTTGTACCAAATTCATCGCCATTTCGGTCAACGAGTTTTGTCCGTTTTCGTCTTTGCCGCCCAAAGCTTGCGCTGCCACGTTCAACAAACTGTCCATTAATGCCATAAAGCCTCCTTGTGTGATGTGTGAGTGTGAAGTGTAAAGAACTTAGAGTGTAACAAAATTTCGGCGAATGTATGCCAATTTAACCCAATTAAACAACGAACTGACGGGCTGCAACAAAAGTAAAGGTCGTCTGAAACGCTGCTATCGATTTCAGACGACCTTTTTTACAACATTCTTATTGTTGCATGCCGACCAACATCCGACACACGACCAATCCTGCCGCTGCTAAGATTGCGGCGGCAAAGCCGATGTTGGAAATGCCTGCCCACACGGTAACGTAATGTCCCAAAAGCGCGCCGCCGCCGATGCCGACGTTGTAGAGGCCGGAGTAAATCGAGTTGGCTACATCCGTCGCATCCGAGGCAAAGTCCAATACTTTGGATACCATGCCGAGGCTCAAGACGACGATGGCGATACCCCAGACAAACACCAGCGCGTAAACGGCTATCGGGTAAGCGGCAAGGGGCAGCAGGCAGAGCGTCGAAACCAGAATGACGGATACCGAAGTCAGCAGGAATGCGCGCTGGTGTTTGGCAAACCATTTGCCGAACAAATACGACGCGGCAAATCCCGCCAGTCCGTACAGGCTCAAGACGATGGTCACTTGTTCGGGCGCGAAGCCGCCGGCTTGCAGGACGAAGGGTTCGATATAGCTGTATGCCGTAAAGTGGGCGGTAATCAGGAGGACGGTCAGCGCGTAGAGCAGCATGAGGTTTTTGCGCTTGAGCAATCCGGGCAGGCTTTTGAGCGAACCTGTGTTTACGCTGGGCAGCAGCGGCAGGTTTTTCGCCAATATGCCCATGACCGCCGCCGCGCAAAGTCCGATAAGTAAAAAGCTGAATTGCCAGCTTGAGTGTTGCCCGATAACGCGCCCCAGCGGGATGCCCGCCACCATCGCCATAACCGTCCCCGTACTGAGCAGCCCCAAAGCCTGATTGCCTTTGCCTTGCGGCGCAACGCGCACTGCCAGCGAGGCGGTAATCGACCAAAACACGGCGTGCGTCAGGGCGATGCCGATGCGGCTGACGAGCAGGATTTCGAAACTTCGGGCGAAATAGGAAACGATGTGGCTAATGGTAAAAAACGCGAAGAGGACGAGCAGCAGCTTTCGGCGTTCGATATTTTTCGTTGCCAGCATCAGCGGCAACGACAGCAGCGCGACGATCCACGCATACACGGTAATCATGATACCGACTTCGGTCGGCGACATATTGAAGGTCGCGCCGATGTCGCTCAATAGGGCAATCGGGATATATTCGGTGGTGTTGAAAATGAATGCGCCGACTGCCAGAGCGATGACGCTTAGCCATTGTTTGTTTGTGTTTGCTGACATTGAGGTTTCCCTTTTTATATTTGTCTTCAAAATTTTATCGAATTTGTAATTATACTACTTTCAGACGACCTTCCTACTGCGCCGACACAAAATTCCGCCCCTAGACGCTCCCGCATCATCGGCATACAATCTTTGCATGAACACCAAACGCCCCAAGCTATCCCGTTTTGCCCATATTTACGGCATGAACGGGCAATTCGTCCTGTTAGAACAGCATTCCGAGTGGATGCCGGTCAACGATGCCGACTACGACAATGCGCCCGCATTGCCGGAGGGATTTGTGTTTTCAGACGAAGCGTTCTATACGACTGACGGCAGCGTGCCGCCGCTCGTCCTGCCCGACAACATCAAAATCTTCAACGAAGAAGCGCGCAAACTCGAACGCCGCAGGCTCGATGCGCTGGCTTTGGAAGAGTTGGGCAAAAACCTTGCCGCTGCCCAAGCGGAGACCGACCTCGAAGCCCTGCTCGAAAAAATCGACTTTCATTTAAAACAGGACAATCTGTTCAAATAAAACTTTTCAGACGACCCTCCAAGCAGCAAAGGGGTCGTCTGAAAGATATAGTGGATTAACTTTAAATCAGACGGCGTTACCTCGCCTTGGCTCAAAGAGAACGATTCTCTAAGGTGCTGAAGCACCAAGTGAATCGGTGCCGTACTATCTGTACTGTCTGCGGCTTCGTCGCCTTGTCCTGATTTAGTTAATCCACTACAAAATCGTTGACAATCCGACCCGATTTGGTACATTGTTCAACGCTTATCAATCCCCGTTTCCCAACCGACAAAGGAGTCGAGAAGATGTTTTCAAAAAGCGTCAACCTAGCCCAATATGATCCGGAGCTGGCAGCCGCCATTGCCCAAGAAGACCAACGCCAGCAAGACCACGTCGAACTGATTGCTTCCGAAAACTACGTCAGTTGCGCCGTGATGGAGGCACAAGGTTCGCAATTGACCAACAAATACGCCGAAGGCTACCCCGGCAAACGCTACTACGGCGGCTGCGAATACGTCGATATCGTCGAACAGCTGGCAATCGACCGCGTCAAAGAACTCTTCGGTGCGGAATACGCCAACGTTCAACCCCATTCTGGCTCCCAAGCCAACCAAGCCGTGTACGCTTCCGTCCTCAAACCCGGCGACACCATCCTCGGTATGAGCCTCGCCCATGGCGGCCACTTGACCCACGGCGCCAGCGTCAATATTTCCGGCAAACTCTACAACGCCATTACCTACGGCTTGGATGAAAACGAAGTCCTCGATTACGCCGAAGTCGAACGCCTCGCGCTCGAACACAAACCCAAAATGATCGTTGCCGGCGCATCTGCCTACGCCCTGCAAATCGACTGGGCAAAATTCCGCGAAATCGCCGACAAAGTCGGTGCCTACCTCTTTGTCGATATGGCGCACTACGCAGGCCTGATTGCCGGCGGCGAATATCCCAACCCCGTCCCGTTCTGCGACTTCGTGACCACCACCACCCACAAAACCCTGCGCGGCCCGCGCGGCGGCGTGATTTTGTGCCGCGACAACACGCATGAAAAAGCGTTGAACTCCGCCATCTTCCCAAGCCTGCAAGGCGGTCCGTTGATGCACGTCATCGCCGCCAAAGCCGTTGCGTTCAAAGAAGCGCTGCAACCCGAGTTCAAACAATACGCGAAACAGGTGAAAATCAACGCCGCAGCCATGGCGGAAGAATTGGTCAAACGCGGCTTGCGCATCGTTTCCGGCCGCACAGAAAGCCACGTTTTCCTCGTTGACCTGCAACCGATGAAAATCACCGGCAAAGCCGCCGAAGCCGCATTGGGCAAAGCAAACATTACCGTCAACAAAAACGCCATTCCGAATGACCCGGAAAAACCGTTCGTTACCTCCGGCATCCGCATCGGCTCCGCCGCCATGACCACACGCGGATTTAACGAAGCCGACGCCCGTGTCCTCGCCAACCTCGTTGCCGACGTTTTGGAAAATCCTGAAGACGAAGCAAATCTGGCAAACGTCCGCAAGCAAATCACCGCGCTTTGCGACAAATACCCCGTTTACGGCGCGTAACCGGCTTGCCCGTTTAAGCATCTTGTAACACGGAAAGGTCGTCTGAAAACCTGAACTGCACCCCAAAAGTTGGACACATCCCC
>KV797021.1:23362-47320 GCA_001809325.1 Neisseria sp. HMSC077D05 | reverse complement strand
TCGCCTTGTCCTGATTTGAATTTAATCCACTATAACGCTGGAAACAAACGCCTACGAAATTTGCAGATTATGGCAAACCAAGTAAAAAGGTCGTCTGAAAACCTGTTTCCAAGTTTTCAGACGACCTTTCAGCTTTTCAGTCAAAACGACCAAGCGTTACGCCAAGCCTTTTGCTTTCAACACTTCCAGCATGGTGCTGCCCAATTCGGCAGGGCTGCGGGTGTAGGCGATGCCGGCTTTTTCGAAAGCGGCGAATTTTTCTTCCGCAGTACCTTTGCCGCCGGAGATAATCGCACCGGCGTGGCCCATGCGTTTGCCTTTAGGAGCGGTCACACCTGCGATGTAGCCGACAACAGGTTTGGTTACGTTGGATTGGATGTATTCGGCTGCTTCTTCTTCCGCAGTACCGCCGATTTCACCGATCATGATGATGGCGTCGGTATCTGGGTCTTCTTGGAAGAGTTTCAACGCGTCGATTTGGTTCATACCCGGAATCGGGTCGCCGCCGATACCGATACAGGTTGATTGACCCAAGCCCAGTTTGGTGGTTTGTGCCACGGCTTCATAAGTCAATGTACCGGAACGGGAAATGATGCCGATGCGGCCGGGAGTGTGGATGTGGCCCGGCATAATGCCGATTTTGCACTCACCCGGAGTAATCACGCCCGGGCAGTTAGGGCCGACCAAACGGGTACCGTTGCCGTTGGTTTCCAAGTAGCGTTTGGCTTTGAGCATGTCCAGAGTCGGTACGCCTTCGGTAATCACAACCACCAAGCCTACGCCGGAATCAACGGCTTCAACGATAGAATCCAAAACAAACGGAGCGGGAACGTAAATTACGGATGCGTCCGCACCGGTTTCTTTAACCGCTTCTTTCATGGTGTTGAACACGGGCAGGTTCAGGTGGGTTTGACCGCCTTTGCCCGGGGTAACGCCACCGACGACTTTAGTGCCGTAAGCCAGAGCTTGTTCGGAGTGGAAAGTACCGTTTTTACCGGTGAAACCTTGAACCAATACTTTGGTGTCTTTATTAATCAATACGCTCATTCTTTTCTCCTTAGGCGTTTACGGCTGCGACAATTTTTTCGGCTGCGTCATTCAGGCCGTCGGCGGAAGTCAGTTTCAGACCTGATTCGTTCAGGATTTTCGCGCCGAGTTCGGCATTGTTGCCTTCCAGACGGACAACGACAGGCACGTCAACGTTGATTTCTTTAACGGCTGCCACGATGGCTTCCGCAATCATGTCGCAACGGACAATACCGCCGAAGATGTTGATCAATACGCCTTTGACGGATTTGTCTTCGAGAATCAGTTTGAACGCTTCAACCACGCGCTCTTTGGTTGCGCCGCCGCCTACGTCGAGGAAGTTGGCAGGTTGGCCGCCTTTGAGTTTGATGATGTCCATGGTTGCCATCGCCAAACCTGCGCCGTTCACCATACAGCCGATGTTGCCTTCCAGCGCAACATAGTTCAGGTCGAATTCGGAGGCTTTCAGCTCGCGTTCGTTTTCTTGGGATTTGTCGCGCAATTCGGCGATTTTCGGCAGGCGGTAGAGGGCGTTGCTGTCGATACCGATTTTGCCGTCCACGCAGGCCAGCGCGCCGTTTTCGCGGACTGCCAGCGGGTTCACTTCAAACAGGGCGAAGTCGTTTTCGACAAATGCTTTGTACGCGCCGGTCATCAGTTTGACGAACTCGTTGATTTGTTTGTCTTTCAAACCCAGTTGGAACGCAACTTCACGCGCTTGGCAGGGTTGCAGGCCGACCAGCGGATCAACGGTTACTTTGAAGATTTTTTCAGGGGTTTCGGCGGCAACTTTTTCAATTTCTACGCCGCCTTCAGTCGAAGCCATGAATGTGATGCGACGGGTAGAACGGTCAACCACCGCGCCCAAATACAGCTCGGTTTGCACCGGATACATGTCTTCGCAAACCAAAACGCTGTTGACCGGCTGACCGTTGGCATCGGTTTGATAAGTAACCAGATTGGTGCCAATCAGGCTTTCCGCCACTTCTTTGGCTTCTTCACGGCTTTTGACGACTTTTACGCCGCCCGCTTTACCGCGTCCGCCTGCGTGGACTTGGGCTTTAACGACGGCAAATTTGCCGCCCAGTTTGTCGTAAGCGGCTGCGGCTTCTTCGCCGTTGTGCGCCAAAATACCGCCTTGCACGGGCAAGCCGTAGCCTGCCAGCAGTTCTTTAGCCTGATACTCGTGTAGATTCATGGATTTCTCCTTTAGATTAGTGGAATGCCCTGAGACTGCCTCCAAATAGCAACCCCGTGCGTTTCAGACGACCTTTCGGCGGTCGGAAAATCGTCGTTTCACTTGCTGAACGGCAACCACATCCGCGCAAGCAGATACATGATTGCGCCGCCGCCCCCGAGGATAAAAAAGACAATGCCTTTTTTACGCGAATTCGGGCAGAGCAGGTAAACGGCAAGGCTGAAACTGATAAACAACAATGCTACGTGCCAAACCAATTCTTTATCTTTGAAACGGTTGAGCGTATAAGTTTCGGTCATCATCACATACATCTGCCACAACGCGGCCATACACATGCTGATGATGCCCATCGGTATAAACAGGATACCGATTACTTCTTTATTCATAATTAAATGCTGTCTGTGAATGTATCGCCGATTATATAGTAGATTCAGCTGAAATCGTCATTCTGATACGAGAACGGCGGCAACCGATATACCCTACTTTCTCTCTATACCCATCAGAACATCACTTGCGAACACTCATCTTTCCGAAAAGGTCGTCTGAAACTTTTTCAGACGACCTTTTATGCTTTAATTGTCCTGATTAGCCGTGCAAAGCGCGTTTGTCGGCGGCCAGTGCGGCTTCGTGAACCACTTCGGACAAGGTCGGGTGGGCATGGATGATGCGGGCGATGTCTTCGCTGCTGGCGAAGAATTCGAGCGCAGTGACGCCTTCGGTAACCAATTCGCTGACAACCGGGCCGATCATGTGTACGCCCAAGATGCGGTCGGTTTTGGCATCTGCCAACACTTTGACCGTACCTTTTGCCTTGCCCATTGCCAACGCGCGACCGTTTGCACCAAAGCCGGAAGTGCCTTTTTTGTATTCCACACCTTCGGCTTTGAGCTGCTCTTCGGTTTTGCCGACCCAAGCGATTTCGGGGTCGGTGTAAATCACAAACGGCACGCTGTTGAAGTCGATATGCGGTTTCTGACCGGCGATGCGCTCAGCAACCGCCACGCCTTCGTCGCTGGCTTTGTGCGCCAGCATCGGGCCGCGAACCACATCACCAATTGCCCAGACATTAGGCAGGTTGGTGCGGCATTCGCCGTCCACCTTGATAAAGCCGCGCTCGTCTTTTTCCAAGCCGACGGCTTCGGCGTTCAAGCCTTTGGTGTTCGGAATGCGGCCGATGGCGACGATGAGTTTGTCGAAGACTTCGGTTTTGGCTTCGCCTGCGGCAGTTTGGTAGGCAACGGACACGCCTTTGCCTTCAGATTTGATGTCGCCGATTTTCACGCCCAGCTCGATGTTCAAGCCCTGCTCTTTGGTGAAATATTTGAAGGCTTCTTTGGCGATTTGCTGGTCGGCGGCGGCAAGGAAGGTCGGCATGGCTTCGAGGATGGTAACTTGCGAACCGACACGGTTCCATACAGAACCCATTTCCAAACCGATCACACCCGAACCGATGACGCCGAGTTTGGCGGGCACTTCGGTCAAGTTCAATGCGCCTTCGTTGTCCAATACGTTTACATTATCGATGGCAACCTGTGGCAGCGGACGCGGCACGGAACCGGTCGCTACGATGACGTGTTTGGCTTCGATAACGGTTTTCTCGCCTTTGTTATCGACTTCGATTTGGTAGGCATCGCCGTTTTTTCCGGCAAATGAAGCCGTACCGAACAGGCTGGTTACTTTGTTTTTTTGGAACAGGAATTTCACGCCGCCGGTGAGCTTGGTTACGATGGCGTCTTTGCGTGCAATCATTTTCGCCGCGTCGAATTTAATGTCGCCGACGCTGATGCCGTGTTCGGCAAAATCATGCTGCGCAGCATGGAAATGTTCGCTCGACTGCAACAGGGCTTTGGAAGGAATGCAGCCGACGTTCAGGCAGGTGCCACCCAGCGCGGGCGCGTCGCCTGCTTTGTTGACGCCCGCATCGACACAGGCGGTTTTGAAACCCAGTTGGGCGGCGCGGATGGCGGCAACATATCCGCCGGGGCCTGCGCCAATGACTACTACATCGTATTGAGACATGTGAAAAATCCTTTGTTTGACATTTTTGCCGCAGGAAAACCTTCGGCAGCAGTATAGTGGATTAACTTTAAACCAGACGGCGTTACCTCGCCTTGGCTCAAAGAGAACGATTCTCTAAGGTGCTGAAGCACCAAGTGAATCGGTTCCGTACTATCTGTACTGTCTGCGGCTTCGCCGCCTTCTCCTGATTTAAAGTTCATCTACTATATTTTGCATAAGAGGTCGTCTGAAAGCGCAGCTTCAACGCAGTTAAACCTCATTCTGCCTTTTTCAGTATGTTAAGCCTGCCCGCAGGCACGACCTTTGAAACTTCAACCCGATTGGTTCGGACACATCAACGGTGGCAGGCATGCGGGCTGTATTCCCTGACTTCCTGTCCGGTGAAATTGTTGTAAACGCGGACGGTAGCGTGCGGATAGCGTTTGCACAAAACGCTGCGGGCGACGGGAATGCCTGCTTTGTTGCTGTCCATTTCAAAACGCTTGTTCAACATTCTGCCGCGCGCATCGTAAGCGTTGACGGAATATTCCTTGCCTTCGAATGCGGCACACGCACCAAGCAGGGAAACGACAGCCAAAAGCGGAAACAGGGAAATGGGTTTCATGGATATACTCCTAATGGATTTTCAACCGTTTGCTTCTGCACGGCAAATGGCAGCAACAAACTTTCTCCCTTAGATTTCAAACATCCCGCCGTTTTCAGACGACCTTTTTTCGTTTTAAGGTCGTCTGAAAACCGGTAAGCAGTCCGATTTCAAACTGCTTTGTTTTTATCCGCTTTATATCCCTTTGACCGCGTTTACAGATCCAACAACAGGCGTGCCGGGTCTTCCAGCGCGTCTTTGATGGCAACCAAAGTCAGCACGGCTTCGCGACCGTCGATGATGCGGTGGTCGTAAGAGAGTGCCAAATACATCATCGGACGGACGACGACTTGACCGTTTTCCACGACTGCGCGCTCTTTGGTCGCGTGCATACCCAAAATGGCGGATTGCGGCGGATTGATAATCGGGGTGGACATCATTGAACCGAACGTACCGCCGTTGGTAATACTGAACGTACCACCGGTCAAATCTTCCAGCGCGATTTTACCGTCTTTGGCTTTTTTGGCGTAATCAACGATGGCTTGTTCGATGTCGGCAATACTCATTTGGTCGGCATCTCGCAGAATCGGAACGACCAGACCGCGCGGGCTGCCGATAGCGATACCGATGTCGAAGTAACCGTGATAAACGATGTCGCTGCCGTCAACGGAGGCATTGACCACCGGATATTTTTTCAGCGCGGCAACGGCTGCTTTGACGAAGAAAGACATGAAGCCGAGTTTGACGCCGTGTTCTTTCTCGAATTTTTCTTTGTATTTCGCACGCAAGTCCATGATGGGTTTCATGTTGACTTCGTTGAACGTAGTCAAAATCGCGTTTTCTTGTTGCGAAGCCAAGAGACGCTCGGCAACACGGGCGCGCAGGCGGCTCATCGGAACGCGTTGTTCAGGACGCGCACCTGCGGGAACGGGGGCTGGCGCAGCAGCGGGCGCGGCAGCAGGTTTGGCGGCGGCGTTTTGCACGTCTTCTTTCAAGACGCGACCGTCGCGGCCGGAACCTTGCAGCGCGTTCACATCCACGCCGGTTTCGGCTGCCAGCTTCGCAGCGGCAGGCATGGCGGCATTGGTTTGCGCAGCAGCGGGAGCGGCTTCAGGCGCAGGCGCGGCGGCTGGAGCTTCAACAGAAGCGGTTGCAGTTGCAGCGGTATCAATGCGCGCCAATACTTGTTCGGCGGCAACGGTTTCGCCGTTTTGAGCGATGATTTCAACCAATACGCCGGCTTGTGGAGAAGGTACTTCCAAAACCACTTTGTCGGTTTCGATGTCGATCAGGATTTCGTCGCGCGCTACGGCTTCGCCGACTTTTTTCTTCCATTCCAAGAGTGTGCCTTCGGATACGCTTTCGGACAGCATGGGTACTTTTACATCAATAATCATTTTGTGTCTCCGGATGGTCGTTGGTTTTCAGACGACCTGTTGTGTGTTATCTCTTTTGTTTGGCGGGCGTTCCGTCTGAAGTGTTTGATTCGGAACGCCGCACCATAATTGCGTTACAGCGTCATTGCGTCTTCAACCAGTTGTTTCAGCTGGGCGACGTGTTTGCTCATATAGCCGACTGCGGGCGATGCGCTGCTCGGACGGCCGGCATAAGACAGTTTTTGGCTTTCGCCGATAACGTCTTCCAAGCGGTGGCGGATTTGGTAGAACGCGCCTTGGTTCTTCGGCTCTTCTTGCGCCCAAACCACGGATTTCGCGTTCGGATATTTCGCCAGCTCTGCACGCACCTCGTCGTATGGGAACGGATAAAGCTGCTCGACGCGGACGATGGCGACATCGTTTTCCAGTTTGCGCTCGGCACGGCCTGCTTCCAAATCGTAGTAAACCTGTCCGGCGCAAAGAATCACGCGTTTCACGCTTTCATTGTTGCCACGCTCGGCGGTATCGCCGATAACGGGACGGAAGCGCGAACCTTCGGTAAAGTTTTCCAGCGGACTCATCGCACCTTTGAAGCGCAACAGGCGTTTGGACATGAAAATCACCAGCGGTTTGCGGTATGAACCCAAGACTTGGCGTTGCAGCAGGTGGAACATTTGCGACGCTTCGGACGGCATAATGATTTGCATATTGTGTTCGGAACACAGTTGCAACCAGCGTTCCACGCGGCCGGAGGAATGTTCCGGACCTTGACCGTCGTAACCGTGCGGCAGGATGGTGGTCAGACCGCAGAGACGACCCCACTTGGTTTCGCCGGACGACAGGAATTGGTCGATGGTCACTTGCGCACCGTTGGCAAAGTCGCCGAACTGCGCTTCCCAAATAGTCAGTTTGTCGGGCGCGGAGCAGGCGAAACCGTATTCAAACGCCATGACCGCTTCTTCATTCAAGATGGAGTCGATAACAAGAAATTCACCTGCACCTTCGCCCATATTGCGCAGCGGTACATAAGTGCCGTCATCCCATTTTTCGCGTTTTTGG
The DNA here is from genome assembly GCA_001809325.1 of Neisseria sp. HMSC077D05. Classification (GTDB taxonomy): domain Bacteria; phylum Pseudomonadota; class Gammaproteobacteria; order Burkholderiales; family Neisseriaceae; genus Neisseria. The sequence continues at coordinate 40,059 of KV797021.1, read as the reverse complement.
TCGTGCAATACGGCATGGCGGTGTGAGAACGTACCGCGTCCGGAATCTTCGCCAGAAATGCGCACGCCGTGTCCTTTGGTGACCAGGCTGGCGTATGCGAGGGTTTCCGCCATACCCCAGTCAATCGGCTGACTGCCCGCAGCCATGCCTTTGCGCGCTTCGAGCACGCGTTTGGCAGTCGGATGCAGTGCAAAGCCTTCGGGGACGGCGGTAAATTTCTCGGCAAGACGCTCGATATCGGCAGCGGGCAGACCGGTTTCCACATCTTCGCGCCAGTCTTTACCTTGGTATTTGCTCCAGTCAATTTGCGTGCGTTGGAAATTGCTCAACGTTGTTTGCTCGACGTGTTCGCCTTTATCCAAAGCGTCGCGGTAGGCTTGGATATAGCCGTCGGCTTCCGCCTGCGTTACCACGCCTTCTGCAATCAGTTGCTCGGTGTACAAAGCACGCGCACCGGGGTGTTGCGATACTTTTTTGTACATCATCGGCTGGGTCAGGGTCGGATCGTCGCCCTCGTTGTGACCCCATTTGCGGTAGCAGACGACATCGATCACGATGTCTTTGTTGAATTTCTTACGGTAGTCCAAAGCGGCTTGGATGGCGAAGCAAACGCGTTCCGGATCGTCGCCGTTGACGTGGATGACCGGAGCGGAAACCATTTTCGCCACGTCGGTACAATGCACGGTCGAACGGGTGTCGCGGGTATCGGAGGTGGTGAAGCCGATTTGGTTGTTGATGACGATGTGAACCGTACCGCCGGTGGTGTAGCCGCGCGTTTTGGACAGGTTGAACGTTGCTTGGTTGACGCCCAAGCCGACAAATGCAGAGTCGCCGTGAATCAATACGGGCAATACTTTGTCGCGACCGTTTTCGCCCAGACGTTTTTGTTTGGCGCGTGCAGAACCTTCAACGACAGGATTCACGATTTCCAAATGTGACGGATTGAACGCCAAAGAAACGTGCATCGGACCGTTCGGCGTAGCGATGTCGGAGCTGAAACCCATGTGGTATTTTACGTCGCCGCTGGGCAGCTTGATTTCGGCACGGCCTTCAAATTCGGCAAACAAATCGCCCGGTTTCTTGCCCAAAATGTTGACCAAGACATTCAGACGACCTCGGTGTGCCATACCGATGATGACTTCTTCGACGCCGTCTTTACCTGCGTTTTGAATCAGGTAATTCAGACCGGCAATCACGCTCTCGCCGCCTTCTACGCCGAAGCGTTTCTGACCGACATATTTGGTATGCAGATAACGCTCCAAAGTCTCGGCAGCGGTCATTTCTTTCAGGATGCGGCGTTTCTGTTCGGCACTGTAACTCGGGGTGGACAGCACATCCTCAAAATAATTGCGCAACCAGCGGCGCTCTTCGGTATTGGGAATGTAGATGTATTCCAATGCGAGGTGACCACAGTAGGTTTGCTTGAGGTTGCTGATGATTTGGGACAGGGGCAGTTTGCTTTGGCCGGAAAAATCGCCCTCGCCCATATTGAACTGAACTGCCATATCGGCATCATTCAGTCCGTGGAATTTGGGATCGAGGGCTTCAATGTTGCGTGGAGGGATACGTTTGAGCGGGTCAAGCTGAGCGGCGCCCACACCTTGAATACGGTAAGCAGAAATCAACCGCAGTACGCCGACCTGTTTCTTCATCATGGCTTCGTCCATACCGCCGGCAATAGCCGCTGTCGATTTGGTTTTTGCCAAATTGGCAAAGGATTCACGGATCGGCGCATGGGCGATATCAACATCCGCCGCACCGGGCTGCTTGCTTAAGTCGGTGAAATACTGCTTCCATTTTTCATCGACCGAATTGGGGTTTTCCAGGAAATTCTCATACAACTCCTCGATGTAGGGAGCATTTGAACCGAACAGATAAGAAAAATTGAGTTTTTCATCCATCATGACGCGAGCTCTTTTCTTTAAAATATAAACAAAGGGTAGAATTCCATGTGTTTCAACGGAATCCATGCCGTTTGAAATGACACTTCATTCTACCCTATTTCCAGCCAAATTACTTGTATCTGTTTCGTTTGCTGCAGACAAACTTATTTAAAAAAACTATTCGGCTTTCTCAAATGAAGTTCCGACAACATATTAATATACCGATTTTCAGCGTTTATCCGCCGGTACATAATCTCGGCGTTCCGCACCGGTATAAAGTTGGCGCGGACGACCGATTTTCAGCGAAGGATCGCCGATCATTTCATGCCAGTGCGAAATCCAGCCCACGCTGCGTGACAGGGCAAAGATGACGGTAAACATTTCGGTCGGAATGCCCAGCGCGGACAGGACAATACCGGAGTAGAAGTCGACGTTAGGGTACAGCTTGCGCTCCACGAAGAACGGGTCTTTCAGGGCAATTTGTTCCAATTCCATTGCCAGCTTGAATTTCGGACTGTCTTCCAAGCCCAATTCTTTCAGCACTTCATAACAGGTCTCGCGCATAATGCTGGCACGCGGATCCATATTGCGATACACGCGGTGTCCGAAGCCCATCAGGCGGTATTTACGCTGTTTCACGCCTTCCATATATTCGGCAACACGGGATACATCGCCGATTTCGTCCAGCATTTTCAAGACAGCTTCGTTCGCACCGCCGTGGGACGCACCCCACAGACAGGCAATACCGGCAGCGATACAGGCAAACGGGTTCGCACCTGAAGAACCTGCCAGACGGACGGTCGAAGTCGATGCGTTTTGCTCGTGGTCGGCATGAAGGATAAAGATGCGGTCGAGCGCGCGTGCCAATACAGGATTGGGTTTATAGTCTTCACATGGTGTGGCAAACATCATGTGCATGAAGTTTTCGGAATAAGAGAGGTTGTTTCTCGGATAATTGAACGGCAGACCGTTGGAATAACGGTAACACATTGCCGCAATGGTCGGAATTTTGGAAATCAGACGGTAAATCGCGATTTTTCGGTGTTCGGGGTTCGTGATGTCCAGACTGTCTTGATAGAATGCAGACAATGCACCGACCACGCCGACCATCATCGCCATCGGATGCGCATCGCGACGGAAGCCGCGGAAGAACCAAGTCAGCTGTTCATGCACCATCGTATGACGGCGGACGGTATTGTCAAATTCTGCTTTTTGTTCAGGTGTCGGCAATTCGCCGTAAATCAGCAGGTAGCAGACTTCCAAATAATCGGATTTTTCGGCAAGCTGTTCAATAGGATAACCACGGTAATACAGCAGACCTTCGTCACCGTCGATATAAGTGATTTTAGATTCACAACTTGCTGTTGAAACGAATCCGGGGTCGAATGAGAATAAGCCTGTGCTTTTCGTCAGGGCGCGGATATCGACCACGTCATGACCGATGCTCGCTTCCAATACGGGCAGTTCTAAATCCTCTTGATTGGGTACGTTGAGTTTAATTGATTTGGACATATTTATCGCTCCTTTGTAGGTTGGGGCTTTCGTTGCTGCCTATGCAGCACGGTCTTTGTTTTCAGACGACCTCCGTATCCTAGAAATCCGCCGATAAACAGGCGGATTTCCAATACTTCAAGCTCGTCTGATTTTTTCAAGCATAGGGATAAGGTGTTCCTTGTCTGTCGCCGAATGTCCGTTGATCAGTGCAAGAAGTTCTTGATCTTGAAACTCAAGGATTTCAGAAAACTCGGACAGCTCTTTATCACTTAATTGCTCGAATTCTTTTTCCATAAACCTGCCGAAAATCAGATCTAACTCCAATAATCCCCGGCGGGTTTGAAAACGGATTTTCCGTTTGGCAATATCGTCAAAAACCATCATTTCTTAAACGGCTCGTTTCAACATAATTTCTTTAATCTTACCGATGGCACGGGTCGGATTCAAGTGTTTAGGACATACGTCCACGCAGTTCATGATGGTATGACAGCGGAACAGACGATACGGGTCGTTCAAATTATCCAAACGCTCGTTGGTAATGGTATCGCGGCTGTCCGCGATGAAGCGGTAGGCATTCAGCAAACCGGACGGGCCGACGAATTTGTCGGGATTCCACCAGAACGACGGGCAGGCAGTCGAACAGCAAGCGCACAAAATACATTCGTACAAGCCGTCCAACTCTTTGCGCTCTTCCTGAGTTTGCAGTCGCTCTTTGTCGGAATCGATCGGATTGTCGTTGACGACGTAAGGTTTGATGGAGTGGTATTGTTTGAAGAACTGGGTCATGTCCACAATCAGGTCGCGGATGACAGGCAGACCGGGCAGCGGACGGATTTTCACAGGCTGCTTCAAACCGCGTAAATCGGTCAGACACGCCAAGCCGTTTTTGCCGTTGATGTTCATACCGTCCGAACCGCAAATACCTTCGCGGCAGGAACGGCGGAAAGACAGGGTGTCGTCTTGCGCTTTCAGGCGCACCAGCGCGTCCAAAAGTTTGACGTCGGTAGGTTCCAGTTCCAACTCGTAACGTTGCATATATGGTTTGGCATCAACGTCCGGATTGTAACGGTAAATTTCAAAACTCATTTTTTCCATGAGAAGTGTTCCTTTTCTCATAAACCGCCTGATGGTTTTATGTTATGGGTTCAGGCCGTTCAGTGTGGTGGTATATTTGATTTTCAGACGACCCCTTGTGATACGGAGGTCGTCTGAAAACGCATCAGTAAACGCGCTTGGCCGGTTTGATGTATTCCACGCTCAAAGGCTTGGTGTGTACCGGTTTGTAGGACAAGGTATTGGTATCTGAATGATACAGCGTGTGTTTCATCCAGTTTTCGTCATCGCGCTCAGGATGGTCGTCTGAAGCGTGCGCGCCGCGCGATTCTTTACGTGCTTCGGCAGACACCAAAGTCGCTTTTGCCACTTCAATCAGGTTATCCAATTCCAAAGCTTCGATACGCGCGGTATTCCACACTTTGCTCTTGTCTTTGATTTCAGTACGTTTCACGCGCTCGGCAATCGCCATGATTTCTCGAACGCCTTTGCTCAGAATCTCATCGGTACGGAACACACCGGCGTGCAGTTGGACGGAGCGTTGCAGTTCGCGGCGCAATGCATCAACGTTTTCGCCGCCGGTTTGGTTATCCAAGCGTTCGATACGTTGGCGGGTCAGCTCGCCCGCATCGGCAGGCAGCGGTTTCCAATCGCTTTGCTCTTTGATGAATTTAATCATGCTGTCGCCGGCAGCTTTACCAAACACCACCAAGTCAAGCAGGGAGTTGGTACCTAAACGGTTCGCACCGTGTACGGAAGCACAAGCGCACTCACCCGCAGCATACAGACCTTTCACCGGCACTTCATATTCGTCGCCTTGCGGCACAACAACTTCGCCGTGATAGTTGGTCGGAATACCGCCCATCATGTAGTGAGTAGTCGGCACAACGGGAATCGGGTCTTTAATCGGGTCGATACCGGCAAACTGAATGGAAATCTCGCGGATGCCCGGCAGTTTTTCCATAATTTTTTCGGCACCGATATGGTCGATTTTCAGCAATACATGGTCTTTGTTTTTGCCGCAGCCGCGACCTTCGTAGATTTCCATCGCCATTGCGCGGGAAACCACGTCGCGCGAAGCCAAGTCTTTTACGGTCGGCGCATAGCGTTCCATAAAGCGTTCGCCGTCGGCATTCAACAGAATACCGCCCTCACCGCGTACGCCTTCGGTAATCAACACGCCTGCACCTGCCACGCCGGTCGGGTGGAATTGCCAGAATTCCATATCTTCCAACGGAATGCCCGCACGGGCGCAAATGCCCAAACCGTCGCCGGTATTCATATAGGCATTGGTAGAAGACGCATAAATACGGCCGCCGCCGCCGGTAGCAAACATCACGGCTTTAGCGTGGAAAATATAAACTTCGCCGGTTTCCATTTCCATGGCGGTCACACCGACCACGTCGCCGTTTTCATCGCGAATCAAATCTTGCGCCGTCCATTCCACAAAGAATTGCGTATTGGCACGGACGTTTTGTTGATACAAAGTATGCAGCATTGCATGACCGGTACGGTCGGCAACCGCGCAGGCACGTTCTACCGCGCGTTTACCGTGTTCGGCAGTATGCCCGCCAAAAGGACGCTGATAAATTTTGCCGCTTTCCACGCGGTCAAAAGGCATACCCATGTGTTCCAACTCAATCACCGCTTCAGGCGCGGCGCGACACATAAACTCAATCGCGTCTTGGTCGCCTAGCCAGTCAGAACCTTTCACGGTATCGTACATGTGCCAGTCCCAACGGTCTTCTTGCACATTACCCAGCGAAGCAGAAATACCGCCCTGCGCCGCTACAGTATGCGAACGGGTCGGGAACACTTTAGACAAAACGGCACAATTCAGACCGGATTTGGATAATTGGAGGGCTGCGCGTAAACCTGCACCACCACCGCCGACAATCACGGCATCAAACTTGCGAACAGGAAAACCCATACTTACCCCCAAATTACTTTAACTGAATACACCAAGCAGCCGACCAACCAAACGATGGTGGCAACCTGCAAAAACAAACGCACACCGAAGGGTTTGATATAGTCCATCCACAAATCGCGGATACCCACCCAAGCGTGCAAAAATACGGCGATAAAGCTGACCTGGGTGAACACTTTCACCCAAACTTGATCGAAAAATACCTGCCATGCCGAATATTCTTTAGGCAGGGTAAACAGAATCACTAAAAGTGCGACGGTATAAATCAACATGATAACCGCAGTCGCACGCTGCATCGCCCAATCGCGCAAACCGTAATGGGCACCGGTCAATTTACGCTCTACCATAACAACGCTCCCAAAACGACGGTCAACACCAAAGCGGCGGCAAACACCAATTTGGCGGTATTGCGCGCAGTATTCAGCTCAAGGCCTTTGTGTGCATCTAAAAATAAAAAACGGATACCGGCGAGAAAATGGTGCAGATAAGCCCACAACACGCCGATTAAAATCAACTTGACCAAAGGATTGGAAACGATGGCACGGTAAGTTTCAAACGCCGACTCGCGGCTCAACGTACCGGACAGGAGATACAGCAAAACGGGAAGCATTATAAATAATCCTACCCCGCTGATGCGGTGCAAGATGGAGACAATTCCCGGTATAGGCAACCGTATATTGGGAATCTCCAAAAAGACAGGACGCGGTTTGACGGACATAGCCAGTTCCTCTGTATTTTTTTATCAGCTCAAAACCAATAACTCAAATTACATCGAGTTACATAAACTATAATTTACCTGTTTTATCCGATTTTGAACAGTCTAATTTATAAACAATCTAATAAATTTTACCAAAAAACATCATAAACTGTACCAATAACAATAAACATCTCTATTAATACTTAAACCAACATTTTTTCCACTACCGCTTAATCAGTTTCGCACAATCTCACACCATCAAAATAGTATTAATATCCTGTTTCTTGTGATAAAAATATGAATTAATATCATTTACCAACGCATCCACAAGCAAAACAACCATAACCTTATGGGATAAAACGTTGCATTCAAAACAAAATTTCAACAGGCAACTTTTCAGACGATCTTCTTATTTTTCTATTACAAAACTGCAATATTTTAGTGAATAAAGATTTGCGTCATACGTCATATCGATGGTGTGATTTCTACTAATACCTTCAAAAAGACAGCGCTGCAACCATAGCGGAATGATACGGGCTTCAGACAAACAGCTGATTGACGCTATTCATAAGTTAAATGACACAGCTGAAGTGCTGAAGTAGATCTCATTGCAAATAAAAGTGCGGTTAAAACGTTCAACATTTTTAACCGCACTTTTTGTTTCTAACAATTAACCTATTTAATCACACCACACGCCATGCGTGCACCGCCACCACCAAGCGGAGCAGGATGATCGGAATGATTGTCGCCACCAACGTGGATCATAATAGAATGACCACGAACTTCATTAAGGTGTTTGATGCGTGGCGCAAGAACCGGATTGGTGGCTGTGCCGTCGTGTAATACGGTTAATGCAGGCAAATCGCCTAAGTGGGCATCATCTTGCCATGGGAAACCGTGTTTTTTGGTTTCTTTCGGATCCCAGTGGCCGCCGGCGCCCAAGCCTGCAGTCAGTTTACCGTCTTTTTCTTTCGGCTCACAGCTTGGGTTTTGATGAATGTGAAAGCCATGCAACCCAGCTTCTAATCCGCTCAAGTTTGGAGTAAAGACCAAACCGTACTTGGATTCGGTAATCGTTACAGTGCCTACATCTTTATTACCATTAACCGGGTCAAGTTGTTGCACTTTCACTTTAATAGAAGCACCGGCAGGTATCATGTGGTCATGTTTGTGTTCATGCGCATTGACCACTCCCGCAGCACAGATTGCACTGATACCAACAGCTACGAGTGTTTTAAATTTCATTTATATCTCCTTTTTATGTCAAATTTATGTCAAAGCCCCTTTGTATTCTAAACAAAATGGGGAGTAAATCGAGTATTTTTAAGATGTTATTAGCTATCAAAGCCATTTGATTTTTCTATCTTTCCCATTAATCGAAATAATATTTATTTATAATATGAAACAGCTACGATAAAGAAGTAGTCAACCATAATTTTTGCCTCGTTTAGGCAAAACTGACATTTCTTTGCCTTACTCCGCTTTATACTGTGCCCGCATTACGGCAAACCCTTTCCACTCAATTACTGCGAGGCTTGTTATGAAACATTCCGAAGAAAAACAATACACCCAGTCTTCCGATCCAGAAAACTTTATCCCAAAATTCAGAAGGCGTAATTTGGACAAAACGGGCTTTCTCAACAAACTCGCCCGTTTTGCAGGTCGATTAGGCGAACCCATCGTCCGTCAGTTGTATGCGCTGTATTATCTTTGGGACTCCCCGCACACACCCAGACGCGCCAAGATGATTATTGTCGGTGCATTGGTTTACTTCCTCAGCCCTATCGACAGCATCCCCGATTTGCTGGGTCCATTGGGATTCAGCGACGATATTGCCGTTATTACTTTGGTGTATAGCCAGATGAAAACTTATCTGACGGAAGACATCAAAGAGCGGGCAAGACTGGCAACTGAGAAGCTGCTGCGTAAAACATCATAAATATCCACATCCAAAACAAAAGGTCGTCTGAAAATTTTCAGACGACCTTTTGTTTTGGAATGAGAAACTTATTTCAGCGGGGTCATATTCATCACTTCCATCAGGAAGTTGGTAAACGCCGGATTAGAAGGTTTGTTGCCCATATTTTTCCAACGTTGCTGCCAACCGCGCAAAGCGTTTTGGATATACAGCTTGGATTGTTCGGTATTAATTTCGCCTCGTTGGCTGTCAACGGCAGAACGCAGATAAACCTCATATACGCTGTCATCCACGACATTGCGACCGACAAGCTGAATGCGGAACTTGTTCAGATATTGCGCAGCTTGAACTTTAGTCATTTTTCCTTGGCTGACCTGATAGCTCAAACGTGTTGCCTCGTCGCGGATTTTTGAAACATCACTCCAATGCGAAGAAGCCAAACTGAACGCTGCAGGTTTTTCAGCCTTATTAGCTTTAACGTTAGGCTTAACATTAGTCGGACGGACAGGCACTTCTTGCAAGCTTGGGACATAAATGGTCTCACAACCGGCAAGTGCCGCCAACGCAAATAAGATGGGGATATATTTTTTCATGTCTACCATTATAATCAGGATTATCCAGATAACCAAATTCTATATCAATCTGACTTTTTCTGTTGACTGAATTACAACAACTTTCGTCTTACATTCCAATCTTTACACGATATGACGCCTTAAATTCATTTTTGTACCACACCAAAACACGAAACCACGAAAAAAGACCGCCAAAGCGGTCTTTTTTATCACTTATTTTCTCAACTCTATTATGCCAAATCGGCAAACAGAGGCGTAGAAAGATAGCGTTCGCCATAAGAAGGCAACAACACAACAATCAGTTTGCCTTCATTTTCAGGCTGTTTGGCGAGCTGCAACGCACTCCATACTGCCGCACCGGAAGAAATACCGACCAAAATACCTTCTTTTTCCGCCATCGCACGGGCAGTTTCAAATGCTGCTTCGTTCGGGACTTGGGAAATGCTGTCGTATACCTTGGTATTCAACACGGTAGGGATAAAGCCGGCACCAATACCTTGAATCGGGTGCGGACCTTTTTCACCACCGCTCAACACCGGAGAAGCTTCCGGCTCGACGGCAACGACTTTGACTTCGGGTTTGTATTTTTTCAACACTTCGCCCACGCCGGTCACTGTACCGCCCGTACCGACACCCGCTACAAAAATATCGACTTTACCATCAGTATCGCGCCAAATTTCTTCGGCAGTTGTTTTGCGGTGCACTTCAGGATTTGCCTCGTTATCGAACTGGCGCGGCATGAAATAAGTATCGGGGTGTTCGTCGACCAGGGCTTGGGCTTTTGCAATCGCCCCTGCCATACCTTCGGACGCGGGAGTTAAAATCAATTCTGCACCAAACGCGCGCAGCAGCATTTTGCGTTCTTTACTCATACTTTCGGGCATGGTAATCGCCAGCTTATAGCCGCGCGCCGCGCACACCATTGCCAAACCGATACCCGTATTGCCGCTGGTCGCTTCCACAATTACGGTATCCTTACCGATTTTGCCCGCTTTTTCGGCGGCTTCAACCATCGCTTCGGCGATGCGGTCTTTCACGCTGCTGCCGGGATTGAAAAATTCCAGTTTGACGGCGACTTCGGCTTTCAAACCTTCAGTCAGACGGTTTAATTTGACCAACGGGGTGTTGCCGATCAGCTCGGTGATGCTGTTTGCAATCTTCATTTTCTACTCCAGATTTTGATGTGATATGACCTGTATATTAAAGACAGGTCGTCTGAAAAACCAATATCGAATATTTCTTTCTTTATAACTTTTGGTTGTTTGGCTTGATTCGCAAAAATTTTTTCTTAATGAAGCCCGATTTCTCCGACCAAAGCTCCTGTTACCAAAACCTGCATGACCAAGGCCATCAGCCAGCCCAGTCTGAGCTGTGCTTTACTGAACACCGCCGGCGACTGCTTGGCAATGCTTCTGCGGTGCAGATAAAAAACGGTCATGATAACAAACTGCAAAATAAACCAATAAACAGGCTTGAGCGCGTACAATTTCAACAAAGCCGGCAACGTAAAAGCCAAAGAACGGCTCGGCAACATAAAATACAATATAGCGATAATCGACACAAAAGCCAAAGTCATCAACACATTGCTGACAGCAAACACACTCAAAAACGGATGCCGTAAATCCGCCTGCCAAAAATCAGTATCCGCCTGTTTTTTCCAATGAAAAGCAAAGAAAAACACACTGGCAAAAGTCAGATAAAAATGCGGGACAAACAACGGACCGACATGGGTAATCCCCCACATTCCCGGCAAAAGCTGCGATCCCAAAATCGATACACCCAGCCACAAAACGACCGAAGCCCAAAACCACTGGAACATTTCAGCGCGGAAAATCAATCCAAAAAACACCAGTCCATAAGCAACAACGGCGAGAAAATCCAAATTCGTCCAAATCATGAATACTGCAACTCGCCTTCAAAAACCGTTTGAACAGGACCGGTCATCAAAACATCCTCACCATGCGACCAAGTAATAAACAAATCCCCGCCCGGCAGAGAAACCTTCACAGGCACGCCTTCTGCCAGCAGCCCCAAACGAACGCCCGCAACCGCAGCCGCACAAGCCCCCGTACCGCAAGCCTGAGTTTCACCCACACCGCGTTCAAATACGCGCAAGCGGATAGATTCCCTATCGACAATCTGCATAAAGCCGACGTTGACACGTTCTGGAAACTGCTCGTGCGACTCAATGGCTTCGCCCCAATGAGCCACGGGTGCAGTCTGTACATCCTCCACCACAATCACAGCATGAGGATTGCCCATATTCACACAACTGACCTGTACCGTCTCCAATCCGACCATCACCATATGCGTCAAAGCGTCATCCGCTTCGTCAGGAACCGGCACAAACGGGATTTCAGACGACGTAAAGCGCGGTCTGCCCATATTCACGGTAACCAAACCATTATCCAACAGCTTGGGAATAATCACACCCTTAGCCGTTTCAACCAAAATTTCTTTTTTATCGGTCAAACCTTTATCCGCCACAAATCGGGCAAAACAGCGCGCGCCATTGCCACACTGCTCCACCTCGCTGCCGTCCGCATTAAAAATACGATAACGGAAATCCACCGCATCGGAAGACGGCTTTTCCACCAGCAGCAACTGATCGAAGCCCACCCCTCTAAAACGGTCGGACCATTCGGCAAGCGGCGCAGTCAGCGGATCAAAATCCTGCCCGATACCGTTTACCACCATAAAATCATTGCCCAAACCGTGCATTTTGGTAAATTTCAAGGTTTTCATTGTTTTTCCAGAATTCGTTATCGATCAAATAGCAACCAAATACCCAAATCTTCTCAAACTTTGATAGCGTTACCCCATCATCGTAAGGTCAGTTTTACCGAAAACGCCCCTTTAAATTACAAAAAATCCGTCTAAAGGGTCGTCTGAACGGCATTCTACACTATATATATGCTATATCGCAGATTTTCCTGATTTCATACCGCTGCCCTCATTATCCATACAACCTTAATTCCTCTTTCTTCCGCCTTTATCAAAACTAACGTCCTTTACTGTACAAAAACGATATAATTCAATAAGAAAAATCCCCAACCGTAAGCTGTCCGACGAAAACCACGCCTTCCCGTTACCGCCTGCAATCAGGTTCATTTTCACTCCTACCCATAGCGAGGAAATGCCATGAAACATTCAATCCCCCTCATTCTTGTCACATCCGCACTCTGCGCCTGCACCGCCGGTACGCCCGGCATGTCCATCGGTTTAGGCATAGGAACAGGCATTGGGCGCCATGTCGGACTGGGTACTTCCGTCAACATACCGATTACCTTAGACAAAAATAAAACCGCCCCAAACAACACAGGCGGCATCAATATTATTGACGAACAAATCGTGACTTATTTCGATACACACGGCAATCCCAGCAACAGCGCCGTCAAAGGCGGCTACTACCGTCAGCTGAAAAACAAACACGGCGATCAATATACCGTACAAGATTTTTACAGCGACAACAGCCGGAAGCGGACAAACCCCTTTATTTTAGACCGAAACCAACTGATGCAATTCCGCGCCACACCAAGCAACGGCTCACTCACCACATACGCCTATAACGGCGCAGTAATGCAACACCAAGAGTTCCGCAACGGCAAGTTTGTCAGTGCAAAATATTAGACAAAATAGCATCCTGACAGACCAAGCGCACCTGCTGCCATTTGCACCTATTGATTTCCGACACAACTATTCACAAAATAAATACTTTTAACATTCAAATATTTGTAACATTACTACCCTTCATCTGAAAAATACTATTGACACTTTTTTTTCAGACGATATAATGCACCCCTATTCCCCGATAGCTCAGTCGGTAGAGCGACGGACTGTTAATCCGCAGGTCCCTGGTTCGAGCCCAGGTCGGGGAGCCAAATTTTAAAAGCCTGAACAAAATGTTCAGGCTTTTTTTGTTTACCAATCCTACTTTGGCTTTATCAGCATCTTCTTCAGGTGTATTCCCACCAATCCCAACATCCTTGCACCCGTGCCCACACACATCAAAATCAATCAAAATTCATATAAATCAATAACCTAATAAACAGATATCAAATGAAGCATACCCTGATCATTCACATAGATAAAAACATTATTTTTTCTAAATACATATATTGAAGAGTTCTTCTTACATAGCCAATTATACTTTTCAGCAAAATTAATCCAGTCATCAATACTGGAAAAATCTGAAAACAAATCATTTAAAACTAAAGATTTAGCATTTATGTTCTCAAAATTTATCTGTATACCTATTATTTTTTATTTTCTAACAAGAACATTATATTTTCATAAGTATCTAAAAATATTTTCGACTTTTTAGAAGTTCTCATAGGGTTTAATACAAAACCCTTGATCTCTTGGCAAATATCTTCTTGATCATCCCCTACATGAAGCTTACCAACCCTTCCGCTTTCAACAATATCACTAACTAAATACAGTTCACATCGATTCATCACCACTTCCTCACGCATAAATTTAGTCTGATACCCATTAAAACTTTTTAATCGACAACCTTATCTATATCGATATTAGAAATTTTCAATTCTTCTAATAAACCCAGGTCGTCTGAAATTTTTCAGACGACCTTTTTACAGCCTTTTGTGTATATCAAACAATACATACAAAATTTATTAAACAGGGGTATATCTAGGCAAAGAATTTATCTCCGTAGCCATCCATTCTTTGGTTGTAATTAACTTAGTCAACCCAACAGGCAGAAATTCCAAATACTCCAACTTCAAATCATTAGCCTTTTGTCGAAATTTTTCCGAAACAATCAAAGAACATTTAGTCTCATGTTTAATATCAAATAAATCGTAATCACAATTATCCAAAATGCTCATCTTGAGTAATTCATCAACTCCATAAACCTGTTCATATTCGCATTCTTTCAGATTTACAACATCTTCTATTTTTAACTTATCTGTTGTCATCGCATAATAAAAACGATTTGATATGATATTTTTTGTTTTCCCATTCATATATTTTACAGGTTTTATTTGTAAAATATTCGTCTTCATTCCCTCTAAACAGCGCATAAATTCTTGGGTAATGATATAAGTGTATTCAGATAAGCTACGTACAGGGTAGTCATATTCCCTTAAATTAGAGACCAAAATGAGATTATCAGGAAGTATAATTTTTTTACGCTTCCGTGTTATTCCCGCATACCAGGGAAGAGAACCATATTCCACCTTAAAATCATTTAGTTGAAAGGAGGGGAGCAACTCCTCTGGCAATAGATAATTATTGTAAAACCCAATCCCACATGGAATGTGATGACTGATAGCCAAATAATAAAATTTCATCATTGAAAATCCTAACCCAATCTTCCCAGATATTGATTTGGCAAAAATGGGGCTGACAGCCTGCTTTTCTCATTCATTTCTAAACTCCCTTATATCACTAACTAAATACGGTCCGCATCGATTCATCACCACTTCCTCACACACAAATTTGGTCTGATACCCACTAAAACTTTTTAATCGACAACCTTATCTATATCGATATTAGAAATTTTCAATTCTTCTAATAAACCCAGGTCGTCTGAAATTTTTCAGACGACCTTTTTGCTTTTTTATTTCGACCAGCCTCCGCCCAATGCCTTATACAGCGACACCAGCATCTGCGCCCTTGCCAGCCGCGCCGCAATCAGGTTTTCCTGCATTTGGCCTTCGGCGATATGGGTTTTGAGGGCAACATCCAGCGTTTTGTAGCCGTTACGGAACATTTTTTCCGTATCGGTCGCGTGGCGTGTCGCCTGATTATGGGCGGTTTGCAGCAACTCGGTTTGACGGCTTAGCGATTCCACGCCTTGATACGCGCTGTCCACTTCGCCCAGCGCGGTCAGGAGCCGTTTGTCGTATTCCAGCAATGCCGTCTGAAGGCGCGCGTCGGCGGCTTTGATGTTGGCTTTGATGCGGCCGTTGTTGAACAGCGGCGTCTGTATGCCCACCGACAACAAACTTGCCCAGCCGGTCAGCGAACGGTCGCCGTCCACACCGATGCGTCCGCCCTGCCCCATGAAACTGATGGTGAAACGCGGCAGCAAATCGGCTTTGGCACTGGCGAATTTGGCGGCATAGGCGTTGACTTGCGCAGCCTGCGCGCGCAGGTCGGGGCGGCGTTCCAGCAAGCCTTGCGGTGTTTGCCCGCTTGGTGCGGAAGGCTGGTGCGCCAACGCATCGACAGACGATTCAGGCAGCGTAAACGTTTGCGGCACGTTACCGGTCAACACGGCGATACTGCGCACATAAGCGGCGTATTCCGCCCCTATCGCGGCGCGTTTGGCTTCCGCTGCGGTCAGTTGCACTTTCGCCTCGTTCACTTCATACCCGCTGACATGTCCTGCCTTAAAACGCCCTTCGATGTAGCGCACCATACGCCGAAAGGTGGCAACGGTTTGATCGGCGGTTTTCAGACGGCCTTGCGCCGCACGCGCTTTGAAATAATTGTCAGCAATATCACCCGCTACCAACATTTGCGCGCCATACGCCAGCTCTCGCTGCCCGAGTGCGGCATAACGGGCGGCATCGGCATCGCTGCGTTTCTTGCCGAAAATATCGGGCTCCCACGAAGCGGTCAGTCCGCCGTACATGCTGGTGCCTGTGGACTCGATGGTATCGCCGTTTAAAGACGAGGCCTGCGGATAACGCGAGAGCAACGCCCTAGCATTACTGTCGAGCGGGTTATCTATTTTGCTGTAATTCGCCCCCACCTTGCCGCTCAGTCCGACGGTCGGCCCCAAATCGGCACGCGCCGCCCCCGCCACGGCACGGGCTTCGTTCAGACGGCTGACGGCGATTTTCACATCATGCCCCTGCGCCAAACCCTGAGCGATTAACCCGCTTAACACCGGATCGTTCCACTGCTGCCACCACGCCCCGATGTCCGTACTGCCCTTTGCCGCCGCATCTTGCGTAAATGTTTCAGGCAATTCAACTCGACTGTTTAACGGAACTTCTGTGTTTTTACAGCCTGCAAGCGCCAAGACTGCGGCAATACACAATAAATGGATTTGATTGAATTTCATCGTATTTTCCTTTTTGAAAAGGTTTTAGCGTTCCGTGTTGGCGAAATTTGTTTCGCTCGTTTTCAGCGTGCGCAGCTTCTTGACAGGACGACCTTTCAGAAGATTTTTTGCGAAACC
>KV797021.1:2736-23262 GCA_001809325.1 Neisseria sp. HMSC077D05 | reverse complement strand
GACGACCTTTCAGAAGATTTTTTGCGAAACCTAGGAACCTGAATGTAAGCCTGCGGCTTACTGCCCTCTCCCTAACCCTCTCCCACGGGGAGAGGGGGCAAATTGGTTGAAAATCCGAAAATGAGGCATTAGATTTTCTTTCGAAAAAGATGGGTATCAAAAAAGCCTTGGGACTTGGTGGCTAGACAAACCGTACCCTATCGAAGCTAACGCCTATAATAAATAGTCCGTATCAAGCATGGCAAGTTCACAGGATTTGCGCCCGGTTTCACGATGTAAAGCCTATATTCATGATAAACAGCAGGACAAAACCCATCGACAAGGTCGTCTGAAATCCAATTTCGCTTTTCAGACGACCTTGTGCCGTAAATTAATTCTGCAAATACAATGTCGCTTACCGCACAACAGCTTTTCCTACCGTTACGCCTTCTATACATCTTTCTCATGACAAGAATGCTACAATTGGCATATTTTTACCTCTATCGGACAGGTGTTTTATGCAGTATTTCTGCCTACTCATCCCCATCCTCATTGGCTATTTTCTTGACGAAATGACCGTCGGCGTCATTTTCGGCTCTATTTTATGGTTGTTTGCGCGGGAACTCGGCAAACCGCGTCAGGAAGAACATGATGCAAAACTGCAAAATCTGGAAAAAGAAATCGAGTTGCTGAAACTGCGTTTGACGGCTTTGGAACATGAAACCGTTCATGATAAAGCAGAAGTCGGTCAGGCACGGAAACTGCGTGCTGTTTTGTCCGAACATGCCGACGATATTCAGACGACCTCTGCGCCGCTTCATGAGAAGGTTGAACCTTTGGCAACGGCGGACAATACGCCCGCCGAGCCGCACGTCGAACCGGTTGCCGCACCCTCTTTTTCTACACCTGTTCCCACTGTTTCCGCTGAACCTTCCGTACAGCCCGAACCTGCCCTATACGCAGACAGCGTCGAAACGCCTATCCAAGTTTCTGCTATTCAAGAGGACGAACGCAAACAAGAAGCGCCTGTCCTGCAAACGTCGTCTGAAAATGAAGCGCAGATGTCGTCTGAAAATATCGCTGAAACCGCAGACGCAAAATCCAGTGAAACCGTTATCCATAAAGAAGAAGGTTTCGATTTCAAATTCTCCGAAAATCCGATTGTTGCTTGGTTCCTGCGCGGCAATCCGCTGCTGAAAACCGGTATCGTGGTGTTGTTCCTCGGCTTGGCGTTCCTCTTGCGCTATGCCTCCGAGCGGATTTATG
The DNA here is from genome assembly GCA_001809325.1 of Neisseria sp. HMSC077D05. GTDB lineage: Bacteria > Pseudomonadota > Gammaproteobacteria > Burkholderiales > Neisseriaceae > Neisseria. Next base: position 22,017 of record KV797021.1, on the reverse strand, counting down.
TACCGGTGGAAATGCGTTACCTGACCGTTGCAGGTGCGGGTCTGGCGGCAGTCATCGGCGGCTGGAAGCTGCAAAGCCGAAAACGCGAATACGGCTTGGTGTTGCAGGGCTTCGGCGTGGCGGTAATGTATCTGACTTCTTTGGCGGCGTTGAAACTGCATCCGCTCTTGCCCGCGCCGATCGTGTTCGTACTGATGGTGGCGATGGTTGTATTGATGGCGTTGCTGGCAATCAGGCAAAACGCGCAGATTATGGCGCAGGTCGCCTTGGTCGGCGGTCTGGCGGCTCCCATCCTGACATCCGACGGCAGCGGCAATTATTTGGTGCTGTTTTCCTACCTTTCCCTGCTCAATGCCGGCGTAGCGGCGATTGCCTGGTTTAAGGCATGGCGGCCGCTGAACCTGACGGGTTTCGCCGGAACCTTCTCCATCGCCGCGTTGTGGGGTATGCAAAGCTATACGCCGCAGCATTTCGCCACCACCGAGCCTTTCCTGATTTACCACTGGCTGCTCTACACCTTCATTGCCTATCTGTTCGCCCGCCGCAAGCTGACGGAAAACCGCGAAGACACGCTAGCGCCCGTTGCCGACAATGCGACGCTGGAAGAAATTTGGAACAGCCTCTACTCCCACGGTCTGCGCGTCCACGTCCTCGACCATACTTTATTGTTCGGCACGATGGCGGCAGCGTTCGGGCTGCAATACCGCATGGTGGAACACTGGCCGTCTGCGGACGCATTCTCTGCTCTGGGCTTCGCCGCCGTTTACGGGCTTGCCGCGCTGATGCTGAAACGGCAACAGGGTTTGTATATCCTGCGTCAGGCGTTTTTTGCCCTGTCGCTGCTGTTCCTCACGCTCGCCGTTCCGCTTTACTTTGAACGCGGCAACACCGTCATCCTGTGGACGGTAGAATCCGCGCTCGTGTATTTCTTCGGACTGCGCCAACAGCGTCCGCATATGCGTTTGGGTGCGCTCGTCGTTTATCTGCTGGCGGCGCTGATCCAACTGAGCAGTTATCAGCCGGGAGAAAACACTATCCTGCAAGGTCAATGGTTCACCACCCTGCTGACCCTGTTCGGCGGCGCGGCAATTTACCTGCAATGGCATCTCTACCGCCGTAAAGGCTCGGCACACTGGGAACACACGCTTCAAAATGCAACCCTCTGCGCCGCCCTGCTCTACACATCCATCCTGCCTTTACTGTTTTTCGCGGAACGCGGCAGCATCATCGTTTTCTCTATTTTGGTGGCGGCTTGGGCGTTCTGCCGGGGCAAAGGCAAGTCGGACGTGTTCAGCACATTCGCCTTGGGCAATGCAATCTTTATTCTGATCTTCCAAGCCTCGATTAATGATGAACCCTACGGCTTTTTAACACACTGGCACCTTTTCGCCGCTGCGCCGCTGCTGTTTGCCGCCGCCTACATGCTGCAATATTTGCGTGTCCAAACCGAAGCATCTGAAAACCAAGACACACAAGACCAACCCCTCCCATTCTCGCGGATTGCAGGCTGGGCTATCCTCGTTATCGCCCTGATGTTGGGCGGCTTCGCCACCTATACCCAATGGACGGGCGAAGAAACCCTGTTTATCGAGCTTTGGGCATTGCCGATATTCACTACCTTGCTGCTGCTTGCCAACCGTTTGAACTGGAAAGAGCTTTTTCAGACGACCTTGGCATTCATGCCTTTGTTTGCGCTGCACTTCATCGGCTATCACCTCGAACACCTATGGACTGCCGCCGCAGCCCTGCCGCTTGCCGCCGCTACCGTGTTGAACTTCGTCATTCTGAACAACCGCCGAACCCATGCGCCTATCGACTTGCACAAACTCAACATCATCCTGATCGGCATCCTTTGGTCGCTTTGGGCAGGAATGTATGTAGGCGATCGTCTCGACGGCGTTTGGTCGCAGCTCTCGTGGCTTGCCGTACCGCTGATCATGTGGGTCGTCCTCCATACGCAGCGGCAGCGCGGCTTTTTCAGACGACATCAAGCCGCCTATCAGCATTTCGCCCTGCCGATAGCCGCCCTTGCCGCAGCAAGTTGGATGATATGGACGAACTTCTCCACTCCGTTCCAACCTGCGCCGTTGCCGTATATCCCGCTGCTTAACCCGCTGGAGCTCGCCTGCGCCGGAATGCTTTGGTTTGCCCTGAAGTCCCTGCCCGAAGCCCTGCCTTTGGAATACCGCCGCGTGAACGCGCCCGGCGTCGCCGCCCTCGCATTCATGGTTATCAGCGCGGGCGTGATGCGCCTGTGGCACTTCTACGACGGCATCACTTGGCGACTCGACATCATGCTCCAATCCTTCGGCCTGCAAGCCAGCCTCTCCGTCGTGTGGGCGGTTACCGCCATCATCCTCATGGTGTACGGCAACCGCCGCAAACTGCGCCCCTTCTGGATAACCGGCGCAGCGCTGATGGCGATTGTCGTCGTCAAACTCTTCCTCATCGAGCTTTCCAACAGCGGCGGCATTGCCCGCATCGCCTCCTTCATCATCGTCGGCGTACTGCTGCTTCTGGTCGGCTGGTTCGCGCCCGTTCCGCCCAAAGCGGTGGAAAATGAAGAGGACAAGGTATAGTCCAGTCCCAAAGCAAAGGTCGTCTGAAAACCGACAGCAAGTTTTGCTAAAATATTTTCAGACGACCTTCAGGCATCCCGAATCCAACCCGACATTGCAGAAAATCCGACCACTTTTGTCAGGCCTGCTTCAATCTAAGCATGCTTTACCGATTATTGATGGATTAAAATACACATACAAAATGAAACAGTCTAAAGAGGAGATTAAAAATGCCCAACCGCAGCGAACTTCCGTTGATTTATTCCTGTTCCGGATGTTCTGACGTAGCGCAACTTGCCAACAATACCGCCGTAGCACTTGATCACGCCGGTGAATTTGAAATGTCGTGCATTTCCGGCGTAGGAGGCAAAGTCGCACCTTTAGTACGCAAAGCGCAGTCCGGCCGGCCGATGCTGGTCATCGATGGTTGCCATCTGCATTGCGCCAAGTCGTGTTTGGAAAACGTAGGCGTCGAGATTTCAGAAGAACATCACGTCAAACTCTATGACTTGGGCTACAAAAAGCGTTTTGGCAAAAGCTATGACGAAGCGGCGGTAGAAGAAGTCTATCAATATGTCTTAACTAAAAAACACGATGTGTTAAGCAACTAGCCACCTTTCCCCCAAGCAATCCGTTTGCAAAACCTTCGACACAAACCCGAATGGATGACAACCGTTTCAAAACAAAGGTTGTCTGAAAACCGATAGCAAGTCTCGCTAAAGCGTTTTCAGACGACCTTTTTTGGCAGGGAGAACGTTACCGCCCGATTGCCAACTTGTTCAATATCTTGAAGGGGAAAACAATTGCTGCTTAGACGGTACAGCGGCCTACAGGTTTCAACTTCATGCTCAATATTATAAAATCCATCACCTTCCCAACATCCGCACCGCCCCATGAACTACGCCCTAGATGCCCTATGGTGGAAACTCGCCACCCCGTCCGTCCGCGACCTCGCCACCCTGTTGACTGCCCCGCCACTTTGGCAAAGCGGTTGCGAATTGTGCGTGCGCGCTCTATTGGGCGAACGCGGCTTCCGCTATCTTTTGGATTTGGACGGCAATCCTGCCCCGCTCGACGACTATCTCGCCGAACACGCCCCCTTCGGCAACCACCTCGGCATCTACGCCGAACGCCTGCTCGCATTTTGGTTTGCCCATGCGCCGCATACCGAATTGCACGCCTATAACCTGCCCGTATTTTCAGACGACCTCACGCAAGGCGCCGCCGATTTCATCGCCTCCATCAACGGCAAACCCTACCATATCGAACTGACCTGCAAATATTACGGCAGCGACAGCGGCAAATCCGCAGACATGTGCGGACTCAATGCCAAAGACACCCTCGCCGCCAAAGCCGCCAAACTGCCCCGCCAACTCGCCCTGCTTCAATCCCCCGAAGGCAGCGAAACCCTGCGGCAAAACCGTCTCCCCGACGCGCCGCAACCCGCCTCAATCATACGCGGCATCGGCTTTTTCCCCGCTGGCGCAAATTTCGCCGAAGCTCCGCTGAACCGATACTGCTGGCGCGGCGTCTTTATCCGAGACTGGTCGGCATATCCGACCCACGACGGCGCACGCTACCACCTCATCGACCGCATGGCATACCTTGCCCCCGCCCGCGTCACCGAAGCGCAAACCCTGTCCGAGCGAGACGTCCGCCAAATCGAAAGCGGCTTAATCGCCAAACTCGAATTGCGCCCCGACGGCTTTTGGCATGAAATCGAACGCATCATGAAGGTCGTCTGAAACCCGATTCAACGTTTTCAGACGACCTTTCCAGTATAATCCAAGCCTTTCCCCCGATTGCGAACCCACCATGACCCCGATCCAACTCAACCATACCGCCAAAGTGCTGGCTGAAATGCTGACCTTCAAACAGCCTGCCGATGCCGTTTTGTCCGGCTACTTCCGCGAACACAAAAAACTCGGCAGACAAGACCGCCACGAAATTGCCGAAACCGCCTTCGCCGCCCTGCGCCATTATCAAAAAATCAGTGCCGTCCTGCGCCGCCCGCATGCCCAGCCGCGCAAAGCCGCGCTTGCCGCACTCGTCCTCGGCAGAAGCACCAACATCAGCCAAATCAAAGACCTGCTCGACGAAGAAGAAACCGAGTTTCTCAGCGGCCTCAAAGCGCGCAAAACCGAATTTTCAGACGACCTCCATACCGCCGCCGAATTGCCGCAATGGCTGGTGGAGCAACTGCAAAAACATTTTAGCGACGAAGAAATCCTCGCCTTCGGCCGCAGCATCAACCAAGCCGCGCCGCTCGACATCCGCGTCAACACGCTCAAAGCCAGACGCGACAAAGTGCTGCCCCTGCTTCAAGCCGAAAGCCCCGATGCAGAAGCCACGCCCTATTCCCCTTGGGGCATCCGCCTGAAAAACAAAATCGCCCTAAACAAACACGAATTGTTTTTAGACGGCACGCTTGAAGTCCAAGACGAAGGCAGCCAGCTCCTCGCCCTGCTCGTCGGTGCCAAACGCGGCGAAATCATCGTCGATTTCTGCGCCGGCGCAGGCGGCAAAACCCTCGCCGTCGGCGCGCAAATGGCAAACAAAGGTAGAATCTACGCCTTCGACATCGCCGAAAAACGCCTTGCCAACCTCAAGCCCCGCATGACCCGCTCCGGACTGACCAACATCCACCCCGAACGCATCAACAGCGAACACGACAGCCGCATCGCCCGCCTCACCGGCAAAGCCGACCGCGTTTTGGTCGATGCCCCCTGCTCCGGCTTAGGCACGCTGCGCCGCAATCCCGACCTCAAATACCGTCAGTCGCCCGAAACCGTCGCCAAACTTTTGGAGCAGCAACACAGCATCCTCGATGCCGCCGCCAAACTGGTCAAACCGCAAGGCAGGCTGGTTTACGCCACTTGCAGCGTGTTGCCCGAAGAAAACGAAATGCAGATCGAACGTTTCCTATCCGAACACCCCGAATACGAACTCCTCAACTGCGCCGAGCTGCTCGCCGGTTTGAAAATCGATTTGAACACCGGCAAATACCTGCGCCTCGATTCGGCAAAACACCAAACCGACGGATTCTTCGCTGCCGTTTTGCAACGCAAGGAATAAGCGTTCAAACAAGGCGTAAACACACGGAAGGTCGTCTGAAAAACCTGATTCTAGGTTTTTCAGACGACCTTTTTAGCGTGGATGAAATCGATTGTATGGATTCATGCCTGACCGCCGAAATCCTTGAATAGATATAGATGGGCACAGACAAAACGCTCGGTTTGATTGAATCCAAACATACAAAAAGGTCGTCTGAAATTTCAGACGACCTTTTGCGTTGTTAAAACTTAAGCCAAAGAAGCGTTTACAAATGCGGTCAACTGACCTTTTGCCAAAGCACCAACTTTGGTGGCGACGTTTTCGCCGTTTTTAAACACCATCAGCGTCGGAATACCGCGCACGCCGAATTTGGCGGGGGTGGCTTCGTTTTCGTCGATGTTGAGTTTGACGACTTTCAGACGACCTTCAAATTCGGCGGCGATGTCGTCCAAGATCGGAGCGATCATTTTGCAAGGGCCGCACCAAGGCGCCCAGAAGTCGAGCAATACGGGAACGTCAGATTTCAAAACGTCTTGTTCGAAATTTGCATCGGTGGTGTGGATAATCAGTTCGCTGCTCATGAGTTTTTCCTTTTTGTGTCAAATTGAATCAGATGTTGTGCAGGATAGGGCTTGGTGCTGAAAATTTCAAGTGTCGCAAAAGTGTAATAGTTTTTTTGTAAGGTTGCCATCGCGATTGGCTAATGTTTTTCAGACGACCTATCTGACGGTTCAGCCTGCCCTGAAGCTCATCAGATGGCGCGTGTAATCGCTGGAAGGGTTGGCAAATACGGTTTCGCAGTCTCCCTCTTCGACGATTTTACCGTCTTTCAACACCATCACGCGGTGCGACAGGGCGCGGATGACGGCGAGGTCGTGGCTGATGATGATGAGGCTGAGACCGTGTTTTTTCTGCAAATCGGCGAGCAGCTCCAGAATCTGTTGCTGCCATTGTACGTCGAGCGCGCTGGTGGGTTCGTCCAAAACGAGGATTTTCGGGCGGACGATGATGGCGCGGGCGATGGCGAGCCGCTGGCGTTGTCCGCCGGAAAAAGCGTGCGGATAGCGTTCGAGCGCGTCTTCGGGCAGACCGACCTGACGCAATACGTCTTGGACGCGCTGCCGCATTTCTGCATGGGACAAATCGGGTTCATGGACGCGCAAGGCTTCGGAAACGATATTAAAGACGTTCATGCGCGGGTTGAATGCGCCGAACGGGTCTTGAAACACCATTTGGATGTCGCGCCTCGATTCGCGCGTCCAGGCTTCGCCGTTGATTTTCAGACGACCTTCCGCGTCGATAAGGTGCATGACGGCTTTTGCCAGCGTGGTTTTGCCGCAGCCGCTCTCGCCGATGATGCCCAGCGTTTCGCCTGCTTTCAAATCGAAGGAAACCGGCTCCAGCAGGATTTTGCTGCGTTTTTTGAACCAGCCCGCCGTTTCTTTGACGGCAACGGAAAGCTGCTCCGCCTGCAAGACGGTGGCGGGGTTGTCCGCCAAAGGTACGACCTTGCGCGCGGCGCCGGCGTTCAACAGCATTTGCGTGTATTCGTGTTGCGGACGGGCGAACACTTCCGCCGCCGCACCCGTTTCGACAATGCGTCCGCCGCGCATCACGGCAACGTCGTCTGCAAAGCGGCGGACAAGGTTCAGGTCGTGGGTGATGTAGAGCATGGTCATGTTGTGCGCCTGCTGCAAGCGCGCCAACAAATCGAGAATCTGCGCCTGTACGGCGACATCCAAGGCGGTGGTCGGTTCATCGGCGATCAGGAGCTTGGGTTCAGCGGCAACCGCCATCGCAATCATCGCCCGCTGCCGCTGTCCGCCGGAAAGCTGGAAGGGATAGGCAAAGGCTTTCTGCTCCGGCTCGCGGATACCGGTTTCCGCCAAGAGTTCGACCGCCCTCCCCCATGCCTGTTTTTTGTCCAAACCCAGATGCAGGGTCAACACTTCGGCAATCTGCGCGCCGACGCGCATCACAGGATTGAGCGCGGTCATCGGTTCTTGAAACACCATGCCGATTTCCCGCCCGCGCAGCTTTTGCAGGGCGCGTTCAGATTGGGTCAGCAAATCGTTGCCGTCGAATTTCAGACGACCTTCAAACGACACCAGCGGATTCAGCCGCATAATGCCCTGCGCCAACACGGTTTTGCCGCTGCCGCTCTCGCCGACCAACGCCAGTTTCCTGCCGGTCTGTACAGTCAGGCTGACATCGTGCAGGACTTGCTTGCCAGGGAAAAAGGCGTTTAGGTTTTCAATTTCAAGGATGGGTTTCGTCATGGTATGGGGGTCGTCTGAAAACGGAAAACGGGTGGAATCAAATCGGCAATACTCGCCGCACGGGCAGAAATCTTTACGAAGCAATAAGCTATATCTGATGATGAACAAAAAACGCACCCAGCAAACATCGGCTTTCTACTTTTCAGACGACCTCTAATTCAAACCCGCAAACCGAGGTCGTCTGAACGCCGATTATCTCTGAAACTGCTCTTTCAACACCCGTTTCAACACTTTGCCCGTGGCGTTTTTCGGCAGTTCGTCTTTAAAGTAAATCTGTTTGGGGATTTTGAAATTTGCCAAATGTCCGCGCAAATGGGCGCGCACGTCGGCTTCGTCCAACGTTTCGCCGTCTTTGAGTTGGATAAAGGCGATGATTTCTTCGTCGGCGTACTGGTCTTTCACGCCGATGACGGCTGCGGCTTCGACGGCGTCAAGTTTGTAAATCGCCTCTTCGATTTCGCGCGGATAAACGTTTTGTCCTTTGGAAATAATCAGGTCTTTTTTGCGGTCGACGATAAAGATGAAGCCGTCTTCGTCTATCGTGACAAAATCGCCTGTTTTCAACCAGCCGTTGACGATGGCTTCGTCGGTGGCATCGCGCATATTCAGGTAGCCCTGCATGACCGAACCGCCTTTGACGATGAGTTCGCCCACTTCGCCCGTCGGCACTTCGACCAATTCGTCGTTGACGGCTTTGACTTCCAATCCGGGCAAGGCGATGCCGACGCTGCGGGCTTTCTGCCTTTCGGGCGTGTTGACGGCGACAACGGGCGAGCATTCGCTCAAACCGTAGCCTTCCAAAAGCTTGGCACGCGGGAACTTCGCTTTAAAATCAAGGATGGTTTGTTCCGCCAAAGGCGCGCCGCCGCTGATAAACAGACGGACGCGGTTGAACCATCTGAAATACCAAGGGATTTTCGCTTTGCTCATAGCGGTGTAAATCGCGGGTACGCCCAAAAACACGGTCGCGCGTTTGAATAAAACCTGTTTCAAAACGTTGGAGAACGGGAAAACGGATTTCACCAAAATAATCGAACACGCCATATAAATCGGCAGCAACACCATAGCCGTCAGCGTAAAGCTGTGGAACATCGGCAGGAACACGACGAAGCGGTCGCGTTTGGAAATCTTAAAGATGCGCTCGATACCTTCAAGGTTGGAAAACAGGTTGCCATAGCTGATTAATGCGCCTTTGGGATGGCCTGTCGTGCCGGAAGTGTAAATAATATGCGCCAAATCATCGATTTTCGGCTGGCGGCTCAAATCGGGCGTGCCCGAGAAACGGCGCGCTTTTTCAAAACGAACATCGGCTTCGTCCGCCGCTTTCGCCTCGCCTATCCAAATGATTTTCTCAACGCGGGTCTGTTTTTTCAGCCCCTTCAATTCTTTCTGCAAACCTGCCGAAGCAAACATAAACCGCGCTTTGCAGTCGTTCAAAATATACGCGTATTCGTTGTTTTTCAAAAACGTATTCATCGGTACGGCAACCGCGCCGATGGCGGATACGGCAAAATAGGCGCTGATAAATTCGGGCGAATTGGACACCGCCAAAGCCACTTTGTCGCCGAATTTGACGCCCATATTTTGCAGATATGCGGCTACGGCATCGACTTCTTGCTTAAGCGCGTGGTAGGTGGTTTTTTCTTTGTCGTTGAACACCGCAGTCCCTTTGCCATTTTTACGGCAGGCAGCGGACAGCATTTCGTAGAAATTTGTGTTGTGTGTTTGATTCATTGAAATTCTTTAAAAATGAAGTGAGTAAAATATTTTTGCGGTCGCACTCATAAACAGGTTTTTCGCCCTGAAGACAAGCATCGACCTGAGAAGCCATCTATATAGCAGGAAAATGAGCTATCGGCTATTTTTATATTCATCCGCAATACGGAAAATCATCCCCTAGCGCGCACGTCAAACGCCTGACGCAAGCCCTCGCCTATCATCACCAGCAAAAGCAGCATAATCGTCAGCGTACCGACGGTGGACAAGCCTATCCACCAAGCGTCTAAGTTGTCCTTGCCCTGCGCCAAGAGCTCGCCCAAGCTCGCCTGCGACGCGGGCACGCCCAAACCGAGGAAATCCAAGCTTGTCAGCGCAAGCACCGCGCCGGAGATGCGGAAAGGCAGGAACGCCAATACGGGCGTCAGGCTGTTGGGCAGGATGTGCCGCCACATAATCGCGCGGTTGCCCACGCCCATCGAACGCGCCGCCAAAACGTAATCCGCCTGACGGTTTTTCAAAAACTCGGCGCGGACGTAGTCCGACAGCCCCATCCAGCCGAACAGCGACAGCAAGACCAGCAAAATCAGCAAACTGGGATTGAAAAACGAAGACAGGATAATCAGCAGATAAAGCTCCGGCATCCCGCCCCAGATTTCGATAAAACGCTGCATCAAAAGGTCGGTCTTGCCGCCGAAATAACCCTGCACCGCGCCGGTGATCACGCCGATTACGGTCGTTACAAAGGTCAATGCAAGGGCGAACAGCAGAGAATCACGGAATCCGTAAACCAAACGCGCCAAGACATCGCGACCGCGGTCGTCCGTGCCGAGCAAGTGCCTTTCGGACGGACTTGCAGGGTCGGGCTGCGTGTCGAAATCATTGAGCGTATCGGCATCGTAGGGATTGGGCAGATAAACGGCGTAATTGCCGTTTGACGTGATGTTGCCGCGTATCAGCGGGTCGAGGTAATCGGCAGGCGTATCGAAATCGCCGCCGAACACGGTTTCGTTGTATTCGTTTACCAGCGGAAAATAATATTCGCCCTGATAACGTATCCACAAGGGCTTGTCGTTGCTCCACAAAGGCGCAAGCAGCGCGACGGCGAACAAAACGGTTAAAACCCGCAGCGCGAACCAGCCGCGTTTGTGTTGCTTGAAAGCCTGCCAAGTGGGGTTTGAGGTGTGTGTTTTCATAATTGGGTTGCACAAAGGTCGTCTGAATATTCAAATCATTAAATGATAAAGAAATTCTGCTACTTTCTCGGCTAACGTTTCATGTGGCAATTTACTCTCCACAATATCGACCATCAAATCATCCAAACCAGTATTATATTGAATATCAATGCCTTGAATTTCCAAAAATGTCAGCATTACTGCCAATCCGGTACGCTTGTTTCCATCAACAAAAGCATGACCTTTTGCCAAAGCTACGCCATACCATGCCGCTATCTCAAAAGCATTATCAATTTGATTGTAATAAATTTGCTGGTCAACCCTGCCTAAAACACTTTCCAAGCGTCCTAAATCGACCCCTGTTTTACCTACTTTGGTTTGATACAGGATTTCATCATGTACAAAAATAACGAAATTCGTATTTATATTATTCATTTATAAGCCAACTTTTCCAATTCTGACTTATGCGCGGCAATTACGCGCTTTGCACTATGTATGACCAACCGTTTGGTTGCTTCATCATCCTGCAATTCCATACGGACTACTTTTGCACCATCGTTTTTATGTTTGCGGCTTTCTTCAGAAATATCTTTTAAACGTTTAATCATATTTAACTCCAAAATTCTTTAAGTTTTCAGACGACCTATTTCTGTCCGCCGAAATGAATGCGCGGATCAACCCACGAATAAGAAATATCCGACACCAATTTCGCCAGCAAACCCATCAGCGTGAACACATACAGCGTCCCCATCACCACCGGATAATCGCGCTTCATCACCGCCTCATAGGAAAGCAGCCCCAGCCCGTCGAGCGAGAACAAAGTTTCAATCAGCAGGCTGCCGGTGAAAAACGCGCCGATAAAGGCAGCGGGAAAGCCGGTAATCAGCGGAATCATCGCGTTGCGGAAAACGTGTTTCCACAAAATCTGCTTTTCCGGCAAACCCTTGGCACGGGCGGTATAAACATATTGGCGGCGGATTTCTTCAAGAAACACGTTTTTCGTCAACACCGTCGTTACCGCCAGACTGCCTGCCACCGAAGCCGTAATCGGCAGCGCCATGTGCCACAGATAATCTTTGATTTTGCCCGCCCACGACAGCGTGTCGAAATCATCGCCGACCAAACCGCCCTGCGGGAACCACGCAAAAAAGCTGCCGCCACCGAACAACACCAGCAGCACCAAACCCAACACAAACGGCGGTATGGTATAACCGACCAGCACCACCATCCCCGTTACCGCATCAAAACGGCTGCCGTCGCGCACCGCCTTGGCAATGCCCAACGGGATACAAATCAGATAAGTCAGGAAAAACGTCCACAAGCCCAAACTCATCGACACCGGCATTTTCTGTTTGACCAGCTCGAACACGGTTTCATGATGGAAAAAACTCTTGCCCAAATCAAAACGGGCAAACCGCCACACCATATCCGCAAACCGCGTCAACGGCGGCTTGTCGAAACCGTACAGCGCATTCAACGCCGCCAAATCTTCCGGACTGATGCGGTTGCCGTTTTTCATGATATTGCCCGCCGTCGCATTCGCCGTCTCGCCGCTGACCGCACCATGCGTTAACTGCTGCACCATCTGCTCCACCGGCCCGCCCGGCACGAATTGGATAACGGCAAAAGTAATCGCCAAAATCCCCAACAGCGTGGGGATTAAGAGTAATAGGCGGTGGAGGATGTAACGGTACATGCTTGGGGTATTCCTCTATTTGGGTTTTAAGGTCGTCTGAAAAGTACGGATTGCTTTCAGACGACCTATACTTTTAATACTTGTAAAAAATTTAACTGATAAGCCAGCTAATAAACCTATCCAGCAAATCTTTCTGATTATTGCCAGCCGCTTCGACCATTTCCAATGTCAAACTATCCGGCCACACAATAAAATATCCGTAACGTCCTTTTTTGATAAGCCCACCGGCTTTCTTACCTGTATCTGTCAAACGGTAGAACTTACCGTCTATTTCCTGCAAGCCTGCATGACACAGTTTCGCATTGCATTCTTCCGTTGTTACGCCCCATTTTTCTGCCAGCTTAGCGACAGTCAATGTATCGTATTTTTTAGCAATTTCTATATTCTGATTTTTCTGCGAAACTTGCTCTTTTTCTACTACGTCAACTGAAATTTTAACTTCATCGCTAATACGGATAATACGCTGCGCTTCGCTATAAGCATCTTGATAGACTTCTCCATCTTCACTACGCTTCAGCAAGATACCCATTTCATTATTATTTACTTGGCTGAATTCATATAAATTCAGGCTTGTAATAATGCAAGCATCTTCGCTGACGTAACATTTTGCATGAAGATTCGGACAATAGCTTGTACGAACATAATTTAAATTTTTCAACCAAGCTGCCTCTGATGGCTGCAATTCACTTTTACCATACTGAAAAATTGTGAGCTTTTCAGATGGCATTGAGCCGTAAATCATGGAACGCGTGCGTGCTGGAGCACACACCTTACGCATGGATTTTAGGTTTCATGCAGGCTACAGCTTGCTGCTGCGGCGGTATAAAAGTATTTTTAGTGATTTACCGTTTTTGGTATTTTTGCCCGACGGGGTTAAAAATACAGTTGCTACTCTTGCTGCATGATATTGGCAAGATTTAATTTAAATGTTTGTTGAATCTTGTTTACATCCTTAGCAAAAATATGATAGTCACTCGAAGAATAGATAGATTTTATTCTATCCAAATTAGTTTGTTGATAACATTTTTTCATTTCCGCGATGAAAAAATTATCTTTTCCTCTTTCATTGAGACAGTTATTTTCTAACAGATAGATTGCCCATGCTGTAAAAATAAATGTACTATCTTCCGGATATTCAGATAAATAAATTTCGAATTCAATTATAGAATATTCAGCTGCTTCAATTAATGTTATATCTAAATCTCTGACAAATTTTTCCGTTATATTTTTAAATAATTTCTTGAATTCTATATAATTTTTTATTTTTTCCATGATTCTATTTTCCTGTAAAAATATTTAATTGAATATTTGGATAGCGATTTCTAAACTCTAAAATAACATTGCTGCAAGATTGACAGGCCTTTAATTCTGTAAATAGATCAATTCTACCTGATACATTACGATTATTTCCGAGTTGCTGTGCTATAGTTTCAAGTAATTTATATTCTCCATTACAATCCGCACATCGATTTTCATGCGGTCTTTGTCTTCTAAAAGCTCTTTTACCCTATCGTTTAATTTTAGATAAGGGCTAATCAAATAAAGCCGTTCCTGTGCATTTTTAATTAACTCCTCCAAGTAATACGTTGTACCGCTGGTATTTAAAAATTTTGCCATTTTCTTCTTTCCTGCAATGTTTATTTGATTTATTCGCGGGCAGAGCCCACGCTACGCAGTTGCTTTATATTATTCTGACAGTTGAAACAATAGACTTCACTATCGTTTAGGTCGTCTGAAAATTGCTGCGACAAACTTTCAGACGACCTTCCTTATTTTTCCAAAGCCTCTTGCAGTTTCTTTTCAATCAAATCCGCGTCAAACGACTTGGCAATCAGCTCGAAGCGCGAGTCGCGGCGCCATGAAACTTGGTTGGCGCCCCATTGCCCATCCACCCAGTTGAGCCACACCCATGTGCCAAGCACTTGGAACACGCCTTTGGCGCGGACGAGGCCGTCTGTGAATTTGGGCAGATCGTTGAAGAAGTTGGTCAATTTTTCGCCGTCAAAATCGCGTCCGGCAGGGAAAGTGAAACCTTGCGACTGGAAGCCCATAGTGTTGTCCGGCAGGGCTTTGAGGCGGTAGCGTGATTTTTCGATGACAGGAATGTCAAGCCATTGGATGTCGAGTTGTGCGTTTTGGACTTCGACCACTTTGGCTTTGGGCGGGAACAGTTTTGCCGCTTTGTCGTGAAATTCGGCAAGCTGTTCGGGGGTGCATAAATCGGTTTTGCTGGCGACCAATACGTCGCAGATGCCGATTTGGTCTTTATACAATGCCTGCTGCGCGTAATCGGGGTTGATGAACTGGCGCGGATCGACGACGGTAAAGACAGCGCCGATTTCCAGAAGGCTGTCCAGCGGTTTGGCTTTCAATTCGTCGATGACGCTGGCGGCGTGCGCCAGTCCGCTTGCTTCAATCATCAGGCGGTCGGGTTTGGCATCACGCAGCATTTTCTGCACGGTTACGCCCATTTGCGGGCCGGCTGTGCAGCATAAACAGCCGCCGGCGATTTCTGCCACGGGAATGCCGTTGTCGCTCAATACCGCGCCGTCAATACCGATTTCACCGAACTCGTTGACGATGATGACCCATTTTTCGTTCGGGTCTTTCTGTTCCATCAGGCTTTTAAGCGCGGTGGTTTTGCCTGTTCCTAGGAAACCCGAAATCAGGTGGACTTTGGTTTTTTTCACTTCTGACATTTTTTACAGATTCCAGTTAAAACAACGTGTTCTTCTTTCAGCGCAAAGCCGCTTTCGGCAACGCCTGCGCGCAGTGCCGCCCATTCGTGACTCAGGGTTTGCTCGTCCGCCGTGCCGCATTCGGTGCAGACCAAAATAAACGCGCTGTGGTGCGCTTCGGCTTCTTCGTGGTCGTGGCAATGGTCGTCGCACTCGTGCTGCGCGTGGCTGCACAAAATATAGCCGTTGACCGCCGCCACTTTGTGCAAAACGCCCTGCTCCGCCCAAAAATCAAGGGCGCGGTAGGCCGTCGGCGGCGCAACCACGCCCTCGCTTTGCTGCTGCATCTGCGACAAGACGTTGTAGGCTTTAATCACGCCGCTTTGCTGCAAAACGATATCGAGCACCTGCTCGCGCAAAGCGGTTACCTGTACGCCGTCACGGCGTGCCTGTTCGAGGATTTTTTGTTTGATTGCGTGTTTCATAAAGGCTTTCAGACGACCTTAATATTCTGAACGGAAAGGATTACATTATAACGTGTTTATGTAAGATGCAGATATTCGGAGGTCGTCTGAAACCGAGTATCCCTTTTCAGACGACCCTATCCTATCCAATCTGCCTATTTAAACCACGACTTAATCTTTGCAAACAAAGACATACTTTGTTTTTCGAAATTCTCCGTCTGCGCAGGCACGGGCAGCGTATTGCGGATCACTTTCATACCGGCAAACGTTTGGGCAACAGGCATGATTTCGATGGAGTTGACGTTCATGTGCGCCGGACGCTGATAGAGCCACAAAGCTGTATCCGCGATGTCTTGCGGCCGGATGGATTCGACGTTTTCATAAACCTTTTCCGCACGCTCGTCATCGCCCTTAAAGCGGACGTTGGAAAACTCGGTACCGCCGCACAAACCCGGCTCGATGTTGGTCACGCGGATGTTTTTATCCGCCAATTCCGCGCGCAGGTTCATGCTGAACTGGCGCACAAACGCCTTGGTCGCGCCGTACACGTTGCTGCCCTCGTAGGCATAGCTGCCGGCAATCGAACCCAGATTCATGATATAGCCTTGTTTGCGCTCCGCCATTTGAGGCAGGATTTGGCGCGTCAGGAAAGTCAGACCGACGATATTCGTTTGAATCATGGTTTCCCAATCGCCGAAATCTGCTTTGTCCGCCGTTTCCAAACCCAATGCCAATCCGGCGTTGTTGATCAGGCAATCGATTTCGGCAAAATTTTCAGGCAGGCTGTCGAGCGCGTTGCGTATCGACTCGGTACGCGAAACGTCCATTTCCAAAGGATAAAACCGCTCGCCCAACTCAGCCGCCAATGCCTGCAGTTTCTCGCCGCGCCGCGCCGCACCGATAACGAAATAACCTGCCTGAGCAAACGTGCGGCACATCGCCTCGCCGAAACCTGCCGACGCGCCGGTAACCAAAATCGCCATAACTATTTCCTTTCTTTTCTCGTTTTGTAAACCCATTTCAGGTATGATTGCAACTTTTCAGACGACCTCTTCGGATGTCGTCTGAAAAATATGAATAACAAAATACTATCACAGGACACAAAAGCCATGAATACCAAACTCTTCTCAGCAGCCCTGATCGCTGCCCTGACCCTTGCCGCCTGCGGTGGCGGCGCACCCGCGCAACCCAAAGGCCCGATCTCCGAAGACCGTACCACTGCGTTCAAAGCCATGATGCCCGAGTTCTCCGGCATGGGCAAAATGGTAAAAGGCGAAGAGCCTTACGACGTAGAGAAATTCAAGCAGGCTGCGGCGACTTTTGCCGAAAGCAGCAAAAAACCTTTCACTTTCTTCCAATCTGACGACAAAGGCAACGGCCGCGCCCTGCCTGCGGTTTGGTCTGATGCGGCTAAATTCAAAGCCGAAGAAGACAAATTCGCCGCTGCCGTTGAGAAACTGAATGCCGCCGCACAAACCGGCAAGCTGGAAGAAATCAAAGCCGCTTACAGCGAAACCGGCGCAAGCTGCAAATCCTGCCACGACACCTTCCGCGCTCCGGAAGAATAAACCGCTGCGCAGAAACATAAAAAGGTCGTCTGAAATATGGTTTCAGACGACCTTTTTGATTTTTGATGATTGCGACACTTAAATAACCGGTTTCAACGGCAATCCAGCCTTCGTGCAAACGCTTTCATGTTCCGTAAATGTCAAGTTTGACGGTTGCCTGTCAGTTATCCTTAAATTCGACAAAAACGTTGAAACCATCATGTATCGTCAGCTTGGCAATATGTTTGACATCCTCCCCTTGCTAAAGCAAGGAGATTCCTACGGCGGTTAGTGATGTTCTACCAACTCGCTTCGGTGGGTTCGTGCTGCTGACAACCTGACTGCATTGTTCACTTCACACGCGCTACGGACACGTCCTGCCCTGATTTTTGTTTTTCAGGCAGCCTGAATGGCTTGCCCACGTTTTAACACATTGATTGCACCAACAACATCGGCATTGTTTTGATAGCCACACTCTACGCATTCAAAATTCGCCTGCGTTTGGCGGTTGTCTTTTGTCGTATGTCCGCAACTAGGACAACATCGGCTGGTATTTTGTGGCGGAACAGCAAACAAAAACCCACCATTCCAAGCCAATTTATGCGCTAACTGTCGCCTAAATTCCGCCCAAGACTGGTCTAAAATCGCCCGATTTAAGCCTGATTTCTGTTTCACATTTTTGCCATGTTGTTCAGCATTACCTTTTGCCGATTTAGACATATTCGCCACTTGCAAATCTTCAACGTACACAATCGCGTGGTTTTTGCTGATTTGGCTGCTGATTTGATGCAAGTAGTTTTTACGGATATTGCTGATTTTATGGTGCAATTTGGCAATTTTGGCTTTTAACTTTTGCCAATTTTTAGAAAATTTGGTCTTGTTTTTGAAACGTTTTTGTAGTTTAGCTAATTTGCCTTTTAGGTTCTTAAATGCGTTAATCGGTTCAAAATATTCGCCGTTGGACAAAGTAGCAAAACGAACGATGCCCATATCAATACCGATTTCTCCGCCGTTGGGTTTTGGCGTTTCCGTCTCAAATTCTGTTTGAATGGAAACATACCACTTACCGCATTTTTGGCTGACGGTTACATTTTTCAGGCTGCCTGAAATAGCTCGGCTATTGCGATAACGCACCCAACCTATTTTTGGTAAATAGATACGATTATTTTGTTGTTCCAATTTGCAGCCTTGCGGAAAGCGAAAACTGTCTTTTTCACCCTTGCGTTTAAATTTTGGAAAGTCCGAACGTTTGGCGAAAAAGTTTTTGAAACTGGCTTCTAAATCTTTCAAAGATTGCTGCAAAACCTGACTGTGGCAATCTTTTAGCCAAACTAGCTCACGTTTCCATTCAGGCAGCAAATTCGCAATTTTGGCGTAACTGAATTTGAAAGAGTTATCTTTTTGATATTGTTCATTTTGATACGCCAAAGCGCGATTGAATACGAAACGCGAACAGCCGCAAAATTGTTTCATTTTGCGGACTTGTGCGCCGTTGGGTATTAATTCAAATTTGAACGCTTTGAGTATTTGCATGGTTTCGTAGATAATGGAATTTTTGATTATTCTACACTTGGTCTATGGAAAAAGAAACCGATTTAAGACGTGGTAGACACGTTGTTTTTAACTTACATGTTCATTTAGTCTTTGTCGCAAAATATCGCCGAAAAGTGTTCACAAAAGAAATTTTAGACGATATGCGACAAATTTTTGAAAGCGTTTGCACCGATTTTGAGGCACAACTAGTGGAATTTGACGGTGAAAATGACCATGTTCATTTGCTTGTAAACTATCCACCCAAAGTGTCTATTTCAAAACTCGTGAACAGCTTGAAAGGTGTATCTAGTCGTATGATTAGGCAAAAAAATTATCCCAGTATTCGTGAGAAACTTTGGGGTGGTGCGTTGTGGTCGCCGTCTTATTTTGCAGGTAGTTGTGGCGGTGCACCTATTTCCATTATTCGGCAATATATTGAGCAGCAAAATACGCCTGACTGAAATTGAACGTTTTTAGGACTGCTTCGCAGTCCTCGCCTGATATCTCCGCCGTAAACGGCGAAGTTTTACGGCGCATTCGGATAAAATGTTTGCCAGCCGCCTTCGGGCGGCTGTGTGTTG
>KV797021.1:2420-2636 GCA_001809325.1 Neisseria sp. HMSC077D05 | reverse complement strand
CCGCCTTCGGGCGGCTGTGTGTTGAAACGCTGAAAAAAGCTGACGATGGTCGTGGCGATGAACCAGCCGCCTTCGGGCGGCTGTGTGTTGAAACCATAAATTGGGTTGTTAAACAGTATGGTCAGTACCCAGCCGCCTTCGGGCGGCTGTGTGTTGAAACCATGCCCATTTCTTTGGCGCATCTAACCCCGTCCCAGCCGCCTTCGGGCGGCTGTG
>KV797021.1:0-2320 GCA_001809325.1 Neisseria sp. HMSC077D05 | reverse complement strand
CCGCCTTCGGGCGGCTGTGTGTTGAAACTAAAATATGACGCCTAACCATAGGCATATCGGGGCCAGCCGCCTTCAGGCGGCTATATATCAGTACAACTCAGAGATTTCTTACAACAAAGGTCGTCTGAAAACCTTATCAATCGGTTTTCAGACGACCTTTTTCAGCCATCAACATAAGCCCGATACTTTGGAATAGGCTATGGGCATCAGACAGATAGGTCAGCCGATTCGGGCATCAGAATTTCACACCTTTATGCAAGGCTACGATGCCTGCACTCATATTATGGTAATCAACGCTGTCGAAACCGGCATCCAGCATCATTTGTTTCAATGTTTCCTGGTCGGGGTGCATGCGGATGGATTCTGCCAGATATTGATAGCTGTCTGCGTCTTTGGCAATAAGTTTGCCCATGACCGGCAGCAGTTTGAAGGAATACAAATCGTATGCGCCTTCCAGTGGCTTGTAGACTTTGGAAAATTCCAATACCAAGAGCGTTCCGCCCGGTTTGAGCACGCGGTACATTTCTTTGAGCGCGGCATCTTTGTGGGTCATGTTGCGCAAACCGAAAGCAACGGAAACCAGATTGAAGTAGTTGTCGGGAAACGGCAATTTTTCGGCATCGGCCAGCGATACGGGCAGAATCAAACCTTCATTCAGCAGTCTGTCTCTGCCCACTGTCAGCATGGATGAGTTGATATCAGTCAGCCATACTTCGCCCTCTTTCCCCACACGCTTAGCCCAGCCGCGCGACAGGTCGCCGGTACCGCCGGCGATATCCAGCACTTTATCGCCCTTTTTCAGACGGGCGGTATTGATGGTGAAATGTTTCCAAACGCGGTGCAGGCCGGCAGACATGACATCGTTCATGATGTCGTAGTTTTTGGCTACGGAATGGAACACTTCGGCCACCTTACCTGCCTTTTCTTCTTCGTTGACGGTAGTGAAACCGAAATGGGTTTTGTGGTCGCTCATAGAGGTGCTTTCCTAAAATAATCTGAAATCAATATGGTTCAAATAGTATTTCGATTTTCAGACGACCTTGCTCTAGGGGTCGTCTGAAAGTTTAATCATTGAGGGGCAAACCTGTCTTTCAATTTGTCCATGGCTACGCCGAATGCTGAAATTTCATCTCAGAAGGTGATGGCATTTTTATCGTCATTCACGATATGCTTTTTGCGGACCGGCTTAGCGTAGTCTATCAAATGGATGGCTAAATAATCTTTTTTATTCAGGTAACAACGCAACTCGCCCGTGTAGTGGCATTGTACCCTCAAGACCGTATCTTTCCAGCCGATTCTGTTTGACATCCGACAGGCTGATATATTTTTCAAGCGAGGAACAGAGCCTGCTTTGCCGACATCCTGCTGTCCGTCACAATGCCGCTTCAAAAAGAACAAACACGCTCAGTAATCAATGATGCCCGCCACAACCGCCGCTGCCGCAGGAATGCTTTTTACCGGCAACAAGGTCTGCGGCACTCGGTATTCTGGAAGCTCCGGCTTCTTTCATTCTGCGGAGATAATCCTGCCAAAGCGCATCATAATCGTAAGCCAATTTGTAAAGATAAGCCCAGTCATACAAACCGCTATTATGACCGTCTGAAAAAGTAATTTTGAGCGCATACTGACCGACAGGGTCTAAATCAGAAATTGTGACTTCTGCTTTACCCGTCTGCAAGACATCTTGTCCCGCACCATGTCCGCGCACTTCGGCGCTGGGAGAGTAAACGCGGAGAAATTCGGCAGGAAGGGTTTTGCGTTCGCCGCGATAAACCAAAACCAAAGCCGAGCGGTCATATTGCAAACGGATTTCTTCAGGAATGTTATTATCAACTTGGTTCATGTCATACCCCCATTTTCTTGCGCAGCACTGCTACCCAGATTGAAAAAACGCCGCCCAAAAACGCAAACAGCAAGATTAAAATGAGCGCAAAACGGGTCAGCGCAATCCGCATCGACATATCCAAACCCAAATCAAACACTGCCAAAACCACATATATCAGGAAAGAAAGCATCATCAGTCCGATACAGATAAAGGCGTAACGCGTATGGGCGGCAATTTTCGGATGGCGGATCATTGTTTGAGAAACAAGAAATAAA
This sequence comes from Neisseria sp. HMSC077D05, assembly GCA_001809325.1. Lineage (GTDB taxonomy): Bacteria > Pseudomonadota > Gammaproteobacteria > Burkholderiales > Neisseriaceae > Neisseria. Next base: position 220 of record KV797021.1, on the reverse strand, counting down.
TTTCCGCTATTCTAACAGTTTTACGGTTCACCCAAACAAAAAAGTATAGTGGATTAAATTTAAATCAGGACAAGGCGACGAAGCTGCAGACAGTACAGATAGTACGGCAAGGCGAGGCAACGCCGTACTGGTTTAAAGTTAATCCACTATATCTTGCCCTACCCTGCTTTGTCTTGTTGCGTATAAAGAAGGTCGTCTGAAAACTGAACTGGCCCCCAAA
>KV797020.1:15892-21657 GCA_001809325.1 Neisseria sp. HMSC077D05 | reverse complement strand
GCCGTACTGGTTTAAAGTTAATCCACTATATAAACCAAAAGGTCGTCTGAAAACCAACTTCGGTTTTCAGACGACCTTTTTTGTCAAACGACAAATTATTTAGCAGCGTCTTTCATTTTGTCCGCAGCTTCTTGAGTCGCATCAGCAGCTTTGTTCAAAGTGTCTTTAGCAGCTTCGGTAGCGGCTTCTTTGGCTTTACCCGCAGCTTCTTTAGTTTCGGTTACTGCTTTATCAGCCGCTTCTTTTACATCGGTAGCAGCTTTGTCAGCAGCTTCTTTAGTTTCAGTCATGGCTTTATCAGCAGTTTCTTTTGCGTCAGCGGCAGCGTCTTTGACTTTATCTTTGGCTTCTTGAGTGGCAGAAGCAGCAGAATCAGCGGCAGAAGCTGCAGTGTTTTTAACATCGGACGCAACGGCTTGAGCTGCTTCCTTAGTCTCTTGCTTGGCTTCTTGGGAACAAGCCGCCAGAGCAGCCGCCATCATCGCAGCGATCAGTAATTTTTTCATGTCCTATCCTTCTTGAGTTTTTGATTAAGATTTTGGTTAAAATACTGTTTTATGAAAACAGCTGGAAAAATTGTAACACATATCATGTTAATAATCTCTTTTATATGACGATAAACAGCGCTTTAAGTTCTATTTTGTTCCGAAAAAATACAGAAAAACATTGACACCGCTCATATGTTTCTATAAAATTCACAGCTTATCGGGTCGTTAGCTCAGTCGGTAGAGCAGCGGACTTTTAATCCGTTGGTCGAGCGTTCGAATCGCTCACGACCCACCAAATTTAAAAAGCTGAGTTGAAAAACTCAGCTTTTTTATTGCCTTTCTGCCTTAGTTCTAACATTCAGGCCGCGCCATCGTTAATCAAAGAACAGGTCGTCTGAAAACAGGATGATGTTTCAGACGAGCTTCCATCAACTTCCTGTGTAGTGGTCGAAGTCAGTTTGAATCAGGACAAGGCGAGACAATACCGCATTGATTTCAGCTTAATTTTATACCGTTTTCCATCAAAGCAAATCCGAACTATCTCGAAGCTTGGCAGTTTTACCATGAAAAAACGCACCTTGTAATAAGGTGCGTTTTGATTTGTACGGCTTAGAATTTGGCACCGGATTGGTTTGCCATATAGTCAGCCGCCGCTTTGACTTCGTCGTCGCTCAGGTTGGTATTACCGCCTTTTGCCGGCATGCTTTTGAAGCCTTCGAGTGCATGCTTATGCAGGGTTTCTTTGCCTTGTTTGATGCGCGGAGCCCAATCATCATTTTTACCGACGACTGGAGCGCCCGGGATGGTACCGCCGTGGCACATTTTACAGTTGGCTTCGAAAACGGCTTTGCCGTCCACTTTGGCGGACGAGGCATCTTTTTTCTCGTCGGCAGGCGCAGCTTCTGTTTTTTCAGCCGGTTTGGTTTCAGAGGCAGGAGCTTCTTTTACTTCTGATGCGGCTTTGGCGGCAGTATCTTCTACTTTGCTCGCCGCTGCTTGAGCGGAAGATGCAGCAGCATCGGTAGCAGAAGCCGCAGCGTCTTTAACCTCGGAAGCTACGGCAGAAGCCGCCTCCTTAGTTTCCTGTTTGGCTTCTTGGGAACAAGCCGACAAAGCGGCCATCATCATCGCAGCAATTAGTAATTTGTTCATGTTCTATCCTTCTTAAATTTTTTAGTTAAGGTACTGTTTTATAAAACAGCTGGAAAAATTCTAACACACATCATTTTCATGTTCCCGCCGATGTAGTGGGTTGTAGTAACAAATATTGGCATAAGTCATGTTTTGTTCTGAAAAAAGGCAGAAAATGTTGACACCCACGCAATCATTCCTATATAGCCTCCGGCTTATTGGACGGTTTGAACCTTGTTTGCCATGCCTTTAAATCCGCCCAAATCCTGCCCAATTTCAAAATCCCGGCTTAAAAAGCCGGCTTTTTTATGGGCGCGCCATTTCATCCCAACTCATGCTCAAATCAATCCCTATTTTCTTTTTTCATCAAAAAAGGTCGTCTGAAACCCTACATCAGGTTTCAGACGACCTTCTTAACCTTATCCGCCAGCCTCAAAACATCTTTTTCATGGCTTTATGAATAAGGTCGAGTTGTTTTTTATATTCTCGGCAATGGGGGCATATCAGCAGGTGGCTGCCCAGAAAAACGCGTTCGGGAACGGTCAGGCGGGTTTCGTCCTGTTTTTTGGAGAGCAGGTAGGCGGTTTTGCGGCATTTGTTCATCGTGTTTTCCTAACGGGTTTAACCGGCATGTCCTGCATTGCCGAACCATTTGATTTGCAGGCATTGGCGCAGGGTTTCGCGGGCGCGGTGCATGATGGTGTGGTAGTTGGACATACTGATGCCGCATTGCTCGCGGATTTCGTCGGATGAGAAGCCGAGGATTTCCTTCATGGTAAACACGCGGGCGGTGTTTTCGGGCATTTGGTAGAGGCAGGTTTGCAGGATTTCACGAAACTCTTTGTTGTCCAACGTTTTTTCGGGCGAGGACCAAGTTTGCGGATGGCCGTCCGCCGTCCAATGCCCGTCTGATGCAAACCGTTCTTCAAAGGCTTCGTCCAACATTTCTTCCGCAGGCGTGGCGAATATTTCGCGCTGCCGTCCGATTTGGCGCAGGCAGTCGGTGATTTTGTTTTTCAGAATGGCAAACAACCAGCTGCCGACTTGTGCATCTCCTTTAAAACCTTCCGCAGCACGGTAGGCGGAAAGCATGGTTTCCTGCACAAGGTCTTCCGCCAAATCGGGGCGGTCGGGCAACTGGATACGGGCGAAACGCAGGAGCAGCTTGCGGGATTCGGCAAGCTCGGCGTCGGTCAATTCGGGTAGGGACATAATGTATCAGCATTGAATGAATTATGGCTGTGAACTTCTGATTTTACGCTGATACTGAGCGTGTGTGTCATCAAATACATAAATGATTGACGTAGCTTTTTTGTTTCTCAGTAACCGGCTACGCGTTTTCAGACGACCTGCCAAGCCTTTTAGCGGGTCTTTACCCCCAATATAAAAAAGGTCGTCTGAAAACAGTAAAGACCGCCGACATTTCGATTTCTGCCTGTCTCTGTGCCGTTTCCTTCGGGAAGGGGGGTACGATAGTGCCTTTATAGGAATTTCCTGCCCACTACGTCAATTCGATCATTTCAGACGACCTCGGCTGATGCGGCAACCAAAATGCCTTGTTCCAGCCAGTCCGCCCATTTTTGCCTTAATGCGTCCTGCCAGCCGCTTTCAGACGACATGAACTCTGCCAGCATGGCTTGCAGACCGTTTAGGGAGGCGGGCGTGTCTGCCAGCGTTTCCAGCAATAATGCGTCGAAATCGTCGAGGGTTTGGTACATCACGTCGTCTTCGCTGTCGCGCCATACCAAAACGACGGTTTCCGCCTCCTGCAACTCGTCGGTCACGTCATACTGATAACGGCGGACAAAGGCGGCGGGAGAAAGGGTGTACGCCAAATCGTCTGAATCGGCGGGCGAGGCTTGGCTGTCGGTTTGGGCGACTTCGGCGAGCAGTTGGGTGTGTTCGAAGTCCATCAGTGCCAAGAGGTCGTCTGAAAGCGGCAGGCTTTGACAGTATTGGAGGAATTCGCCAGCGATTTCTTGGAAATAGGGGGTTTGGGCGCGCGCGTCTCGGATGAAGTCTTCTTTCAGACGACCCCATTCTCCGCTGTCGAGATATTGCGGCGTTTCGGTATAACAGCGGTCAATGAAGCTGTGGATATTGTTGCGTATCAGGCGGATATAGACGTTCAATCGGTCTTGCGGCAGTCCGTCGGCGGCTTCGCCCTCGCGTATGGCTTGGGCAAAGCGTTGTTGGTATTGGGCGGAGGTTTCAGGCTGCACGGCGGTATTCCTTTCCGGCGCGCGTTTGATATTCGGCGATTTTGGCGACTTCGGCTTCGAGTTCGGCAAAAGGCGGGAAATTGAAATCGCGTTCCAACAGGGTGGGCGGGATGGTCGGCAGCTTGGTGTAGGCAAGTTCGAGCAAGTCCCAAACGGTCGGTAAAACCGCCGCGCCGTGGGTATCAATCAAAAGCTCGGGGGTTTCGACGTCGTGTCCGGCGATGTGGATGTAACACACGCGCCCTGCGTCAACGTTTTCCAAAAAGGCTTCGGGCGACAACAGTCCGTGATTGACGGCGTTGACGTAGATATTGTTCACATCGAGATGAATGCCGCAGTCGGCTTCGCGGACAACGGCGTTGAGGAACTCGACTTCATTCATTTCGGCAAGCGGGGAATGCAGGTAGTAGGAGGTGTTTTCTACGGCGATGCGGCAGCCCAATCGGTCTTGCACTTCGCAGATACGCCGCGCGGTATGCCGCACCATTTCTTCGGTGAAGGGCAGCGGCAACAGGTCGTAGAGATGGCCGCCGTCGTGGCAGTAGCTCAAATGGTCGGAGAAAAACGTGCAATCGTAACGGCGCATCATCTCTTTGATGCCGTCTATCAAGGCGGTATCCAGCGGGGCTTGTCCGCCCAGCGACATGGATAATCCGTGCAACGCCAATGGCAGCCGTTCCGCCACGCGGTCAAACTGTTTGCGCGCCCTGCCGCCCATTTTCAGCCAGTTTTCGGGGGCGGCTTCGATAAAGTGTATCGGGCTGTCGTCTGAAAGCGAGAGGAAGTCTTCCGCCAAGTCGCGGCGGTAGCCTAAGCCTGCGTGTTGAATCATGATGTTGCTCCGTTTTGGATGGTGTTCCGACGGTTTTGGTACGAAATTGCTGTCAAAATCAGATAAAAAGCCGCATTTATCAATAAAATGCGGCTTTTTGTTCTAAATTATTTAGAACCGCATTTACCTTCGCCGCATTTGCCTTCAACTGCTTTAGCTTTGGCTTTTGCTGCTTTGGCGTTTTTAGCGGGGGCTTTTTTCACGGTTGAACCGCATTTACCCTCGCCACATTTGCCTTCGCCTGCTTTAGGAGCAGCGGCACCGCATGAACCTTCAGCAGCTTTAGCCGCACCGCAAGAGCCTTGGGCAGATTTTTGAACGCCTGCTTTGCTGCTTACCGGTTTGTCAGCGGCAACAACGCCGGCAGCCAAAGACAAAGACAAAGCACCTGCAAGGGCAGCGGCTACATTTTTTTTCATATTGATTTCCTTTTTAAAGTATCAAGTTAAACAGATTAAGAATTTGAGTTGGCGCGTTTAAAGTCCGCTCCCCGACCTTTTTCATTGATTTCCGACGCGGCATTTCGGGCAGAAGCGTTTTTTCAACAACGCATCCAACGATAAACAGCCCGCGCCTTGCAGCAGAATCGGGATTAAAACCACGATATAAATCAAAGCCATTTTATAGCCGTTGTCGCAGACATTATAACCCGCACCGGCATGGACTGCCGCCCATGCTACCCCCGTTACAATGATTAATCCCAAGGCAGACAGGCGGGTCGCCAATCCTAAAATCAGCAAAACCGGAAAAACCAGCTCCGCCCACATCGCCAAGTTCCAATTCACGCTGTCGGGCAGCAGATAAAACGGAAAAGGAAATTGGTTGTTGATTTCGGCAAACCAGTTTTTGCCGTTAAATTTCTGCGTTCCCGCTTCCCAAAATTCGTAAGCGGCAAAAAGGCGCAAAACCAATAAGCCTAAAGCTGATTGCCACGGGGCTGTGATATTCGTTTTCATGATAACCGTTCCATAAAATCGTTTCATGCCCGATTAGACGCGGCAGTCTGAAAATGCTTACAAGCGAATTGAAAAAATTTTGTTTGTTATTGTTTTATAACGATATTAATATAGTGGATTAAATTTAAATCAGGAC
>KV797020.1:3257-15792 GCA_001809325.1 Neisseria sp. HMSC077D05 | reverse complement strand
GAATCGTTCTCTTTGAGCTAAGGCGAGACAACACCGTACTGATTTAAAGTTAATCCACTATATTTAGAAGGTCGTCTGAAAACCTTTATACAGGGTTTTCAGACGACCTTTTTCTGTGTCTTTTTAACGGTCAATCCGCCGTGCAGATTTCTATGATTTCTTCGCCGTATTGGTCCAACCATTCCCCGCTCACGCCCTCTATTTTAGAAAGTGCTGTCAAAGTTTGCGGCCGGGCTTTGGCGATGGCACGTAAAGTCTGTTTTTTGGCGACGGCATGCATCTCTCCGCCTTCATATCGGGCGGTATCGAGACACCATTGGAACAGGCGGCGGGCGAGCTGGCGTTCTGCCTGTTTCGGCTCGGAAAGCCCGTCTGCGTAAGGGCGGCAGATGTCGAGTATTGCCTGCCCGTACTGGGCAATTCTTTCGCTGCCGATGCCGTAGATACCGAGCAGGTCGGCTTCTTCGGCGGGCGTGAAGACGACGAGGTCGGTCAGGCTGATGTTGGAAAAGATTTTGCCCAAGGCACATTGTTCGACGGCTGCCTGTTCGGCACGCCAAGTTTCCAGCTTTTGCTGTAATTGCTGTTCGCGCTCGGTTTGGGGGGTGAATAGAGGTTCTTCGTTGCTCGTTTTCCCGCTTTGGTTTTCGGCTGCGTTCTCGCAGACATTGAGGATGTCGATGCCGAATTTATTGATTTTCGCCTCACCCAAACCGTAGATTTGGTGCAAATCTTCCAGCGTTTGCGGCATTTTTTCGACGATGTCGCGCAGGGTTTTGTCGCCGCAGACGACGTAGGCGGGGACTTCTTCGGCATGAGCACGCTGCTGCCGCCAATGCCGCAATGCCTGCCATAGGCGTTCTTCGCGTTCGGTACGTAGCCAGTTGTCTTTGGGCTTTTGAGTGGCAGCTTTTTCGCGGCGCAATGGGCGCAACATGACTTCGGTTTCGCCTTTGAGGACTTTTTTTGCGGCTTCAGTCAGTTGCAATGCCTGATATTGGGCGACGTTGACGGTGAGGTAGCCGAGGCTGATGCATTGGCGGATGACGCTGCGCCATTCTTTGTCGGTTTGCCCGCTGCCGATGCCGAAGGTGGAGAGTTTGTCGTGGCCGTTGCGCCGTATCCAGTCGTCGCTTTTACCGCGCAGCAGGTTGATGATATAGCCGGCAGCAAAGCGTTGTCCGGCGCGGTATACGCAACTGAGGAGCTTTTGTACGAGGACGGTGCCGTCGAAGCGTACCGGCGGATGCAGGCAGTTGTCGCAATGGCCGCAAGGGGCGGATTCTTCGCCGAAATGTTTGAGTAGGAGGACGCGGCGGCAGGCGGCGGTTTCGCAGACGGAAAGCATGTCATCGAGCTTCTGCATTTCGATTTGTTTCTGCACTTCGTCGCTGTTGCCTTCGGCGATGCGCTCGCGCAGCAATACCCAGTCGTTCAGACCGTAACACAGCCAACTCACGGCAGGCAGCCCGTCCCTCCCGGCGCGGCCGGATTCTTGGTAGAAATGTTCGACGCTTTGGGGCATATCGAGATGGGCGACGAAGCGCACGTCCGGTTTGTCTATGCCCATACCGAAGGCAACGGTGGCGACGACGATAATGTTGTCTTCGCGGGTAAAACGGCGTTGGTTTGCTTCGCGCACTTCCATGCTCAAGCCGGCATGGTAAGGAATCGCCTCCAATCCGTTTTCGCAGAGGAATTGGGCGATGTCTTCGACTTTTTTGCGGCTGAGGCAATAGACGATGCCGCTTTGCCCTTCCATTTCTTTGCGGATGAAGTCGAGAAGCTGCTTTTTACCGTTGTTTTTTTCGATGACCTGATAATAGATATTCGGGCGGTCAAAGCTGGAGATGAATTCGGGCGCGTCTTCGAGATGGAGGAAATGTTTGATGTCGGCGCGGGTCGCCGCATCGGCGGTCGCAGTCAGGGCAATGCGCGGCACTTGCGGATAGCGTTCGGCAAGCAGCCCTAATTGCTGGTATTCGGGACGGAAATCGTGCCCCCATTGGCTGACGCAATGTGCTTCATCTATGGCGAAAAGGCTGATGGTTTGCTGGTCGAGAAAACGTAGAAAACGGTCGGTAACAAGCCGCTCCGGTGCGACGTAGAGCAGTTTCAGACGACCTTGGGCGAGTTTGTCCGCCACTTCGCGGGCTTCTTCCACCGTCGTGCTGCTGTTGACCGCTGCCGCCTCTATGCCTGCAGCGTGCAGGCTCGCCACTTGGTCGTTCATCAGGGCAATCAGTGGCGAAACGACGATGGCGACGCCTTCGCGCATCAGCGCGGGAATTTGGTAACACAACGACTTGCCCCCGCCCGTCGGCATCAATACCATCAGGCTTCCGCCGCCTGCCAATGTATTGACGACAGCCTCCTGCTTGCCGCGAAATTCGGGATAGCCGAATACTTCGTGCAAAATCTGTTGGGCGGAAGGCTGGGACATGATGGTTCCATAGGGAGGGAAAAGCGTTATTTTAGCGGTTTTAGACACTGCCTGCATGGGGGATATTTGAGTTATCCACATGGGGTCGTCTGAAAACGGATTATGCTTGGTTGGGTATCGTGGATTGATTTTTGATTGAGACAAGATGGCGGAACTGCTGACAATACGGATATGGGAAACTGATTCACTCAATGCGTTACCGTTCTCTTTAATCTCAGGCAAAGCGGCGGCATACCGGTTTCAAGTCAATCGGCTAGAAAACCTGTTTTCAGACGACCTTTTCATTTTTTGGCGGTTTTAAGACTTTGCAAAGCCGATTTACTGCCCCGCCGTCTTCGCGCATAATACGGCAGTCTAATAATTTATCCTAAGCAACCAAAACTTATGAACATCAAACACTTTTCCTTTATTTCGACTTTATCGGCAACCCTACTCCTGAGCGCCTGTCAAACGACTACGACCACAAGCGGCGGCGTCAGCGGCAACTGGGACAACATCGGCACGATTTCCGACGGCAATATCAAAGTGGCGATTGATAAAAACAGCATCAAGAAAAACGGTACTTTGGTTACTTTCCGCGATAGAAAAACCGTGTCAAAGATGAAAGAAGAACGCTTCGTCAACACGCCTGCCTACAAAACCGCCATCGGCGACTGGGAAATCCACTGCACCAACAAAACCTACCGCCTGACCGCTTTGCAGCTCCTCGACGAACACGGCAAAGAAATTTCCAAACACAGCTACACGGCGACGAATATCCGCCCGATGAGCGTAATGAACGGCACAATTACCGAAAAACAATTCGAAGCCGTATGCGGCAGCAAGCTCTAATACTCAACTTATCTACATACTTATCCACAAGATAGTTAAATCAAAAGGTCGTCTGAAAACCATGAATATGGGGATTCAGACGACCTTTTTGATTTTTTTCGGGAAAGTTATATTCAGGATTATCCACATTTTATTGAAGTCGCGGTTTATCGGTTCAAACCATAATTTCTGCTCATCTCATCCATCCGATTTCTAACGCAAACGAACACCTGTTTCCCCATCAATAATCTGACTCGGCAACTTTTGTTTGCCGATTAAACCGTCGACTACCCATACATCTCTTCCAAACTGCCTTCTTACTTCCCGCTCCGTCCTACACGCGCGTTTGCCTGCGCGGTTGCACGAAGTCGAAACCAAAGGTGTTTTCAAAGCCTGACACAAGCGGCGCGCACCTACATGGGCAGGAACCCTGACCGCCAGTTTGCTGCGCCTTTTTCCGCGTAATGCGGGCAAAACGTCAGCAGCAGCAGGAAGCAGAAAGGTTTTGGGCGCAGGCCATTCGTTTCTGAGCATAGTTTGAATGTTTTCAGACGACCTTTTGAGCAGGGGCTGTAATTGCTCCAATTGGTTGCCAATGACAATCATGCCTTTATGTTGCGGTCTTTTTTTCAGATGAATCAGTCGGTTAAGTGCTTTAGGCAAGGTCGGGATACAGCCTATGCCATAGCAGGACTCGGTAGGATAGGCGACCAAGCCGCCTTTTTTAAGATGGGATTGCAGCTTGCGAAGCGTCGAAGCTGAAAGGATTCTGGGGAATGACATGACAGGGAAGGTCGTCTGAAACACAATCATGTTTTCAGACGACCTGTTTCTTTGATTAACGGTTGATGGCTTTGTCGGCAATGTCTTTACGGTATTGCATACCGTCGAAGCTGATTTTTTCCAATGCGCTATACGCCTTGGCTTTGGCTTGAGCTACATCGTCACCCAATCCTACGACACACAATACGCGACCGCCGTTGGTCAATACATCGCCTTTCTCGTTTGCCGTTGTGCCTGCATGGAAAACTTTGCCGATTTGGTTGGCTGCATCCAGACCGGAAATAACCTCACCTTTTTTGGGCGTTTCGGGGTAATTTTGCGCCGCCAGCACTACACCTACGGCAGTTTGCGGGTTCCATTCCGCTGTTATGCTATCGAGTTTGCCGTCTATTGCCGCTTCGACCAAATCCGACAAGTCGCTGTTCAGACGACTCATAATCGGCTGGGTTTCGGGATCGCCGAAACGGCAGTTAAACTCAATCGTATAGGGTGCGCCGCTTTGATCAATCATCAAACCTGCGTACAGGAAGCCGGTGAACTCATACCCTTCCGCTTTCATTCCCGCTATGGTCGGCAAAATAATCTCGTTCATCGCGCGCTCGTACACGGCGGGCGTTACCACAGGCGCGGGACTGTACGCGCCCATACCGCCCGTATTCGGGCCTTTATCGTCGTCTAAAAGACGCTTGTGGTCTTGGCTGGTCGCCATAGGCAACACATGATTGCCATCAACCATGACGATAAAGCTCGCTTCTTCGCCTTGCAGGAAATCTTCAATCACAACGCGCGCGCCGGCATTGCCCATTTTGTTGCCCAGCAGCATATCGTCAATCGCGGCATGCGCTTCATCTAAAGTCATCGCCACAATCACGCCTTTACCTGCCGCCAAACCATCGGCTTTGATGACGATAGGCGCACCTTTCTGATTGACGTAATCGTGTGCAGCATCGGCGTTTTCAAAGGTTTGGTATTGCGCGGTCGGAATATTGTATTTCGCCATAAATGCTTTGGCGAAATCTTTAGAACTTTCCAACTGCGCCGCATATTGTGTCGGACCAAATATTTTCAGCCCTGCGGCACGGAAATCATCCACAATACCCGCCGCCAAAGGCGCTTCAGGGCCGACGACGGTAAAAGCAATATTTTCTTTGCGGCAGAATTCGATCAAATCCTGATGCGCAGTCAAGGCGATGTTTTGCAACTTGGGTTCAATCGCCGTACCGGCATTACCGGGCGCAACAAATACTGTTTCCACTTTGGGCGACTGCGCCAATTTCCAAGCCAGCGCGTGTTCGCGACCGCCATTACCGATAACCAGCAGTTTCATGCCATCTCCTTGACAAATATGTACTTTTAACGAAAACTCGACACAAGGGGACTATTGTCCCATTCGAAGAAATTTTGGTGGAATCAAACAATAGACCACTTCATTCCACTCTGAAACCTATTCAACTTATCCACAAAATTAAAAAAGGACAAGCAACCATGCAAAAACGTATTGATGAAATCCAAAGCAAATACCGCGAATGGTGTCATTTGCTACCGCAATTGGAAGAAGACCTAAAACGCTGGAAACATGCCGTCGCTTTGATTCGCGATATGGATAATTTCTATACCCACGAATATCAGGCGTGTCATCAGGCTATTGAAGACGGAGCAGAACTGGATTTGCGTACGGAAGGCGAATACAGCATTATGAGTGAAGACGCGCTATGGAACGCGCTGGGCGAATTCCATCAACTGGCTTGGTTATATTTGCGCTCCAGCGTCGATGCCTTGAACAGATATACACAAGAAGAAGATTAATGAGCAAAGAGGTCGTCTGAAATACCATCACAAAGCATTTCAGACGACCTTTCATTCAAAAGGCTTTTCTGTGTTTACTTCAATCTGCCGTGTATTCTTCCAAGCCGCAACACAGGCCTCATAATTTGCTAACGACAAACTTACCGTCAATCGGCAATCCAACTGTAAATCCTGCTCCAATATATCCGCCTGATGTTGTTTAGCGATGCGTATCGCTTCATTCAAAAACGGATATTCACATCTCAGCCAAACGGTTTTTTCAATATTCTTTTCAACTACTTCCGCAACTGCCAACGCTTGAGCCGTTGCCTCTTTATACGCATGTATCAGACCGGGAACACCCAATAAAGTACCGCCGAAATAGCGCACGACCACGATCAAAACATCGGTTACACCCACCGAATCAATCTGTCCCAAAATTGGTCGCCCAGCGCTTCCTGACGGCTCTCCATCATCGTTGGCACGAAATTGCATGCCATCCACACCCAAACGATAGGCATAGCACCAGTGTCGCGCTTTATGGTGCTCTTCCTTTAACGGATCGAGGTATTTTTTCACATCAGCTAATGTCCGAATCGGATAGGCAAATGCAATAAAACGGCTGCCTTTATCTTTAAACTCAGCCTGCGTCGGGGAAGTAATGGTCTTATAAGTCGTAATCATGCTGAAAAGTTTTCAGACGACCTCATTAATAACAAGGTCGTCTGAAAGTTTCACGTGAAACATCAATTTTTCAATACTTCTGTTAATTGTGGAACGATTTCAAATAAATCGCCAACCAATCCGTAATCGGCTACATTGAAAATCGGCGCATCAGCATCTTTATTGATTGCAACAATCACCTTGCTGTCTTGCATACCGGCAACGTGTTGAATCGCACCTGAAATACCGATTGCAAAATAGAGCTGCGGCGCAACCACTTTACCAGTTTGTCCGACTTGCACGTCATTTGGCGCATATTCGGCATCAACTGCCGCACGGGATGCACCGATTGCCGCACCTAAAACATCTGCCAGCGGTGTCAGCACTTCATTGAATTTTTCCGCACTACCCAGCGCACGACCACCGGAAACAATGACTTTTGCCTGAGTCAACTCAGGACGATCGGAATGAGAAAGCTGGCGGTTCACAAAACGGCTCAGATTTTGAGCAGGGGTTGCTTCAACATTGATTGTTTCAGCATGACCACCCTGCGCTGCTGCTGCATCAAAAGCCGTCGCACGGAAGGTCAGCACCAATTTTTCTGAATCGGCTTGCACGGTTTCAAATGCATTACCCGCATAAATGGGGCGCACAAAAGTCGTGTTATCCACAATCTCGGTCAAATCAGAAATTTGTGGTACGTCCAATAAGGAGGCTACGCGGGGCAGAAGGTTTTTACCGAATGTGGTTGCCGTTGCTGCAACATAGCGGTAATCCGCCGCCAATTTGACAACCAGCGGAGCCAGTTCTTCAGCCAAACCTTCAGCATAATGGGCAGCATCTGCAACCAAAACTTTTTCCACCCCGGCTACTTGCTTCGCGGACTCCACTACGGCCGATGCACTGCTTCCGGCAACCAATAAATCGACTTTGCCCAGTTTGGCGGCAGCAGTAACAGCATGCAAAGTGGCAGGATTCAACTGTTTGTTGTCGTGTTCAGCAATAATCAATACGCTCATTTCAGTCTCCTCAAATCACTTTGGCTTCGTTTTTCAATTTTTCAATCAATTCGGGAACACTTGCTACTTTTACGCCTGCCTGACGCGCTTTAGGCTCTGCGAATTTTACTGTTTTCAGACGAGGTGAAATGTCGGCAACCAAATCGGCAGGCGCCAGTTTTTCCAAAGGTTTTTTCTTTGCCGCCATAATATTGGGGAGTTTGACAAAGCGCGGCTCGTTCAAACGCAAATCCGCACTGATCACAGCGGGCAATTTCAATGCTATGGTTTCTTCACCGCCATCGATTTCGCGCACAATCTGTACTTCGTCGCCTTCAATTTGTACTTTGGAGGCAAACGTACCTTGCGCCGCATTCAGCAAAGCTGCCAGCATTTGCGCCACTTGGTTGGCATCATCATCGATCGCTTGTTTGCCCAAAAAGAAAATTTGCGGATTCTCTTTGTCCGCAACGGCCTTCAGCAGCTTGGCAACGGCCAGCGGCTCCAATTTCGCATCGGTTTCAACATGAATGGCACGGTCGGCACCCATCGCTAAAGCTGTACGCAACGTTTCTTCGCATTTTTTCTCGCCCAAAGAAACCGCTACGATTTCGCTTACTTTTCCGGCCTCTTTCAAACGGACGGCTTCTTCCACAGCGATTTCATCAAACGGGTTCATCGACATTTTGACATTGCCGATATCCACATCCGAACCATCGGCTTTTACACGAACTTTGACGTTGTAGTCCACTACGCGCTTTACTGCGACCAGTGCTTTCATTGAATTCTCCTAAAAAGAACGTTGCTTTCACTATTCAGCGAAGCCAAACCTTCTTCTCTATAAAATCAAATCCGTTTTTCTTAAAAACGAATTCATTCAGAAATCTTTCAGATAATGCTTGCCGATTATACCATTTTTAAAGCATTTACTCAGGCTGGTAGATATACATTCTTATGCTTAACAAACTGAAAAATATCAGGCGCTATATCAGTTTCAGACGACCCTTTAGCCTTTGTCTGCTGCAACACAATCCATCAGCGTTTGATAAACCAAATCTGCGGTCGGAATCTGCCCGATATTGCCCAAATTTTTTGCAACAGCCGAAACCTGAACGCCTGTTTTAATCGGATCGGTATCGGTATAAATGCCGACCACAGGTTTTTCCAAGGCATTTGCCAAATGCAGCAAACCGGTATCCACGCCGACAATTCCGACCGCGTGTTTAAGCAGATACGCTGCCTGCAATAAATTCATTTTGTCGCACACGATGGCAAACGGCAGCCCATCTGCAATCTGTTCGGCACGCGCTTTTTCAGCTTCATTTCCCCATGGCAGATAAACGTTGCATTGTTGCTCTTCATTCAGCTTTTGCAGCAATGCTCGCCAGTTTTCCATAGGCCATAACTTACTGTCTCGGCTGGTCGCGTGCAAAGCCGCATAATACGGCTGCTCTAAATTTTTCAGACGACCTGCTTCGGGAACGGTCAAGCCGAATACCTGCGTTTCCGGCATTGCATACCCAAATACTTGGGCGAACAGCTCACGATTGCGCCAAACAGCATTTTTCCCTTTCGGTACAGCGTATGTTTTCGCATACGCCAGCGCAGCCAGTCCCTCGCGCGCGCTGTTTTTATCCAAACCATAAATAGGGGATTTTGCCATTTTGGCGAAACAAGCGCTTTTAATCAGACCTTGACTGTCCAATACAAAATCAAATGCTTCCTGCCGCAAAGCCTGTTTCAGACGACCTATTTCCCGCCAAGTTTCTGCTTGAAAAAGATGTTTGCGCCATTGCCGCCATTTCATCACATGGATTTTTTTCACAAACGGATGCAGGCGCGCAATATCCGCAAATCCGGCTTCACACAACCAATGGAGTTCCACATCAGGGCATTGTCGCGCTAAATCTTCAATTGCGGGCAAAGTGTGAATTAAATCGCCCATACTGGACAAGCGGACAAGCAAAATTTTCATATTCAGTAAGGGGGTTTCACGTGAAACAATTATAAATTATTGATTATTAATATATTTTTTAATTTCGTCGGCGTTTTTAAAGATGATTGCACCGGCAGAACGCATTTCCTGCCATGCCGTTTCAATGGTGTCCGGCGCAATACCGCGACAAGCCGCTTCATTGACGATAACCTGCCAATTGCCGCCTTTGAGTAACTGCAAAACCGTTGTTTTCACACAATAATCCGTAGCCAAGCCGCCGACAATGACCGTATCCGTATTTTGACAACGCAGCCATTCAATCAACCCTGTGCTCAGTTTTTCCTCGATATCGTGAAAACACGCGCCGTAAGGATGCAATTCAGGATCGACGCCTTTCCAAACGCAATAATCGTATTCTTTAGCAGAAGGCAGCCCGTCCAACAATTCATAGCCGCGCGTACCGACCATCGCATGAGCCACCCAAGTCAAATCCGCATCGGGCAAACCTGTCGGCTTCAACATATCAACAGGGTTATCCACAAGCCATTTCGCTGCCGCATGATGCGCATCTTTCGTCATCACGCGCAAATCCGCCAAAGCGGCTTGGGCATTCAATTCTTCGACAATCAAATGCCCCTCGTTCACAGGCAGCTCGTCAGGACACAAAGGCGTAAAAGTTTTTTGTGCATCAACATCAATGGAAACAATCATCTCATCATTTCAACGCGATTAAAATGCCCTGTATTATAACAAATTACTGCCCAAAAGCGGTAAAACCGGCTGTGATAAGATAACGTTTTTCCGAAAAACTTGTCCACAATCCTCATGACTTACACCATCGCCCCCATCGCCACCGCCCGCTCGCCCTACAAACAGAAATTCGGCGTCGCCCGCCAGCCCGGTTTGGTTCCCGCCGCAGAAGTTTGTATCGAGCTGAATCCCGAATTTACCGCAGACAGTGTACGCGGACTGGAACACTTCGACTATGTGTGGATAAGTTTCATCTTTCACGGCGTATTGGATGAAGGCTGGGCACAAATGGTGCGCCCGCCACGGCTCGGCGGCAAACAAAAAATGGGCGTATTCGCCACGCGCAGCCCTCACCGCCCCAATCATCTCGGACTATCACTCTTAAAACTCAACCGCATCGAAACCGGCAAACCCGTCCGCCTTTATTGCAGCGGCGCAGACCTGCTCGACGGCACGCCGATTGTCGACATCAAGCCCTACATCCCCTTTGTCGAATCCAAACCCGACGCCTCATCCGGCTTCGTCAGCGGCAAACCCGAAGAGCTGGAAGTCGTATGGCTGGAAAACATCGGCGCAGAAAATTTATCTGAAAGCACCAAAAACCTTATCAATCAAAGCATTGCCCAAGACCCGCGTCCCGCCTATCAAAATATTCCTGAACGGATTTACGTCATGAATATAGAGGATTATGAAGTCAGGTTTCAAATTGAGGAAAATCGTGCGACGGTTATCAGGATAAGCGTTGTTTAAATTTTTAGTGTCCGCTCCCATTCAAAAAGGTCGTCTGAAAACCGAATTACACGGCGAAATATGGTTTTCAGACGACCTCTTCAAAAAATTGGCATAAAACTTGCATGAAATTCAAGCGAGAAATTTACGTTTCACCCGAAATTTGATTAAACATCAAAAGAAACAACCAGTAACGCGATTTTACCCGTGCCAAACACACGCTTGCCTGAAGACGATATATCATCGCTTCCATTTATGTTCGTATGAAATTGTTACAAAGTGACAATAAATGTCATCAGAATGAAAAAGGCGGCGCACGGATAACATCGAATCTTGACCATGCAACAGGCGGTCTGACCAAAACTGCCGCCACCAAAAAGGATTAACCATGAAAACGTCCCGCATTGCCAAAACCGCCCTTTACCTCGCCGCCGCAGCCGTATTGTCAGCCTGCGCCGGCAAAAGCCACGTTAAAGCCGACGGAACCACAGACAACCCCGTCTTCCCGAAACCCTATTCCGTAACCTTTAACAAAAACCAAGGCACATTCCCGACCGCCGATGAACTCGAACTCATGAAACCGGGTCTGAGTAAAGACGACATCTACAAAATCCTCGGTCGTCCGCACTACGATGAAGGTATGTTCGGCGTGCGCGAATGGAACTACCTCTTCCACTTCCGCACCCCGGGCGTTCCCGCCAACCCCCACATCGGCTCTGACGTAGAAGGCATTACCACTTGCCAATACAAAGTCTTGTTCGACAAACACAAATACGCCCGCAGCTTCCATTGGAAAGCCGTCTTCCCGGAAGATGCCGTCTGCCCGCCCGTACAAGAAGTTGCCCCACAACCCGCGCCCGAACCTCAAATCATCATCCGTGAGGTTGCGCCTGAAACACCCCACCGCATCCGCAGATAATAGGAAACCATGTTTAAAAGAATCATCCTCGGCGTATCGCTGCTGGCAGGGCTGAACAGCTTTGCAGCAGCCGATGCCGCCAAAGAATACATGCAACGCAAAAAAGTCATCGTCAACACCGCCAAAGCTGAGCTGTGCTTTGCCGACGATGGTCAGTGTCACCCCGTACTCATCGGTAAAACCACGCCCAAAGGCAAATTCGACATGCAGTTGATGAAGACTTCCAAACCCGGCTACGGCGGCGAAGTCATCGGCTTCAAGCAGGAAAAAGACTTCCTCTTTGCCCTGCACCGCGTTTGGACGCTCAAACCTTCCGAACACCGCATGAAACGCATCGCCTCCGATGTCGTCTCCGACCGCATCATGACCAACGGTTGTATCAACGTAACCGACAAAGTGTACGACAAGCTGCGCAATTACTTCGTTTTAGAAGTGATTTGACGGACTACTCCGCATAACAAGGATGCAGAAAGGTCGTCTGAAAATCTGAAATGGTTTTCAGACGACCTTTTTATTTAATCAAAGCGAATCTTATTCAATGAACTTAGGATAAACCAAATCCGTAGCGTGGGCTTTGCCCACGAAACCTACCGTTTAACCATTCGAATGGGGTGGTTGTCCTTGCATTTTATTTCGTGGGCAAAGCCCACGCTACTCGTAGCTGCAACGGCAATTTGTCCCTTCCCTCGTCCGGCGGGGGAAGGTTAGGATGGGGGTGG
>KV797020.1:0-3157 GCA_001809325.1 Neisseria sp. HMSC077D05 | reverse complement strand
GGCGGGGGAAGGTTAGGATGGGGGTGGCTTTGTGAGTTTAGGTCAAATTGAATTCGTACAAACCACAGAACCACCCTCTCCCCAGCCCTCTCCCGCCGGACGGAAGAGGGAGTAGATTGCAGGCAAAAACAAGGTCGTCTGAAAAAATTTTCAGACGACCTTTTCTCTTACTTATCCACAGACTGGTTTATCCAATTCGAAATCTTTTAGATTTTGCCTGCGAAGTATTCCAAAGTACGGACGAGTTGGCAGGTGTAGGACATTTCGTTATCGTACCAAGCGACGGTTTTCACCAGTTGTTTGTCGCCTACGGTCATCACGCGGGTTTGGGTGGCGTCGAAGAGCGAGCCGTATTCGATGCCGACGACGTCGGAAGAAACGATTTGATCTTCGGTGTAGCCGTAAGATTCGTTGGCGGCGGCTTTCATTGCGGCGTTGATTTCTTCTTTGGTCACGGGGCGTTCGAGGATGGAAACCAATTCGGTCAGCGAGCCGGTGGCGACGGGGACGCGTTGGGCGGAGCCGTCGAGTTTGCCGTTCAATTCGGGGATAACCAAACCGATGGCTTTGGCGGCGCCGGTGCTGTTGGGCACGATGTTGAGCGCGGCGGCGCGGGCGCGGCGCAAATCGCCTTTGCGGTGCGGTGCGTCAAGGGTATTTTGGTCGCCGGTGTAGGCGTGGATGGTGGTCATCAGACCTTCGACTACGCCGAACTCTTTTTGCAGGACTGCCGCCATCGGGGCAAGGCAGTTGGTGGTGCAGGAAGCGGCGGAGATGACGGTTTCGCTACCGTCCAAAATGTCTTGGTTCACGCCATATACGACGGTTTTCACGTCATTGCCGCCGGGCGCGGAAATAACGACTTTGCGCGCACCGGCGCGGATGTGGGCTTCGGCTTTGGTTTTGCTGGTAAAGAAGCCGGTACATTCGAGGACGACGTCTACGCCCAATTCGCCCCAAGGCAATTCTTCAGGATTCGGATTGGCGAAGACTTTGATTTCTTTGCCATTCACTACGATGGCATCGTCTTTCAATTCGGCAGTACCTTGGAATCGGCCTTGGGTGCTGTCGTATTTGAAAAGGTGCAACAGCATATCGGCAGGGGTCAGGTCGTTGACGGCGACGACTTCGATGCCTTTGGCTTTTTCAATTTGACGCAATGCCAGACGGCCGATGCGGCCGAAACCGTTAATCGCTACTTTGATGCTCATTTTGATACTCCTGTCAGTAGGGAAAGGGATAAATTTCAATAAGGGCTATTGTAGCCTGAAATAAAACTACTACCTAGAATTACACGATGCTACTTTTAAAATGTTTGATTTAAATAAAAAAACCGTGAAATAGGTCGTCTGAAAATGTAGATTGGTACGGTTTGTCCCCATATTTGGGGATAAATTTTGGTTGTTTTTAAAATTAATATGTAATTATTTAAAAAAATGATGATGGTGATGAGTACCTTCCCGTTTTGTGGATAACCTTATTACTGGTTGTATAATCAATTTGTTGGATTCATTTAAAGGCTGCGTTCAAGTTCTGTTTTTTGTGAGAACAAAGTCGGATAATCTGTAATCGTTTGAATTTTTCTGTGGATAAAATCGGATTTTTCCACTCGGATTACACGGCATATTGTCGATAATCTTACCGGTACAAAAGGTCGTCTGAAAAATCTATGGTTCTGAAACGCCTACATTAGCAAATACTATTAAAAATAATGGATTATTTTTTCCTTTTTATCGTATTATCCAAAAATCAAACTAATTATTAAATAAGGAGGCGGTTTATGCTGCAACGAACTTTGGCAAAATCCATCAGCGTAACCGGCGTCGGATTGCATTCGGGCGAACGGGTCGCGCTGACCCTGCATCCTGCGCCTGAAAACAGCGGGATTTCTTTTCGCCGTACGGATTTGGACGGCGAAATGGGCGAAACCATCAAACTTACGCCCTACCTCATCAACGATACGCGCCTGTCGTCCACCATCGTAACCGACAAAGGCGTGCGCGTCGGCACGATCGAACACATCATGTCCGCGCTGTCTGCCTATGGCATCGACAATGCGCTGATTGAGTTAAACGCGCCCGAAATCCCGATTATGGACGGCTCCAGCCTGCCGTTTATTTATCTTTTGCAAGATGCGGGCGTTGTCGATCAAAAGGCGCAAAAGCGGTTTTTGAAAATCCTCAAACCTGTCGAAGTCAAGGAGGCGGGCAAATGGGTGCGCTTTACGCCGTATGACGGCTTTAAAGTTACGCTGACCATCGAATTCGACCATCCGGTTTTCAACCGCAGCTCGCCCACTTTTGAAATCGATTTCGCGGGCAAGTCCTACATCGACGAAATCGCGCGCGCGCGCACCTTTGGCTTTATGCACGAAGTGGAAATGATGCGCGCCCACAATCTCGGACTGGGCGGCAATTTGAACAACGCCATTGTGATTGACGACATGGACGTTTTGAATCCGGAAGGTTTGCGTTATCCCGACGAGTTCGTCCGCCACAAAATCCTCGATGCCATCGGCGATTTGTATATCGTCGGACACCCGATTATCGGCGCATTCGAAGGCTACAAATCCGGCCACGCCATCAACAACGCTTTATTGCGCGCGGTTTTGGCGGACGAAACCGCTTACGAATGGGTGGAATTTGGTGACGATGAGAATTTGCCGTCCGCCTTCCACGAGCTGCCGGCGGCTTGAGATAAGACGGTGTACAAAAAGGTTGTGGATGATTGTTTATCCACAGCCTTTTTATTGAATAAAGGTCGTCTGAAATCTTGATTTTAAGTTTTCAGACGACCTCTCAATAAAACAAAACCATCTTCCGCCAATATTTCAGATATGATTATCCACATGACTATCTAATCTATCCTTCTGAAAAATAGAAAGATTATATTTTTTCTCAAATTTTATACACATTTTATCCATAGCTTTTCTCCAGCGGTAAAAAAGGTCGTCTGAAAACCCAAATTCGGATTTCAGACGACCTTTTATCCACAAGCCGATCGGTGATCAATCGCCCATCACTTTGCCTTCGCGGCGCGGGTCGGCACCGCCGAGCAAACCGTCTTTGCCGATCACAATGCCTTGTACGCCGGAATTCAAATCGCGGATTTGGACTTTGTAGCCCGAGACCTTTGCAAAATTCCTTTCCTTCCGACA
>KV797019.1 GCA_001809325.1 Neisseria sp. HMSC077D05 | reverse complement strand
ACAGCCGAAAAACTGTGTTGGGGTTTCGGTTGTCGAGGGAAAAGGAATTTTGCAAAGGTCTCTGGCTACGAAACGCCAAGTGTTTTATTCTTGAATCTGTTCAAACCACTGATACACTAGTGTTGCACTTGAAATCCGAATCCAAGGCCGTCTGAAATTTCGGGCTTGATTCGTGGGCAAAGCCCACGCTACGGGTTTCTATTCTCCTGCTACAGTTTTTGCCGTAGGTCGGATTCTTGAATCCGACATTTCCAAACAGCAGTTTTTCGGAAACGATAGAAGCATCAAATGTTTTTGTCGGATACAAGTATCCGACAGTTGCTACATCTCTATTTGCCCCTTCGGTGTGCGTTGTAGCGTGGGCTTTGCCCACAATAATGTTGGATAAAAGAGGCCGTCTGAAATTTTGGAGTTGATTCGTGGACGAAGCCCACGCTACGGGTTTCAGACGACCTCTGCCATCCCCCTTTTACATCTCTTCCAACTTCGCAAACTTGGTATCCAACTCTTTCACGCCCTGTTTGCCGAAGTTGATGGTCAGTCGGGCTGATTCGCCTTTGTCCACGGCATCGATGATGACGCCGGTGCCGAATTTGGCATGGCGGACGTTTTGTCCGATGCGGAAGCCTGCGTAAGTTTGGGGCTGTTTGTAGTCGTCGATGATTTTGTCTTTGGGCGCGGCGGTTTGGCGCGGGCTGCCGTAGCTGTCGTAGGCAGTTTTTTTGACGGACAGGTAGTGCAATACTTCGGGGGGGATTTCTTCGACGAAGCGGGAGACGATGCCGAATTGGGTTTGTCCGTGCAGCATTCTTTGCTGCGCCATGGTGATGTAGAGGCGTTTGCGGGCGCGGGTGATGGCGACGTACATGAGGCGGCGTTCTTCTTCGAGGCCGCCGCGTTCGGCGAGGGAGTATTCGCTGGGGAAGCGGCCTTCTTCCATGCCGGTGAGGAAGACGGCGTTAAATTCCAAGCCTTTGGCGGCGTGGACGGTCATGAGTTGAACGGCTTTTTCGCCTGCGCCTGCTTGGTTTTCGCCGGATTCGAGGGCGGCGTTGCTTAGGAAGGCGAGGATGGGGAAGGCGGGGTCGTCTGAAATGTTATCGGGCAGGATTTCGAAGTTGCTGTCTTCAGGTTTGAACTCGATGGCGGCGTTGACGAGTTCGTCGAGGTTGTCGAGGCGGTCTTGGTTGTCGCCTTTTTGGGTTTGGTAGTGTTCGGTTAGGCCGCTGTCTTTGAGGATGCCGACAATGATTTCGGGCAGGGGCATTTGTCCGACTTGGTTGCACAGGGCTTCAATCAGGCGGACGAAGGCGGCGACTTTGGCGGCTTTTGCGCCGGCGTTGCAGGCTGCCTGCCAGAGGGTGATGCCTTGTTCGTTTGAGGCCGTCTGAAGGTTTTCGACAGTGCGTGCTCCGATGCCGCGCGGCGGGAAGTTGATGACGCGCAAGAGGGCGTTGTCGTCGTCGGGATTGACGGCGAGGCGCAGGTAGGCGAGCGCGTGTTTGATTTCTTGGCGTTCGTAAAAGCGCAGGCCGCCGTAGATTTTGTAGGGGATGCCGCTGCGGAACAGGCTTTGTTCGATAACGCGGGATTGGGCGTTGCTGCGGTAGAGGACGGCGATTTCGTCCAAATCCCAGCCTTCGCGTTCGAGGGCTTTGGTTTCGTCAACGATGAATTGGGCTTCTTCGAGGTCGGTAAAGGCGGAGTAGTAGCGGATTTTGTCGCCTGCTTCGGCGTCGGTACGCAGGTTTTTGCCGAGGCGTTCGTCGTTGTTTTCGATAACGGCGTTGGCGGCGGCGAGGATGTTGCCGACGGAGCGGTAGTTTTGTTCGAGTTTGACGGGCGCGTCGATGTGGAACTCTTCCATCAGCGCGGTCATGTTGCCGACGTGCGCGCCGCGGAAGCGGTAGATGCTTTGGTCGTCGTCGCCGACGGCAAACACTGCCGCGTTGCCGCCCGCCATGAGTTTGAGCCAGGCGTATTGCAGTTTGTTGGTGTCTTGGAACTCGTCGACGAGAATGTGGTTGAAGCGGTTTTGATAGTGCTGGCGCAGGATTTCGTTGCTTTGCAGCATTTCGTAGCTGCGGAGCATGAGTTCGGCAAAATCGACCACGCCTTCGCGTTGGCAGATTTTGTCGTATTCGGCGTAGCATTCAATCATGCGGTTTGTGTGCGGGTCGGGCGCGCTTAACACGGAAGCGCGCAAACCGGATTCTTTTTGCGCGTTGATAAAGCCTTGCAGCGAACGCGGCGCGATGATTTCTTCGGCGATGTTGAGGGTTTTGAGCAGGCGTTTGATGAGGGAAAGCTGGTCGCCGCTGTCGAGGATTTGAAAGGAAGACGGCAGACCGGCATCGCGGTGGTGCAGCCGTAGAAAGCGGTGGCACAAGCCGTGAAATGTACCGAGCCACATGGCGCGGACGTTGACGGGAATCATCGCGCCAAGTCGGGTTTGCATTTCTTTGGCGGCTTTGTTGGTAAACGTTACCGCCATGATGCTGTGCACGCTGGCTTGTCCGCTTTGCAACAGCCATGCGATGCGCGTGGTCAGCACTCGGGTTTTGCCGCTGCCTGCGCCCGCCAAAACGAGGGCGGATTGCGGCGGCCAGGTTACGGCGGAAAGTTGTTCAGGGTTTAAGCCTTGCAGGAGGTTGGGGGCGGATTGGTCGGGAAACATGGGAAGAGGCCGTCTGAAAAATGGGAATACGGTATTTTAATGGAAACGGCAAAGGTCGTCTGAAAAGATGTTTCAGACGACCTTTCGATATCGAATGCTGTTTATCGGGCAAAAGTTTGACAAGCCGAGGCAGCCTGCTGACGACATTGATTTAGAAATTGAAATTGTAGGACGGAAATCGGGAAATGTGAGTTTAATGGAGCAAGGTCGTCTGAAATCTATAGTGGATTAAATTTAAATCAGGACAAGGCGACGAAGCTGCAGACAGTACAGATAGTACGGCAAGGCGAGGCAACGCCGTACTGGTTTAAAGTTAATCCACTATATAAAACAGCGGCTTCAGACGACCCTTCTCTTCATTGCCAGCCATCCGTTTACCATCATCAAACTCAAACCCAACCAAATGAATCCGTAGCTGCTTAATGCCCCACTCTCCAAAGGTTCGTCCAGCCATGCAATCGAAATGATAAACAGCAAGACCGGTTCCAAATAGCTCAACATACCGAATACGGCAATGGGTAATAATTGGCTTGCTTTTAAATTCAAATGCATGGCGACCGTGCTATTGATGCCCAACAAAACGATAAAGCCGATAAGCTTGGGGGTGGACGCAATCAAATTGATGGTATCGGTTTGCGTCAGAATATAAAATAAGGCACAAGGCGCAATCACGAGCAAGTCAAACGTCAGCCCTATCAATGCCGGCACGCCCAGTTTGCGGCGCACCAAATAATAGATGGGATGAGACCTTTGCAAAATTCCTTTTCCCCCGAC